>CAYUEM010000104.1:0-9342 GCA_964442925.1 uncultured Hyphomonadaceae bacterium
GGTCTCGACATCGCCGGCGTCTTTCAGATCGAGACCGATCGAGCGTCGCCCGCGTCCGGTCACATCGGCCGGATGGCCCGGCTTGCCGTCGCCCGGCCGGTCAATGCGCACGACATCCGCGCCGAGGTCTGACAGCAACATCCCGCAGAACGGGCCCGGCCCGATGCCTGCGAATTCGACAATCCTGATTCCCGTAAGCGGTCCCTGCCTCATGGTCTGCCTCCCTGACCGGTCGTGTGACACGTTTTTTACACCGAAGCGGCGTGATCAACCCGACATTAAGAGAGATGGCTGCAAAGAAAAGCTCTTCCCTTGCGTCGTATCGCAGATGGCATCACGAAACATGACCGAGCCGGCCTTTCTCCACCCGCAGATCGAAGTGCTGGCGACCCGCCCGCGGCGCGATGCGTTGTTCGACAAGCTTCGCCGTTCCGGGTTCCGTCCGATAGCCGGTCAGTTGCCGCAATCGCTGGCCGGTGCAACGCCCGTTCTGGCCGATCTCGCCAGCCTGCCGCCGCAGGACATCAGCGCGCTTCGCGAGGCCAGCCTGCGAGGGGCGAATGCCGAACTGGTGCTGCTGCGCCCGACATGCGCCAGCCCGGTGCGCCTGCGTGATGCAATCATCCTGAACGGGGATGGAGACCTTGCCAGCCTCGCAGCGCGGCTGGATCTTCGCCAGCGTCAGATGCTGCGCCAGAGTGAACTGGACATCCGCAGGGCGATATTTGCCGAGCTTGGTGGCGCGCCGGGCCCATCGACCGCAGAGGCAAAGCCGCCGCAAATCCTGTTCGTCGGTCCGGTCGGGGCAAGCTTCAATCCGCTGCACCGCGCTTTTGCCCGAAAGGGCGGCGTGCTGCACGGCGCGCTCAGCCGGCAAAATGCGCTCAGACTGCTTGACACCGGAGCATTTGCCGCCTGCCTGATCGATCTTGCGGAAGACGGACCGGGTCTGGATCTCGTTGCCGACCTGGCCGCGCGCCCGCGTCCCGGGCTGCGTGTTGCCGCGCTCGGTGACATCATGCAAGGTGCCACTGCGCAGGTGGTTGACGAAATCATCGCCCCTGATCTGTCGCCCGACGCGATTGCCGTGTGCGTCCATGAACTTGTCGATACACCGGAATTGCAGCCCCATGCCGGCCATATCGCCCTGACATCGCGAACGCATGACCCGTTCACGGGGCTGTTCTCACGCGACTTTTTGCGTACCTGCCTGAAACGACAATTACAGGCCTGCGAAGCCCACGAGCAATCGCTCAGCCTGCTCAGCCTGCGCCTGGCCGTTCCGCGCGGGCGGGAGCCAGTGTCACCGCAGCAGATGCTTGCGCTGGCCGGCTGGCTCTGCGCCAATCTGCGGATGACCGATCTTGCCGCGCGTATCGACAAGACCAGCGTGATGATTTCGATGCGCGCGACGCCTTATAGCGGCGCGGTGACACTGGCGCGGCGGATTGAAGCCCTGTTTGCAAGTCGAGAGGATGCCGGCGGCGCTCGCGAACTGGCTGGCCTCAGCCTGTCATGGCGCGTTGCCGAACGCCGGCTCGGGAACAGTGCCGACATGCTGATCCAGTCAGCGCTGGCGGGCCCGTTTCATCATTCCCCGGCAACCTGAAGCCTCACCGATCCCTCGATTTCGCCGAGCAGATGCCTGACCTGCGCAAGCCGCTCGCCTGGCGTGCCTGCCGGCGAGCTGAGCACCAGTTTCGAATCCGGGCGCAATTTCAACTGCGAGGGCCGCGCGCGCACCAGCGTCATCAGATCAGCCGGGTCAACCCGCGTGTCATTGCGGAAGGCGAAGATCACGCCTTTCGGCCCGGCATCAAGCTTGGCAATGCCAAGCGCCTTGCAGCGTGCTTTCAAGGCCGACACTTCAATCAGCTGGCGGGTCTCATCCGGCATCGGCCCGAAACGGTCGATCAGTTCGGCGGCGAAACTCTCGCGCTCGGTCTCGCCCTCGATATCAGCGAGCCGACGATAAAGTGACAGGCGCACATCCAGCGCCTCGACATAGGTTTCCGGGATCAGGACGGCGAGACCGAGGCTTATCTGCGGCGACCAGTCATCGGTAAGTTTTGCCGGGTCGCCTTCGCCCGCGCGAAGGGCCCTGACGGCATCTTCGAGCATTTGCTGGTAAAGCTCGACACCGACCTCGCGGACATGGCCGGACTGTTCATCACCAAGCAGATTGCCTGATCCGCGCATATCGAGATCATGACTGGCCAGTTCGAAACCGGCACCCAGACTGTCGAGCGACTGCAACACACGCAGGCGCTTTTCTGCGCCTTCGCTGACCTGCTGGTTTCTTGGCAGGGTGAAATAGGCATAGGCGCGCAGTTTCGAGCGTCCGACCCGCCCGCGCAGCTGATAGAGCTGGGCCAGGCCAAACCGGTCGGCCCGATGAATGATCAGCGTGTTGGCGCGCGGAATATCGAGGCCGCTTTCGACAATCGTGGTCGACAGCAGCACGTCATACTTGCCTTCGTAAAACGCTGTCATGATGTCGTCGAGCTCAGTTGCGCCCATCTGGCCATGCGCGACGATGAAGGACACCTCCGGCACATTATCGCGCAGGAAGGCTTCCAGCTCATCAAGATCAGCGATCCGCGGCGCAACGAAAAACGCCTGTCCGCCGCGATATTTCTCGCGCAGCAATGCCTCACGCAGTGTCACCGTATCAAACTCGGTGACATAAGTGCGCACCGCAAGCCGGTCGACCGGCGGGGTCGCAATGATCGACAGGTCGCGAATACCGGTCAGCGACATCTGCAGCGTGCGCGGGATCGGCGTGGCTGACAGGGTGAGCACATGCACATCGGCGCGGATTTCCTTCAGCCGCTCCTTGTGCTTGACGCCGAAGCGCTGCTCCTCATCAACGATCATCATACCGAGATTGCGGAAATCGACGCTTTCGGCCAGCAGTGCATGGGTGCCGATCACGACATCGACCTTGCCGGTCTTGAGGTCTTCGCGGGTGCTGGCGGCATCCCTTGCAGAGACCAGACGCGAAAGCTGGCGCACTTCCAGCGGCCAGCCGGCCATCCGCTCGGAAAAGGTCTGGTAATGCTGGCGCGCAAGCAGGGTTGTCGGCGCAATCACTGCGACCTGGAAACCGCTCATCGCAGCCATGAACGCACCGCGCAGCGCAACTTCGGTCTTGCCAAAGCCGACATCGCCGCACACCAGCCGGTCCATTGGGCGACCCGACATCAGGTCGCTCAGCACATCTTCGATCGCATTAAGCTGGTCGTCGGTCTCCTCGAACGGGAAGCGGGCCGCAAATTCCGCATAAAGGCCCTCACCCGCATTGATCGGCTCAGCCGTTTTCAGGGCACGCTGGGCGGCGATCTCCATCAGCTCGGCGGCCATTTCGAGAATACGCTTCTTTACCCTGGCCTTGCGCGACTGCCAGCTCGCACCGCCGAGCCGGTCAACGGTCCCTTCCCCGGCTTCTCCGCCATAACGGCTGATCAGGTCGATATTCTCAACCGGCAGGTAAATCCGGTCGCCGCCGGCATATTCCAGCTCCAGGCAGTCATGCGGTGCGCCGGAATACTCAATCGCCGACAGGCCGCGATAACGCCCGACGCCATGGTCGACATGCACGATCAGGTCGCCGGTCGATAGCGTGCCCGCCTCGGCGATGAAACTGGCGGTCTTGCGGCGGCGACGCGGCGCAGCGAGCCGGTCACCCAGCATGTCGGGCTCGGTGATGATCGCCAGACTGTCACTGATAATGCCATGTTCGAGCGGCAGTTGCGTGACGACAAGGCCTGCCCCCTTCGCAGCTGCCAGCGAGAAGGCCGGATCGAGATCGACAAGCCCGTGATCGTGCATCACATTCTGCAGCCGGTCGGTCGAACCTGCCGTCCAGCCGGCAAGGATCACCGTGCGAGCCGACTGGCGCAGGGCGAGCGCGTGTCCGGCGACCGTTTCAAAAATATTGACATCCGGGCGGGCACGCTCCGGGCCGAAATCGCGTCCGGTGCGAAAACCCAGATCAAGCGCCTGACCTGTCGGCTCTGCGCTGCTGAAACGCGCGACCGCCTCGCCGGCAAAGCCGGTTTCCAGCTCAGCGGGTGAAAGGTAAAGCGCGTCGGCGGGCAACACTTTTGCCGCGCGCGCATCGCCGCCAGCCGCCTCAACCCGTGCGCCGTGATGGTCAGCGATCTGGGCAAGGCGTTCGCTTGCGGCATCGCCGGCCAGCGGGCCGATGGCGAAAAGGGTTTCCGGCCCGACCAGCGTGAACAGCGTGTCGAGATGGTCGTGAAACAGCGACAGCCAGTTTTCCAGCCCCTGCCGGCGGATCGAGGCGCGCGCGGCCTCATACATTGGATCACCGCCGGGCGGGCCGAACCGGGTCAGATAACGCTCGCGAAAGGCACCGTGGACGCCCTCCGTAAACAGGATTTCGCTGACCGGTGCGAAACTGGCGGTCTTGATATGTCCGGTCGTGCGCTGCGTTTCCGGATCGAACCGGCGCAGCGATTCCAGTGTGTCGCCGAAGAAATCCAGCCGCAGCGGCTCGCGTGATGTCGGCGGATAGATATCGATAATGCCGCCGCGGATCGAGAACTCGCCGCGCTCACGCACAGTCGTCGTGCGGACATATCCATTGGTCGCAAGATAGGTCAGCAGGTTTTCCTGATCGACACGCTCCCCGCCGGCCAGTGAAAGGCTGGCGGCGCGCAGTGTCTCGCGCGGGGGCACGCGCTGGACCAGCGAGGCCGCTGTGGTCACGACCAGCAGCGCGCTTGCCGATGCGTCATGATGTGACAGGCGCGCAAGTGCTGCGCAACGCCGTGCCGCCACGCCAGGCGTCGGGCTGATGCGGTCAAATGGCAGTGTGTCCCAGGCGGGAAGGTCGAGCACGTCAAGCGCCGGGTCGGCAAAGGCGGCAAAATTGCGCGCGGCCTCGGCCTGTTTGTCATCGCGCGCGACATAGACAGCCCGCCCGCCGCGCAAGTGCAGCGCCTCGACCAACGCAAACACATCTGCGCCAAATGGTGCTCCGGCAATCGTTGCCGGGCCTTTCAGATTGGCAAGAAGTTGCACTGGTGTCATATGCAGGCCCCGTCAGAAGAACAGTTTCCGGGAAGCCCCGCCAGCCCGTCTGGCGCAATGGCAGGCTTTCGGCAGATCAGCCCGGCTGCGCCTCGTAGCGGAATGCAATCAACTGGTCCAGAACCGGGCCACGATGATTGTCAGGAACGGGCTTCTGTCCGACCAGCCACGCAAAGACCTCCCAGTCCGGGATCGCGAGCAGGCGCTCGAACTCGTCGAGTTGCTGCGCATCGAAGCTCTCAAGATGGGCATCGGCGAAACTGCCAACGATCAGGTCCATTTCCCGGAACCCCCGGCGCCATGCACGAAAGGCCAGCTTGCGGCGATGAGCATCCATAGGATTGATCCTTTCCACTGAAACCACGATTACCCGAACACAACTAAGTCGCCGCACCACCAAGGTCCAGCCGATTGCCGCGCCTGCCCGGCGCATATAGTTTGCACGTCATCATGCGCGACGAAAGCCTGTTTCCCTTGTTTCAGCCTCTCGATGCCCTGCCCGGCATCGGACCGAAACTGAAACCCGTGTTTGAAAGACTGGTCGATGGTGAGCATGTCTGGGACCTGCTCCTGCATCTGCCGGATCGCTGGATCGATCGGCGTGTGCGCGACAGTTTCGAGGAACTGGAAACCGGCGAAGTGGCCACGGTCTGCGGCGAGGTGCATGGCGTTCACGCTCCGTATAATGACAAGGCCCCGCACCGGGTGCGGATGTTTGATGGCACCGGCTTTCTGACGCTGGTCTTCTTCCGTGCCGATGAGCGCTGGCTGCAGGCGCAGTTTCCCATCGGCCGCGAGAGGATCGTCTCTGGCCGGGTCGATGAGTTCAACGGCGAGCGCCAGATGACGCATCCCGACCATATTCTCGACCCGGCAAAGCCCGAGCGCCCGCCCCCGGTTGAGCCGATCTATCGTCTGACGGCGGGGCTGACCAACAAACGGATGCACAGCGCCGCCCTCGCCGCACTGGATCAGGTGCCCGCCGACCTGCCGGAATGGAGCGACCCGCATCTTGTCCGCCAGCGGGACTGGCCGGGCTTTCGCGACGCGCTACAGGGCCTGCACGCGCCCCTGCATTGGGACGAGCCGGCCTTTTCGCGGGCGCGCGAACGCCTCGCCTATGATGAGGCGCTGGCCCGCGAGGCGGCATTCGCGCTGGCGCGGGCCGCACGAACCCGCCGGCGCGCCCCTGCCCTGCCGGATGCGCGTTCAGCCCAGCAGAAACTCTTTTCTGCCCTGCCGTTCAGGCCGACCGGCGCGCAGATGCGGGCCATCGCCGAGATCGGTGCCGACATGGCGCGGCCCGCGCCGATGCGTCGCATGCTTCAGGGCGATGTCGGTTCCGGCAAGACGCTGGTCGCAGCAGCCGCTGGGGTGCAGGCGCTGAGCGCGGGTTTCCAGGTTGCGTTCATGGCGCCGACCGAAGTGCTGGCCCGCCAGCAATATGCCACGCTTGACCAGTGGCTGACCCCGCAAGGCTTCACGGTGGCGGCTCTGACCGGTCGTGACAAGGGCACGGCGCGTGAGGCCACGCTGATTGGCCTGATGGATGGGTCCATACAGGCAGTTGCCGGCACCCATGCGTTGTTTCAGGAAGGTGTTCGCTTCCATCGGCTTGGCCTGATCATCGTCGATGAGCAACACCGGTTCGGTGTCGCCGACCGGGTCCGCCTCGCCAGCAAGTCCGACAGCCCGCATATGCTGGTGATGAGCGCCACGCCGATCCCGCGCACGCTCGCCCAGGCCGTGCATGGCGATCTTGACGTCTCGATCCTCGATGAGAAACCCGCCGGGCGCAAACCGGTCACCACACGCGCGCTTCCCGACACGCGGCTTGCCGAAGTGGTTGAAGCGGTCGGGCGGGCGATCGGGCGCGGTGAGAGGGCATTCTGGATCTGCCCGAAGGTTGATGTCGATGACGACGCGTCCACAGCCGTCGGGCGTCATGCCGCCCTGCTGGATGAATTGCGCGTTCCGGTGGGTCTTGTGCATGGACGGCTGAAGCCGGCAGAAAAGGATGCGGCCCTCGAAGCGTTCCGGCGCGGCGACACGCAGGTTCTGGTGGCGACAACCGTTGTCGAGGTCGGGGTCGATGTGCCCGAAGCCACGATCATGGTGATCGAGCGGGCAGAAGGCTTTGGCCTGGCGCAGCTCCACCAGTTGCGCGGACGTGTCGGGCGCGGTGACAAGCCGTCCTATTGCCTGCTGCTGTATCGCGCGCCGCTCGGAGACACCGCGCGCGAACGGCTCGACACGCTACGCCGCACCGATGATGGTTTCGAGATTGCAGAGGCGGATTTCAGGCTGCGCGGTCCGGGAGACGTGCTCGGCGTGCGCCAGGCTGGCGCGGTCGATTACCGGGTGATCGAGTTGCCCGGCCATGCCGACCTGATCGCGATTGCACGCTCCGATGCCTGCGCCGTGGTTGCCGGCGATACTAAGCTTTCGGGCGAGAGAGGCCGCGCGCTCAGTCTGGTTCGTGAGCTTTTCCGGCCAAGGGGGCTGCCGCCTGCGCAAGGTTGAGCGCTTGGGGGGGCTCGTCGGGCGCTTCAACCTGCACCTTCAGGTCATCCACGTCTGGCACGACCAGACCTGCAGAAATGATCATTTTCGCACCGTCCTCAATGCTCATATCAAGATGAATGATTTCGCTGTCATCGACATAGAGCAGGAAGCCGGATGTCGGATTGGGCGTGGTCGGAACAAAAACCCCGATATGATCATTGCCGAGCCTTGTCTTCACCTCGCCGCGCGCACGCGCCGTCAGGAAGCCGATACACCATGTGCCCTTTCGCGGATATTCGATCAGCACCACTTCCTTGAATGAAGCCTGCTGGTTCGAAGCGAGGATGTCGAACAATTGCTTGAAGGCAGAATAGAGATTTGAGACCACAGGGATCCCGCTCAGCGCCCGGTCGGTCAGTTGCACGACCGAGCGACCGATCAGGTTGGTGCCGACCGCACCGAGCAATATCAGCGCGATCACCGCAACCAGAACGCCAAAACCGGGAATCGCAATATTCGTGTAGGTTTCAGGCTTCAGCAAAGGCGGCAGCAGCGGTTTGACCCGCGCATCGATGAACAGGATGAACCAGTAGACCATGCCAACCGAGATCGCGATCGGCGCACTGATCACCACGCCGGCGAAGAAGCGGCTGCGCAGCCAGCCGATCAGGGTCTGTCGCGGCGGTTTCTCAGCCGGCGGCAAGCCACTGATTTCAGGTTCGATCTTACGTTTCTTTGCCATTTCGGCATTGTCTCCCGCGACGGCACCAGACTCACAATCGTCTTGGCACACTATGAGTTCCGCGTAATTGTGGCGAAGATGAGCATGACACAAGAGATAGAAACAGGTTTGAGCGCTCTGGCAGGCAAACTCGCGCCCGGTGGCCGCTCAGTCAGCGGCCTGAAACGGCTCTCGGGCGGGGCCAGTCAGGAAACCTGGGCGTTCACCGTGGAAGGCGACGGCCAGACCCGGCAGCTGATTCTCCGGCGCGCGCCGGGCGGCGGCGGAACAGCGCGCAACAGCACAGCCGTCGGCCTGCCGGCTGAAGCGCGACTGATCGAGGCGGCGACCCGATCCGGCGTACCGGCGCCGCAAGTGGTCCACATCTGCACAAGCTCGGATGGGCTCGGCGATGGCTTCATCATGCAGCGCGTGGAAGGCGAAACCATTGCCCGCAAGATCCTGCGCGATGCGCAATTCAGCCACGCCTGTTCGAAACTGGCCAGCGATTGCGGCCGGGCGTTGGCGGGGATCCACTCCATCGACACACGCGCCCTGCCAGAACTGGAAGGAAGCCATGGCGGCGACCAGATTGATCGCTACGAAGAGATTTATCGCGGTTTTGACGGGCCCCGGCCCGTTTTCGAACTGGCCATCCAGTGGCTGCGGGCCAATCTGCCGCGTCCGCTTGCGCCGGTTCTGGTGCATGGCGATTTCCGGCTCGGCAACCTGATGGTCGATGGCGACGGGCTTGCCGCTGTGCTCGACTGGGAACTGGCTCATATCGGCGATCCACGAGAGGATATCGCCTGGGCCTGCGTCAATTCCTGGCGGTTCGGCGTGCCCGACAAACGTGTTGGCGGGTTCGGCGAGCTTGCAGAGCTGCTGGCCGCATATTCCGGAGCGGGTGGCATCGACATCGCGGCAGAGGAAATTGACTGGTGGGAAATGCTCGGATCGCTGAAATGGGGCATCATGTGCATGATCATGTATGAGGCGTTCCGCTCCGGCGCAGATGCAAGCGTCGAGCGCGCCGCGATTGGCCGGCGGGTTTCAGA
>CAYUEM010000105.1:0-9335 GCA_964442925.1 uncultured Hyphomonadaceae bacterium
CATCTGCCAGATGATCCGGGTCATCTCGTCGCCATCCATCTCGACAATGGGGTTCCTGACCGCGATCTTTGCCATGGGTGCTGTGTCCTTTGTGTTTTCCTGTTCGTCGCGGCTATAGCAGATGCAGGCCGGCGGTCAAAAGCGACCTTTGGCGATGATCGCAGAATTGACCTTGCCGCCATCAGGTCGCATTCACGGCGAATGCACGATCTTTCGACGACCAATGCCCCCGCAATCATCCTTGTCGAGCCACAGCTGGGGCAGAATATCGGTGCGGCTGCGCGCGCGATGCTGAATTTCGGGCTCACCGACCTGCGCCTGATCACGCCGCGCGATGGCTGGCCCAATCCGGCGGCAGAGCCGATGAGCGCCGGCGCGTTCGAGGCCGGCGTCACCGCGCGCGTCTATGACAGTCTCAAGGCCGCCAGTGCCGGGCTTGTCCGTCTCTATGCGACAACCGCCCGACCGCGCGGCATGGAAAAGCCGGTCATCGGGCCGCGTGGTGCAGCCGAGGAAGCCTGCACGATTGATGGCCAGGTCGGCATCCTTTTTGGCGGCGAGCATTCCGGCCTGCCGAACGAGGCCGTCGCTGTCTCTGACGTGATCGTTTCCTATCGGGTCAATCCAGGCTTTGCCTCGCTGAACCTCGCGCAGGCCGTGCTGGTCTTCGCCCATGCCTGGGGCGAAGTGCTCGCCCTGCCGGGACGCGAAGGTGCAGCGAAGGGCATGAGTGCGCCTGCCGACCGGGCTGACCTGATCCGCATGTTCAAGCATTTCGAAGATGAGTTGGAGCGCGCCGGCTATTTCTTCCCGCCGGAAAAAACCGCCCTGATGAAGGACAATCTGCGCTCGGCGCTGGTGCGTGCCGACTGGACGAGCCAGGAAGTGCGCACCTTTCGCGGCGCGATCAAGGCGCTTGCGACAGGGCGCGGCAAGGCGCGAATCACTCGCGAATGAGACGAGCGGGCCGGCTGCCGGCTCACTCCATATCGTCGTCAGGTCGCCTGTCGAGATTGCCGAACCGTGTGACATTCGCGTCGAAGGCGAGCATCACCTTGCCAATCGGCCCGTGGCGCTGCTTGCCGATGATAAGTTCAGCGGTGCCATAGACCTGGTCCATCCGCTCGCGCCAGCGGGTCCATTTCTCGCTGGAATTGGGATCGCCGGGATCGGACTGCGGTTCGGTGCGTTCGAGATAATAATCCTCGCGGAAAACGAACATCACAACATCGGCATCCTGTTCGATCGAGCCCGATTCGCGCAGGTCCGACAATTGCGGACGCTTGTCCTCGCGCTGTTCGACCTGCCTTGAAAGCTGTGACAGCGCCATCACCGGAACCTGCAGATCCTTGGCCAGGGCCTTGAGGGCCATGGTGATCTGGGTCAGTTCCTGCACCCGGTTCTCACTCGACTTTCCGCCCGATGCGGTGATCAGTTGCAGATAGTCTATGACCACGAGATCCAGCCCGATTGTGCGGTGCAGCCGGCGCGCACGTGCTGCCAGCTGGTTGATCGAAAGCCCGCCCGTGTCATCAATATGCAGCGGCAGGTTCTGCAGTTCGGCCACAGCATCGCGGATCTTCGTGAAATCGTCCATGTTGAGTTCGCCGGAACGGAATTTGTGCGAGCTGATACCCGTCCTCTCGGCGATGATCCGGGTGGAAAGCTGCTCAGCCGACATTTCCAGGGAGAAGAACGCCACAACGGCACCCTCGACGGTCTTTTTCGAGCCGTCGTCGAGCGCTTCGCGCTTGCAGGCATGTGCCGCATTAAAGGCGATATTGGTGGCAAGTGAGGTCTTTCCCATTGACGGGCGGCCGGCAAGAATAACCAGGTCGGAGCGATGCATTCCGCCAAGCTTGCGGTCGAGATCCTTCAGCCCCGTCGCAATGCCGGCAATCCTTCCATCCCGCTTGAGCGCCGCCTCGGCCATCATGACGGTTTCGCGTGCGGCCGTGCCGAAATCGGTGAAGCCGCGCTCTGAAGTGCCACGTTCCGCGAGGCTGAAAAGTTCCTTTTCGGCCAGTTCGACAAGTTCGGCGCCGGAGTGATCGCGTCCCGGATTGAGCGCGCGTGAACGGATGCCAGAGCCGATCCCGACCAGTTCCCGGCGGGTCGCAAGATCGTGGATCATCCGCGCATAATCGGTCACTTCAGGGCCGAAAGCCGCGCTTTCCAGCAATCCGGCGAGATAGACCGCACCGCCGATTTCCGCGAGCTGGTCATTCTTTTCGAAATGCTCGCGCAGGGTCACGCCATCGGCAACCCGGTTATTGTCGAGCATTGCCTGGGCGACGGCGTAGATCTCCTGATGCGCAGGGGCATAGAAGTCCTCCACGCTGATAATCTCGCAGATGCGCTGATAGGCATTATTGTCATAGAGGATCGCGCCGAGCACCGCCGCTTCGGCCGCAAGATTGTGCGGCGAATCCTCATTCACTGTCTCAAGATCTTTAGCCATGACATGAGCCTTAGCCTGACTGGCAAAACATTTCGCGACTTGACTTTGTTCGGTTCACGGAGGGTTCGGAGATATCCACAAAACTGATTCGTCTGTGGTTATCGGCAAAAAAAGAGCGGCCCGTTGCACCCGGCCGCTCCGATTCCAAAGTCACCCTGTCGCCGCGAGGGTGCGCCGGTGCGGTCAGTCTTCCTCCGCGGCCATCTGGTCGGCCATTTCAGCCTGCGCCTCAGCCATTTCACCGGCGCGTTCCTGATCGGCGGCGCGCTGTTCAGCCTGCAGCGTTTCCAGCACATCCTCTCCGCTGGCCTGGCGTTCGGCTTCGTCGGGCGTGCGCGCGACATTGACCGTAATTGTGATCGAAACTTCCGCGTGCAGGCGGATTTTCACGTGATGGACGCCGATGGACTTGATCGGCTGGTCGAGACGGACCTGGTTGCGCGCCACTTTGTGGCCGGCATCGCGGGCCGCCTCGCAGATATCGCGCGCCTGAACCGAGCCATAAAGCTGACCGGACTCGCCGGCCTGCCGGATCAGTATGAAGCTTTCGCCATCGAGCGACTGTCCGCCTTCGGCAGCCGCCTCGCGCGCTTCGGCATTGCGCTGCTCGATATACTCGCGCTCACGCTCAAACCGAGCCCGGTTGGCAGCATTTGCCATCAGGGCCTTGCCCTGCGGAATAAGATAGTTGCGTCCAAACCCGTTCTTGACGGAAACCTCGTCACCGATCACGCCGAGTTTGTCGATACGTTCGAGAAGTATGACCTGCATCTGATTCTGGCTCCTATTTCACCGCAAACGGCAGCAAGGCCAGAATGCGCGCGCGCTTGATCGCTCGGGCCAGCTTGCGTTGGTTCTTGATGTTCACGGCGGTGATCCTGGACGGCACGATCTTTCCCTTTTCGGAAATGTAGCGCTGCAGGAGTTTGACATCCTTGTAGTCGATTTTCGGCGCCTTGGTGCCGGAAAACGGATCGACCTTGCGGCGACGACCGAACGGGCGGCGCGCTGGCAGATTGGTGATGTTCATGCCGGTTGTGTTCTTGACGGACATATCTGGTGGACCTCCTAGTCGCGCTTGCGTTCGGGGCGGTCCTTGCGGGACAGCACGGGCGACGGCGATTCGTCGAGTTCATCGACGCGCACGGTGAGATAGCGCAGCACATCGTCGGAAAGCCGGTGACGACGCTCCATTTCCTGAACGGCAGCCGGCGGGCCATCAATGTTCAGCAGGGCATAGTGCGCCTTGCGCTGCTTGTTGATCGGATAGGCAAGGTTGCGCAGACCCCAGTATTCGGTCTTGGAAACCTTCGCGCCGTTCTCCTGGAGGAACTGCGCATATTCCGCAGTGGTCGCTTCCACCTGAGCCGGGGCGATGTCCGGACGGCTGATGATGATATGTTCGTAAAAAGGCATATTGTCCTTGTCCCGATGGGGATGAGCGGCGCCGTCGGGGCGGGTGGTCCCCATCGACGATGGCCCCTGGCCTCCTGCGGGTCATTCCCGCGCCAGGACCGCAAATCCGTTGCGAGCATCGCATAAGCACAACAGGCAGCGCAAATCAAGTCGCTTGCGCTCAGCCCGTGCAATAAGGTAGGCGCGAACCCGATGCGTCCAGAGGAGTGCGGCATGTCCGATCTCGCTTTCATCTTTCCCGGTCAGGGCAGCCAGTCGGTTGGCATGGGCCGGCAACTGGCCAGCGCCAGTCCTGCAGCGCAGCGTGTTTTCGACGAGGTCGATGACGCGCTGGGCGAGAAACTTTCCCGCGTCATCTGGGAAGGGCCGGACACCGCGCTGACCCTGACGGCCAATACCCAGCCGGCCCTGATGGCAGTATCGATTGCCGTGATGCGGGCGCTGGAAGCCGAGTGCGGGGTATCGGTTACGGCAGCGAAATTTGTCGCGGGTCATTCGCTGGGGGAATATTCCGCGCTGTGTGCAGCCGGTGCGATCAGCTTGTCGGACACGGCCCGCTTGCTGCGCCGGCGCGGCGAGGCGATGCAGTCGGCTGTGCCGGAAGGGCAGGGCGCTATGGCTGCCTTGCTGGGCGCGGAGATTGAACAGGCCGAGGCCGCTTGCGAAGCGGGGCGGCAGGCGGGCGGCACTTGCGAGATCGCCAATGACAATGCGCCGGGCCAGCTTGTGCTTTCGGGCAGTCGTGCAGCGGTCGGGGCGGCCTGCGCCCATGCGCGCGAAAATGGCGTCAAGAAAGCGGTGCCGCTGGCGGTTTCCGCGCCGTTTCACTGTTCACTGATGCAGCCAGCTGCCGACGAGATGAAGGCTGCACTTGCGCAAACTCAAATCCGCACGCCAAGAGTGCCGCTGGTCGCCAATGTCACGGCCTCAGCTTGCGATGACCCCGAAGCGATCCGCAGCCAGCTTGTCGAACAGGTCACCGGTCGGGTGCGCTGGCGCGAAAGCATGCTCTGGATGGCACACAACGCGATTGCAACAGCCGCAGAAGCCGGAGCCGGCAAGGTTTTGACCGTAATGAACCGGCGAAACGTGAAAACACTGCAAGGGTTTTCCCTGAGTACGCAGGACGAGATCGCGGCCTTTGCTGCAGCAATCGAGAACAACGCAAATCGAGGCGAGGAGATTTAAGTCATGTTCAGTCTTGAAGGACGCAACGCGCTCGTGACCGGCGCATCCGGCGGCATTGGACAGGCGATTGCGGCGACGCTTTCTGCGGCCGGCGCAAGAGTTGCGCTTTCGGGCACCCGCGAAGGCGTGCTGGAAGAGGTTCGTGCATCGCTGACAGGAGAGGCGGCCGTGGTCAGCTGCAATCTGTCCGATCCGGCTGCGGTTGATGGTCTGGTCAGCCGCGCCGAGGCGGAGATCGGGCCGCTCGACATATTGGTTGCCAATGCCGGCATCACCCGTGACGGCTTGCTGATGCGGATGAAGGACGAGGACTGGCAGTCGGTCATTGATGTCAATCTCGGCGCTTATTTCCGGCTCGCGCGCGCCAGCCTGCGCGGGATGATGAAGCGCCGCCACGGGCGAATCATTGCGATCACTTCGATTGTCGGGGTGACGGGAAATCCTGGTCAGGCGAATTATTGCGCCTCCAAGGCTGGCATGATCGGATTTACCAAATCGCTTGCCCAGGAGGTCGCAAGCCGGGGAATCACTGCCAATTGCGTGGCGCCTGGCTTTATCGAATCGCCGATGACCGATGTCCTTCCCGATGCACAGAAGACCGCCTTGCTGGGGCAAATCCCGTCGGGGCGGCTGGGTCAGGGCAGTGATATCGCCGCCGCTGTGGCCTACCTCGCCAGTGATGCGGCCGGTTATGTGACCGGCCAGACCTTGCATGTGAATGGCGGTATGGCCATGATCTGAAGCGGTCACACAGCGCAATGATGGGCTGCAAGCTTGTCGCGGCGAACATCCGTGTGCTAACCGCAACACAAGGCTGGTTTTTCCAGCCGTTTATCAGGCATTATCAGAGAGGTCCCTTCATGTCTGACGTTTTCGAGCGTGTTAAGAAGATCGTTGTCGAAAATCTCGAAGTCGAGGAAGACAAGGTTACGGAAACTGCAAGCTTCATTGATGATCTTGGCGCCGACAGTCTTGATCTGGTCGAACTGGTGATGGCTTTTGAAGAAGAGTTCAACATCGAGATTCCCGATGAGGTGCAGGAAAACATCCGCACCGTCGGCAACGCGATCGAGCACATCAACAAGCACGTCGCCTGACAATTCAGCGAAGGTCTGCGGACGGGAGGGACCATGCGTCGGGTCGTCATTACGGGTATTGGACTGGTCACGCCTCTGGCAAACGGGCGCGAGGCCACTTGGTCGCGCCTGATTGAAGGGCGTTCCGGTGCCGGGCCGATCGACACGTTCGATCCGCGCGATGTGCCCTGCAAGATCGCCTTTCAGGTCCCGTGGGTCAGCGGTCGCGGTGGTGGCGAGGGGGATCCGCATGCGTTCGACCCCGACAAGATTGCCAGCGCCAAGGAACGTCGCCGGCTTGACGAGTTTATCCTGTATGCGATGGCTGCCGCCGATGAGGCGGTTGAAGATTCCGGCTGGCGTCCCGAGAGTGACGCAGATCGTGAGCGGACCGGCGTGATGATCGGCTCAGGGATTGGCGGGCTGGAATCGATCTACAAGACAGCAATAACGCTGCACGAACAAGGCGCCCGCAAGGTCAGCCCGTTCTTCATCCCGTCAGCGCTGATCAATCTTGCATCCGGCCAGGTCTCGATCCGGCACGGCTTCAAGGGACCCAACCATGCGGTCGTCACTGCCTGCGCGACCGGCGCACATGCCATCGGCGACAGCGCAAGGCTGATCCAGGCCGGCGACGCCGATGTGATGTTTGCAGGCGGCTCGGAAGCCGTGATCGGGCAGATCGGAATTGCCGGCTTCTGCGCTGCCAAGGCGATGTCGACCGGCTTCAATGACACGCCGGAGAAAGCCTCAAGGCCCTATGACCGTGATCGCGACGGCTTCGTCATGGGAGAGGGTGCGGGCATTCTCGTTCTCGAAGACTTTGATCACGCCAAAGCGCGCGGTGCGCAAATCTATGCCGAAGTGGTTGGCTACGGCCTGACGGGAGATGCCCACCATATCACGGCACCTGCCGAAGGGGCCGAGGGCGGCTACCGTGCGATGAAGATGGCGATGGGCCATTCCGGGCTGGCGCTCAGCGATATCGACTATGTCAATGCGCACGGCACATCGACGCCGAAAGGTGACGAAGGCGAGGTTGCGGCGGTCGAAAAGCTGTTTGGCGAGCATGCGAAGAATCTCAGCCTGTCTTCGACCAAATCGGCGATCGGGCATCTGCTTGGCGCGGCCGGCGCAGTTGAAGCGGCGTTCTGCGTGCTGGCGATCCGCGATGGCGTGATGCCCGCGACCCTCAATCTAGACAATCCGAGTGTTGAAACGCAGATCGACCTGATCCCGCACACACCCAGGCGAGCGAAGGTCCGGGCAGCCCTTTCCAACAGTTTCGGTTTTGGTGGCACCAATGCCTCACTGGTCCTGAAGGCAGTCGAAGACTGAGCCGGCAGGAGCTCAGACGGTCGGTTGCTTTGATTGCATCGAAAGCCAGAGCGTCATGAAGCTGATTGTGTCGATCCTTGCCCTGCTCGCCATTTTTGCAGCCGGCGCGTTTGCGTGCGCAATGATCTGGTATTCCGATGCGGTGCATCGCGATGGCCCGGCGCTGACCGATACGGTGTTTCAGGTCGAGGCGGGTGAGAGCCTTGCGCGCATTGCTGGCCGGCTGGAAGCGCAGGGGCTTGTCAGCAATGCGCGGCTGATGCGGCTGAAGGCCCGGCTTGACGGCACCCAGACGGCAGTAAAGGCGGGAGAGTTTGTTCTGCCTGCGCGCGCCAGCCTGTCACAGGTGCTCGCGACACTGGTCGAAGGCCGCACGCTGGAATATCGCGTCACGGTGCCGGAAGGGCGCACCACTGCGCAGGCCTTGCGGATCATCGCTGCCGATCCTGTCCTGACCGGGCCGATGCCGGAAACCGCGCCGCCGGAAGGCAGCCTTTTGCCGGACACCTACCTGTTCACGCGCGGCACCAGCAAGATTGCGATGATCGAGCGGATGCAGGCGGCCCAGAATGATCTGGTCGCGCAATTGTGGCCGGCGCGGGCTTCGGGCATTCCCGTCGCCACGCCGCGTGAAGCGCTGATCCTGGCTTCGGTGGTCGAGAAGGAAGCCGGCACGCGCGACGAGATCGACCTGATCGCGGGCGTTTTCACCAACCGGCTGAAGCGTGGCATTCCCCTGCAATCGGACCCGACCGTGATCTATGGCGTCTCGCGCGGCGAGCCGCTCTACAATGCGCGCGGCGAGCGGCGCACGCTCTATCGCTCCGAGCTCGACCGCGAGACGGCCTGGAACACCTATCTGATCCCCGGCCTGCCGCAGACGGCGATCTGCAATCCCGGACGCGCGGCGATTGCCGCAGTGCTCGATCCGCCTGAAACCGAATATCTGTTCTTCGTCGCAGATGGTAGCGGCGGCCACGCTTTCGCCGCGACGCTGGCCGAGCACAATCGCAATGTCGCCGCCTATCGCAGGTTCGAGGCCGAAGAGATCGCACGGGAAAGGAACAACTGATGGGCGTGGTGTCGTCCATGACCGGTTTCGGGTCTGCGCACGGCACGGCTGACTGGGGCAACTGGTCGGTGGAAGCCAGGAGCGTGAATGGCAGGGGCCTCGATGTCCGGGTGAGCACCCCGCCCGGCTTTGACGGGCTGGAGCCGGTGATCCGTCAGGCGGCGAAATCTCGCTTCTCGCGCGGCAGTCTCCAGGTATCGGTGCGCATCGACGCGGCCAGTGGGCAAGCCAATGTCGAGATAAATGAAGCGGCGTTGCAAAAGCTGATCGATGTGTTCGAGCGGGTGCCGGCCCGGTTTGGTTTGCGCTCGCGCCATTCGCTTGCCACGCTGATGACGATAAACGGGGTTGTGACCGCGCGCGGTGGGCCGGATCTGCGGGCGCTGGCGGCGCAGGCGACGGTCATCGAGACCCTTTCCTCGGGTGTGGAGGCGGCGCTCGATGCGCTGCAATCGGCACGCGCCGATGAAGGGCGCAGTGTTGCTGGTGTGCTGGCCGGTCTGCTGGATGAGATGCGCAGTTCCACCGCACTGGCCCAGGAGGCGGCGCAGTCGGCGCCGGGCGATCTCAAGGCGCGGCTGGTCGAGCGGCTGGCCGAGCTGGGCGGTCTGGAAGGGCTGGCCGATGGCCGGCTGGAAGCTGAAGCGGCACTGCTCGCTTCACGCGCGGATGTGCGTGAAGAGCTCGACCGGCTTGGCGCGCATTTCGATCATGCCGCAGACCTGATAGCAGGTGCCAGCCCGATGGGGCGCAAGCTTGACTTCCTGAGCCAGGAGATCGGACG
>CAYUEM010000106.1:0-9303 GCA_964442925.1 uncultured Hyphomonadaceae bacterium
GGAGCGGTCGTCCAGCCAGCCGCCGATCATATCGAGGATCTCGTCAATCCCGGCTCGCGCGAGGCCGACCATGGTTCGTCCGCGGCGCCGCAGACTCATCTCGTACCACGGCTGGAGCATCAGGCGTTCATTGGCCAGCCGCGCGCGCCAGGTCGTTGCATCCCGCACAGGCTGGGAGAAATTGACCGGGCAGAAATCGACCGTTTCAAGATCGGTTGGCGGCAGCTCTTCGCGATAGTCTTCAAGCACCGGGCCGGACGGCCGGTTGAGCAGGTCAAGGCTCGCCTCGATGACGCGGCGCTGGAAAGCCGGATCATTCGGCTTGCCCAGCGGATATCCCAGCGGGAATGTGACCCATAACAGGCGGGGCGGCTGCAGCGCCTCGGCATTTTCGCGGATCAGCGCGATGCCGGTTGTCATGATCCCCTCGGCTTCGAGATAGTGCCCGATGGCGCAGGTTGCGCGCGTGCAATTGGGGCAGACCGGTGTGATGAACACCGCATCGACGCCGTCGCGCTTGAGAATGGCCGCAAGCGAGCGCACCGACGTTTCATAAGCGTCGGCCATCAGTCCGCCGCCCATGAAGCTGTAATGCGCCGAGGCCAGCGCGCCGATCACGCCGTCAGCGGCGAGTTCACGGAACCGGTCGAGGGGAAAGACGACATTCACATCATCGCGAAAGCCCGACCGGTCGAAATTTGTCGACACGTGCGACATGATCAGGTTCGCGGTGTCCTGATCGCCCGGAATGGCGCGGTAGGAGGCGTCGGACAGTTCGAAATTCTCTTCGCCCCGGAAATGCAGCCCGGCGGTGGTGATCACGGCGAATTTCATCTCGCTGACCGGTTTGGGTCGCTCGACCCAGGAAAAGGGTTCAAGCGGCGGCATCTGCTTCATCAGCACATGCTCGCGGTCGTATTTCGACAGGTCAGAAAGTTTCACCATGCGTCACCTCCGGGAGCGTCCTGCCCCTCTTGTTTATAATCAGCCGAGATTGACCTTTTCGGGCAGGATCCCGCCGAGCATCTTCGAGCAGATGGCGAGGTTTTCCTTGAAACCGGGCCGCGCTTTCATCGCTTCGGTGTGTCTGACCAGCGCCGGCCACTTGCCTGCGTCGGGAAGGCCGGCGATCAGGTCGATCTGCGTCATCTGGCAGCCCACTGCGATATCAGCCAGCGAGTACTGGCCACCGACAAAATAGTCGCCGCCGTCGAGCACACTTTCAAGATAGCTGAAAAGCGGTGGAAACTTCTCGTTCCAGGTCGTCCGGGCCTTTTCGAGGTCGGATGGCTTGCCGCCAAACAGCGGGAAGATGATCGGCCGGAAGAATTCCATGCCCGCCGGCATCGCGATCACCGTATCGGCATATTCTTCCATCCAGGCGACGCGGCCGGTCTCGAATGCGCTGGCGCCGTAAAGTCCGGCCTCCAGTCGCTTTTCGAGATAGAGACAAATGGCAGAGGAATCCGCGATCGTCCCGGCTGCGCCTTCCGTGCCCACGGTCTTGTCGCGCAGGACGGGGATGCGCCGCGCCGGGCTCATCTGGGCGAACCAGTCCGGCATCGCCATGATGTTCACATCCTCGAAATCATACTCGGCCTCCGCATGGGCAAGGGCGACCTGCACCTTGCGCACGAAAGGCGAAACAGGCGATCCATATACGACAAAATCAGACATCAATACGTTTCCTCAACGATGGTTGTAAGCGACCAGCCGGAAAAGCAAATCGGGCCGGTCCATTCTATTTCCTGAACTCCAGTCCTTCGAAGTTTCCGGCCTGGCGCCATTTCTCGATATGGTCGAAATAACCCTTCGCACCGCCCGGGTGTCCGAGCGCTTGTCGGAACGCCTGGCTCCAGCCCTGACCTTCATTGTTGTAATAGCCCGGGGTGCACTCGGCAGTTACCATCGCATTGCCCTCACCGGTCAGAATGAGGTCGACCCAGGCCGCTTCAGCCGCCTCGGTCGGCTCGATTTCTGCAAAGCCTTCGGCCTCAGCATGGCTGACGACCTGCGCAATGGTTGTGGCGTGGTCCACGATATTGTGCGGGATGTTCGACAACATGTTCGCGCCCTGGTTCATCTGAACCATGAACGCGTTGGGGAAGCCATGCATGTGCAGGGCGTGCAGCGTGCGCAGCCCATCGGCCCAATGCTCCGACAGCATCCTGCCGCCGCGTCCCTTGAGATCAAAGCCGGTCTTCAGCTGGAAATTGGAGCCAAATTCGAAGCCGGAGGCGAAGATGATGCAGTCGACCTCATAATGCTGGCCATTCGCGACAAGGCCGGTCTCGGTCACGTATTCAACGCCCTTGCCGTCGGTGTGAATCAGCTGCGTATTCGGCGAATTGAACGCGTCAAGATACTCGTCGCTGAAACAGGGGCGTTTGCAAAGCTGTGAATACCAGGCCTTGAGGTTTTCGGCGGCGTGCTTGTCCTGCACAGTATTTTCGACCCGGGCGCGGATCTCTTCCATCTTGTCGAGATCTGCCTCTTCGCGCGCGACCTTCATGCCATCCGCGTTGAGCTTTTCGGGCGGCAAAGCGAGAATCCTTTCGCGGATCCGGCGCGCAATCTCGGTCCAGCCATCATCGACATAGTCCTCACTTGGAATACCGCCGCCCTGGTTCTCGACGAAATTGTCGAGCCAGCGCTGCTGCCAGCCGGGCGTTGCCTTGGCGGCGAACCAGTCGGGATCGATCCTGTGATTGTTGCGAATGTCGACCGACGACGGCGTACGCTGGAAGACGTAGAGCTGCCGGGCCGTGCGAGCGAGGGGCGGAATACACTGAACGCTTGTCGCCCCGGTGCCGATAATGGCGACCCGCTTGTCGGCCAACCTGTCCATGGCGGCACCGTCGGCATCCCCGCCGGTATAGTCATAATCCCAGCGGCTGGTATGGAAGGACTTACCCCTGAAGCGCTTGATGCCGGGAATGCCCGGCAGTTTGGCCACGTGCAGCGGACCGGTACCAATCGCGACATATTTCGCCGTGAAATCATCGCCGCGGCTGGTGGTGATCCGCCAGACCTTTGCGTCTTCCTGCCAGTCCATGCCCGTCAATTCCGTGTGGAACAGGGCCTTGTCATACAGCCCATACTGATTGGCGATGCGCTCGCAATGTTCGCGGATTTCCGGGCCGCGCACATATTTCTCGCTCGGCATGTAGCCGGTCTCTTCCAGCAGCGGCAGGTAGATCATCGCAGCCGTGTCGCAGCGCGCGCCCGGATAGCGGTTCCAGTACCAGGTGCCGCCGACATTTCCGCCCTTCTCGATCAGGCGGAAATCCGAGATGCCGGCCTCCCTGAGCCGGGCACCGACGACAAGGCCTGAAAAGCCTGCGCCGACAAAGGCGAAGGTGACATGATCCCTGACCGGGGCGCGCTCCTGGAAAGGAGTGTGCGGATCAACCGCCATGTCTTCGAAATTGCCTTCAAGCCGCTGATACTGCTCATTGCCATCGCTGCGCAGACGCTTGGCACGTTCTTCGGCGTATTTCTGTTTGATCGCGTCCTTGTCGAGCAGATCGGTCCTCATGGGCTGGCATCTCCTGTGAACCGGGCGATCTGGAGCGCTCACCCGATGCAATTTAATGAAGGAGATTAATAGGCGACCCGATTTGCCAATGCAAGCCCTTAGGTATCAATCGTCAGCGTTTGGCGCACTGGCCTTCAGGAAACCGGCCAGTGTCGCCGCCGCTTCGCGGGTGGCGCTCTCGATCTCCGGCGCCCTTTCAAGCTCGACCCCGTTAGCAAAGTCGGCCATCAGCAGGACCGAGATCATGAAGATCTGTCGCAATCGTGCCGATAGGGTCTTGGCCGGCAAATCGCTGAGCACCTGGCTAAGGCGGTCCCCGATTTCGCTGGCGCTCTGCATTCCGATATCCCTCACCAATGCGCCGACACTATAGCGAGGGTCCGTCATCAGCTGCACGCTGAAGCGGGCATATAACCGGCCGTCCTCTTCCAGGCAGGCTTCGAACAGGGGGCCGATATTCGCCTCCATCAGGGCCTGAATGTCATGGCCTTTTCCTGCGGAATCAATCGCAGCCAGGTGTTGGAGGCGCGTCTTTTCGATCGCGTGAAAACGTTGGGTGAAGATCTCTCGGATCAGCTCTTCCATGGAACCGAAATGATAGTGGAGGGCACTTTGATTGCGGGCACCCGCCGCCACGGTGATATCGCGTACCGATACGCCGGCAAGACCTTTCTCTGCGAACAGGCGCTCTGCGGCTCGTATAAGGGCTGCCTTGGTGTCTTGCCGTTTCGATTTTTGCACTGGTCGATCTCCGGGGCTTGCGCAGTTTAATATAATCTATCACATTAGGTTTCGGTGGACCCCGAGACTACCCCAAGCCTCATAGTAGACGAAATAGCGCAAAAATGCGCATGGGAGGAAAAAGCGATGATGTTCAAAACTCATACCCGGATTGCGTGTTGCGCCACAGTATCTGCGGTGGCGATGACCTTTTCGCTGTCGGCCATGGCGCAGGAGCAGGACCGTACCCGGACACTCGGAACGGTCCTTGTCACGACGCAGAAAACCGAGGAATCGATCCAGGACGTGCCGATTGCCGTTTCGGCTTTCGATCAGGAGAGCCTTGAGCGTCTCCAATTGGCTGGGGGACCGGACCTTGTCAGGGCGATCCCCAACGTCGCTTTCACCAAGACGAACTTTGCAGGCTTCAACTTCAAGATCCGCGGCGTTGGTGCCGATCTGATTGCCCAGTCGGGCGATCCCGGTGTCGGAATCCACCAGAACGACATTCCGCTCAGCGGTTCGCTTTTCTTCGAAGCTGAATTCTATGATATGGAACGCGTCGAGGTGCTGCGCGGCCCGCAAGGCACGCTGTATGGACGCAATGCGACAGGCGGTGTCGTCAACGTCATCACGGCAAAGCCGGTGCTTGAGGAGTTTGCCGCCAGCGCGCAACTCACTTACGGGAATTATGACACCCTTCGCGCTCAGGGCATGTTGAATGTTCCGATCGGCGACAATGCGGCGCTGCGCCTGGCGGGTGCCTATCTGACGCGCGACGGCTACGCCACCAACACTGCTACAGGCAACACTGTCGATGATCGTGACCTGTTCAGCGTGCGCGCGACCCTTGCGGTCGAGCCGACCGACCGGCTGCGCGGCTGGGTCTCGGTTGAGCACTTTGAGGAAGATGACAGCCGCCTGCAGCGCGGGCGCCAAGTGTGCGAAAAGGATCCGTTCGACACAAGCTTCATGGGCATCCCGATCAGTGCCTCGGACCAGACCGTAACGTCGCAGGGCTGTCTGGGGGTTAACCCCTTGCTCGATTCGCTTGGCGACCGGACGAATTCCGCCACGACCCTGACGGGCGGGCTCGGTATTGCGGCGGGCCTCATGAATGGCGACGTCTTCACCGAGCCAGGTTCAACCGATCTGCGGACAGGCTCTTCAATCTTTGATCCGGTCTATCAGGCCGAGCAGACGATGGTGTCCTGGAATGCCGAGTTCGACCTGACCGATCACCTCACCCTGACCTATCTCGGCAGCTATTTCGAGTCGTCGATCTATGCGGCCAACTCCTTCGGCAGCGGCCAGGCCAATGTGCCCTTCAACGACCGTTCGGCCATTCCGCCAGGTGTGAATCCGGGAGCCGATCTCTATAATGCTCTGTTTCCTGGTGGTTTTGTAACTGATCCACAACTCGGAACGAGCAATTTTTTCAACGGAGCGAGTTCTTCGGGAAGCTCATCCGAGAACACGTCGCACGAATTGCGGCTGCAATCGGAATATGATGGGCGATTCAACTTCAATCTCGGAGTCATCAAGTTCGACACCGATGCAATTGATCCCAACGATCCCAGGGATGGCACCTATACCTTCTCCAACTCCCTGACGGCGCTCGCGCAACTGAACAATGCACAGTTTGCGGCGACAGGATCCGGCATCTTTCCGGGTGCGGTTTCGATCGACCAGAGCGGCGATGGTGAAGCGCCGCTCTTCTCGAATGTGAATGGGCTCGGACGCAACTATTTCCGCTCCGTCTCACCGTTCGAACTGGAATCCATCGCCGTCTTTGGTGAGGGCTATTTCGACCTGACGGACAATCTGCAGCTGACGGTCGGCCTGCGCTATACGGACGACCAGAAGTCGCAGGAGAATATCCCGCCCTACATGTTCGTGCCCGACGTCGTTCGGCCCGATCCGCTTGAGCCCATCGGGACGCTGGACGCCGAGTTCCAGGAAACCACGGGCCGGATCGGTCTCGACTGGTCTCCCGATTTCGGCTTCACTGACGATACGCTTATTTATGGCTTCTATTCGAGGGGCTATAAGGGCGGCGGCATCAACCCGCCTCTGACCGATGGAATCGGAGGCCTGGTCGAGCAGACCTTCGATCCGGAATTTATCAATTCCTACGAGATCGGCACAAAGAACACCTTTGTCGGCCCGATGTTTGGAAGCCTGTTCCAGTTGAATGCTACGGGCTTCTACTATGATTATGAAGGCTATCAGGTCGCCCAGATCGTCAACCGCACCGCAGCCAACATCAATATCGATGTGGAGGTGACCGGCTTCGAACTCGAAACGGTCTGGAGCCCGACATCGGGGCTGGTCTTCAACGCAAATCTCGGCCTGCTCGACAGCGAGATACAGGACGCCTTCGCCGTTGATACGCGCGATCGCACCAATGGCCGCGCCGACCTTGTCGTCCTGTCAGATCCGAGTACCGGTGCGAATTGTGTCGTGTCTGCGCAAGGCTACGCGACCGTGCTGGGGGCGATAGCCGCTGGCACGCCCAACCCGATAACGGCACAGCCACTCCTGGCACCGGGAGCGTCGCGCGGCCTGTGTTCGGGCGCACTTGCACCGCTTACCGGTCTGCTCGGCGTGCCGAACGTGTCCTTCATCAATGCCGCAGGCGAAACGGAGACAGTTGGCGGCCTGACACCCTTCGCGGGCGACGCAGCCGATCTGTCGGGCAACACTCTTCCGAACTCGCCCGACACCACGTTCAATTTCGGAGCGGAGTACACGTGGAGTGCACTGGGCGACAGCGCCTGGTATCTCTCGGCCCGGGCGGACTATTATTACCAGTCAGACAGCTTTTCGCGGATCTGGAATACAACGACAGACGAGCTCGAAAGCTGGGACAATCTCAACCTCTCCCTGCGCCTGACCAATGAGGAACACGGTTTCTATGTCGAGGTGTTCGGGAAGAACGTCACTGATGAGGAAGTCGTCACCGGTCATTTTCTGGGCGATGATTCGGCGGGTCTGACGACCAACATCTTCCTCACCGAGCCGCAGACCTACGGCATCACGATCGCCAAAAACTGGTGAGGGCGGGATCAGCGGTTCGCGCGGGGACGATCCTCCCTATTCCTCCCGCGTACTTCAGGTCCCGCTTCGGCGGGACCTGTTTTCTCTGCAACGGTTTCGGCCATAGAGCCGGGGCCCGTTGGAATCCCAACCAGGTGAGCAGCGCCGCTAACCCGGCAAATGGAGAAAACTGTGCAGCAACCGAATGAAAAGCTGGCGTCAGGTGTGCGCACCGCGCCGCCGATCTCCCGGGCAACCAAGCTGGCCCATGGCTTCGGCGCCGTCGCGCCCGGCGTCATTGTCGGCGCGTTCGATTTCTTCCTGCTGATCTTCTACAGTCAGGTTGTGGGTCTGGACGCCTGGCTTGTTGGCCTCGCCATATGGATCGCGCTTGCCTTTGACGCGATCAGCGACCCAATCGTCGGCTACTGGACTGACAATCTTCGTTCACGCTGGGGGCGGCGCCATCCGTTCATGTATGCCTCCGCCATTCCGATCGCCGGCACCTTCTTCCTCCTGTGGGCGCCGCCAGAGGGCGCCAGCCAGACGGTCCTGTTCTGGTATGTGCTGATCCTTGCGATCGTCATCCGGACGGCCGTGACCTTTTACAGAACCCCCAGTACAGCGCTGATCCCCGACATGACGCGCGATTATGATGAACGAACGTCGCTTTACGGCCTGCGGTTCCTGTTCGCCTGGATGGGTGGCAATGCCATTGCGGTCGTGATGTTCTTCGTCCTGTTTCCGCTCTTCACGACGGAAACGATTCCGGATGGCCGGTTCAATCCGGATGCCTATGCGCTCTATGGGATTGTCGGTTCTGTGGTGGTCTTCGTGTCCATCGTGGTGTCATCCTTGGGTACGCATGCGCGCATCCCGTACCTCAACCAGCCCCCTCCCGCCCGCAAGATGACGCTTGTCCTCGTCTTCAAGGAGTTGTTCGAGACATTGGCCAACCGGTCCTTCCTGGCTTTGTTCGTCGCAGCGCTCTTTGGCGCTATCGCGAGCGGCCTCGTGTCGGTCCTGTCCCTCTACTTCTTCACCTACTTCTGGGAGTTTACGGAGATTCAGACCGGGGCGATTTTCCTCGGAACCTTCATCGCCGCCATTATCGGTTTCGTGCTCGCGCCGATCGTCTCCCGCAAACTCGGCAAGAAGCGGGGCGCAATGATTATTGGCCTGGTGGCATTTGGCGGTGCGCCGCTGCCTATCGTGTTGCGCTTGCTCGACATCCTGCCGCCCAATGGCACGCCCTTCGTGTTCTGGTTCGTCACGATTACGAACATCGTCGATATTGGTTTGATCATATGCTTCCAGATCCTGTTTGCGTCCATGGTCGCAGACCTTGTCGAGGAGAGCCAGATCAAGACCGGGCGGAGATCGGAGGGCGTCTTTACGGCGGCAGAGACCTTTATCCGCAAATCGGTTCAGGGTCTGGGCGTTGCGGCTGCAACCCTCGTCCTGGCTCTGGCGCAGTTCCCCACCGGTGCCGATGTTGAGGAGGTGAGCCCTGAAGCCGTGCGGAAGCTGGGCGTCTACTACGTGCCGCTCGTCCTGATTCTGTACATGACGATGATCGCCGTGATCTCGACCTACCGGATCGACCGAGGCGTCCACGAAGAGAATCTGAGGAAACTGCAGGACGGTCGCTGATGCGAACGGGCCATCCCCAGGGTCAGAATTCTTGAGGATGTGGGATGACAGAACGGATCTGTCACAGGCATTTCCTACCGGCGGCAGATGCCCTGAACTCTGACGGCCCGCACAGTCAGCTTCTTGTGCAGCCTCTGCCTATAGACGGCGCAGGAGGCGCAAGCTCCCGACGGCCTGTTCCTCGCAGTAAAGATCGGAGGCAAGCGCGCGCCGGTAGATCTCGAAAGGTGGACGGCCACCCTCTGCGGGATCGGGAAACACGTCGTGGATCGCCAGCACGCCGCCGGCCATCAGGTGCGGCGTCCAGCCCCGGTAATCATTGAGCGCATGTTCCATGGTGTGCCCGCCATCGA
>CAYUEM010000107.1:0-9261 GCA_964442925.1 uncultured Hyphomonadaceae bacterium
GCGCGACTGGGCCGCGTCCAATCGCGGGCGCCGGCTGGATCATGTCTGGGCCGACAGGCAGGCGCTGGCGCTGGCCGACCCTAACAGTTACCGCATCCACATCGCCTATCGTGGCGGCTGGAAACCGTCCGACCATGCCCCGGTCAGCCTCGTTCTCAGGTCTCCCGGCTGAGCCATTGTGGATAGAACGGCAAAACGGTATTGTCAGACCGGCTGAAGCGTTTTCGGGTCGAGGCCACCCATGCGACAGACCTCGTTCCATTCCGCATCCCTGACCGGCTGGACCGACAGGCGCATCGAGGTGACGAGCGACATATCGGCAAGTTTAGGATTGGCCTTGACGGCCTTTAGCGTCACCGGACGGGGCATGTCGCAGACCGCCTTGATGTCGACGCACTCCCAGCGCGCATCATCGGTGGTGGAATCGTGGTGCGCGGCGCGGCAGACCTCGACAATGCCGACAATCTCCAGCCCCTTGTTGGAGTGATAGAAAAACCCCTTCTCACCCGGCTTCATGTCACGCATGAAGTTGCGCGCCTGATAGTTGCGCACGCCGTCCCATTCCTCGCCGGTCTCACCTTTCGCCTTCTGCTGGTCCCATCCCCATTTGAAGGGTTCCGATTTGAACAGCCAATAGGCCATGTGCGCTCCTGATCATGGGTGAATGCCCTCTCGATTCGGCACCCAAACTTATTCGGCAGGGCTGACCCGGTAAACCGCTGTCGCTGTGATCACGGTGGTTTCGCCCTGCCGGGCATTGCCATGAGCAAACACCATTGTCCGGGTCCGGCGGTCGATTTCGGCGGTCAGTTGCGTTGCTGAACCGGCAGAGATTTTCGCCGTGGTGTCGAGTGTGACCGAGACCGGCTCGACCGTTTGCCCGTCGGAGGGTTCAGCGGCGCTGCGGATCACTCGCATCAGACATGCCGCCACCTGTTCAGGGTGGCTTGCCGCGCCCGGAGGGAGGCTGGCGCGCGCATCGCCCTGCCAGTCGAGCACAGTGAAATCTATGCTCAAAGTCGCTAGGTCGCGCATTGCCATCGTCTCCGGTGTTTCTCGCCAGCTGCCGGCATAATTCGCGCCCGCCCGCTTGGAAAGCCCTGACCAGCGGGCAAGGGGATTGGCGCGCGCGCCGACGGGTCTACAATCGCAAGAATGAAACTGCCGCTTGTCCATCATCCTGACTATGATGCTGACACCGTGCCCGACGGCCACCGTTTCCCGATGCGCAAATATTCGCGGCTCGCATCGCTGATCGCTGCGGCGCGGATCGATGCGGACTGGCATCGCCCCGACGAGGCACCCGCGCCCTGGCTGCGTCTCGCCCACAGTCCGGCCTATGTGCAGGCCGTGCTGACAGGCACGCTGGACAGGGCAAGCGCGCGCCGGATCGGTTTTGACCCCACTGCGGCGATCATCCGCCGCTCCCGGCTGGCAGTGGCCGGAACCTGCCTGGCGGCGGGACTTGCGCTTGAGCGCGGTCTTGCCGTCAATCTCGCCGGCGGCAGCCATCATGCGGGCCCGGATGGCGGCGCGGGTTTCTGCGTTTTCAATGATGTCGGCGTTGCGGCGCATGTGCTGCTCAGCTCCGAGCGTGTCGCCCGGCTGGCGGTAATTGATCTCGATGTGCATCACGGTGACGGCACAGCGCAGATTCTGTCGGGCGTAGCTGGCGCTTTTACCTTCTCGATGCATGCGCAGAACAACTGGCCGCGCAACAAGCCGGCTTCTGACATGGATATCGGCCTGCCCGACGGGACTGGTGATGCGGCGTATCTCGCCGCGTTGGAGCCAGCGCTTGACGCGGTGCTGGCGCGCGCGCAGCCGGAACTGGTTTTCTACAATGGTGGAGTCGACCCCCATGGTGACGACCGGCTGGGACGCCTGGCGCTGAGCGATGCTGGCCTGGCGGCGCGCGACCTTATGGTGGTCGGGGCTTGCCGGCGACGCGGCGTGCCGGTCTGCGGCGTGCTTGGCGGAGGCTATAGCCGCGATCCTGATGCGGTTGCGCGCCGCCACCTGTTTCTGGTCAGGGCGCTGGCGGCCTGAAAAAAAGGACCGCCCACCCGATTGTGGATGAGCGGCCTTCAATCTCCGTGCCGGGGCGTAAGGGGGAGGATAACGTGCCGGCGCGGAAGAGTGTGGTCTCAGAATTTATAACCGAGACCGAAGCCCACAATGATCGGGTCAATATCGACATCGGCATCGACAAGAACCTGCTGTGCGTTCAGCGACGGACCGAGTGCGGAGCTGAGATCGACCGTGACGTCGGTATTGATCCAGACCTTCTTGATATCAGCATTGAGTGCCCAGCCGCCCGCCTCGCCGTCGAGGTCATAGTCAAAGCCGGCCTGCAAGGCGAAGCCGATACTGGAATCATAGTCGATACCGTCGGCAACATCACCTTCATCTTCGTTGAAGAACAAGGTCGCGTTCACGCCGGCACCGACATAGGGCTTGAAGGCCGTGTCGTTCTGGAAGTGATACTGCAAGAGCAGGGTTGGCGGCAGCAGCCAGACATCGCCAAGCTCGACCGTGGCATCGTTGAGGCTGGCGGCCGGGATGGTAATGCCTGTCGCATCGACATCATGCGGCGTCACCGCCAGGATCAGTTCGGCTGCGAAATTCTGGTTGAAGAAATAGGTGATGTCGAGTTCCGGAACATACTGGTCGTTGATATCGACATCTCCAGCCAGCGCGGCTCCGCCTGTGCTGAGATCTGCGCTCTCATCAGGGATCACGCCGAGAACCCGACCGCGCACCATCCACGGGTTGCCTTCGGCGGTTGCGGGCATTGCGAGCGGCACAATTGTTGACGCTGCCATCAGCGCGGCAAGCAAGGTCGTTTTCATGTCTTTTCTTCTCCATGACGAAACTGACTTCCAAGTCATGGTTTTTTCATTGAAAGGAAATTGGCCACTCCGCCGCGCGGTCATGCGCCGCGAGACAATCGGCAATTATCTTGACATGAATCAACGCACAGCCCGAAAGATGGTCTGCCCTTGGTCAGCTCTTGTCGGTTTCCAGAGCCCCCAGCGCACGCCCGACCACTTCGCCCGCAGCACGGATCGCGTCGCGAACAGGAAACGACACTGCAGTCAGGTTCATGAAGCCATGCACCATGCCGGGATGCTCGCGAATGGTCACCGGGACACCATAGCTCGCCAGTTTGCTGGCATAAGCCTGCCCCTCATCCTTGAGCGGATCCCAACCGCAAAGGATAAAATGCGCCGGGGGCAGACCATGAAAACTGTCTTCATCTGCAAACAGCGGAGACACGCGCGGGTCTGTCCGGTCCGTCGTTTGCTGCAGATAGGCGTCGCGAAAATAGTCGAACAGGTTTGGCGAAATAAAGAAGCCGCCTTCCTGAAAGGTCATCGGCTTGGTGCGGATGTCGATGAACTGGACCAGCGGGTAGCACAAAAGCTGGAAGGCCGGCATCGGCCCTGCTGTGCGATTCATTTCCTGGCAGACAAAGGCTGCGAGATTGCCGCCGGCACTGTCGCCGGCAACCGCCAGCCGCTCCGGATCGAGCATGAAATGCTCCGCGCGCGCGGTGATCCACTCCCATGCGGCTTTGCAGTCATCGTGGGCCGCGGGGAATTTGTGTTCCGGGGCCAGCCTGTAATCGACCGAGATCAGCCGGCAGCGTGAGGCATCGGCCAGCCGGCGGCAGATCATGTCATGGCTGTCGAGATCGCCAAGCACAAAGCCACCACCATGGAAGAAGACGATGCCGGGCCCAGCGCCAATTCCCGCACCCTGCGGGGTATACATCCGCGCTTTCAGCGTGCCTTCGGCACCATCCACCGGCAGGGTCGAGACATCGGCCAGCGGCGGGGCATCGGCCTCGACCGCGCGCGAGGCCCGGTAAAAACTCTGCCGCAGACGGTTCGTCGACTGCACCCAGTCGAGCCCGGAAAAATCCGGTATCTTCACGTCCGGCATCTTCAGATTGCCGAGAAATTTCTGGATCGCCTCGTCTATCGCCATGTGTTCCGCCTTGCGCGCACAAGCTGCGCAGATTTCAGCCCTCTGCGCGCGCACCATGGGCGAGGATCACGACGTCCTCGCCATTCAGTTTTGCCGTCAGCTCCGCGCCAAGGCCCTGAGCAATCATCCGCGCGAAAAGCGGCTGGATCGTGCGCGCCGACCAGCCGCTTTCAGGAACTTGCCCGCTCAGCGGCAATGCGGTGTCGGGCTGCAGACGTGCGCGCTCGCCCCTTGCGTGGACGGTGATCGTCATGCCGGCAGGCTCATTTCGCACGCGCACGGCGAGCAGGCCGGCTCGTGGCAGACACTCAATGCCGACCATCAGCATGTTCTTCATCAGGCGGGCATGGGAAAAGCTGAGATGATCGGTCTCGATGTCCCACTCGATCGTACATTTGTGTGAGGCGACGAAGCGTTCTGCAATTCGTTTGGCCTCATGCATATCGCATGTGCCATCCGACAGGCCCATGGTGCCGAAGGCGTAGCGCAGGAACTCGACCCGCGCCGCGGCTTTCTCCGAGCCATCCTTGAGCAGCCCGTCGGCATGTTGGCGCATTTCCGATTCCGGGGGTTCGTTCATGAAATCGACGGCATTGGTCACCGATGAGATCGGGGACACCAGATCGTGGCAAATCCGCGAGGCGATGAAGGCAGACAGGCGTTCAGGTTCGATCATGTCAAAAGGTCCTGAGTGGAGTAGAAAGCATTACCCTCAGTCTACACGATTCGCTCGCCTCTGGCGCGAGGCCGTCAGCCGGTTTCAGAGCATGTTGTCGCCGGGCGGACCGATATCATCATAGCCATGGCGCGCACTGTAGAACAACAGAAAGAAAAGCCCGCCGGACACAAGTATCGACAGGCCCGCGCCGAAGCCGTAAGCGATCCAACCACTTAGCGGCAATTCACCGCCCGAAAGCCTGTGCACGACGATTGCACCGCCGATTGTCAGCGCAAGAGCAAGCAGGGCAAAGCCGGCAAGGATATGGGCAAGTTTCACTGCCCTCCAACGCCTTTCTGCACCCAGACACCCTGCTCATTGAGATAATATTCTCCCGGGGCCGCGCGCGCGATCTGCTTTTCGCCGGTCAGACGGGCGACCTGTGCAGGCGTGGCTGATGCTTCGCGCGCCAGTTCGTCATAAACAGCGCGCCGCTTGGCATTGATCTCGTTGATCCGCCGTATCAGTGAGGCATCGGTGCCGCCATCATTGACGATGCCGAGATAACCATCGACCCGCTCGCCAATCACCCCGGCGGCCTTCGCCGCTTCGATCTCGGAGCCCTGTGCGTTTGCAGTGCCCGTTGTGGAAAGCGCGAATGCCGTGCCAGCCAGAATGGCGGCGGCGAGCACAAATCTTATTGCGAAAAACATGTTTGCAAGTCTCCTGAACATTGCGACCGCTCAGAACAGATCGGGGTTACTGGCGATCAGGTCCTCGACTTCCTTGTCGAGACGAATGCGAACTTCCTGATCGATCTTGACATTCAGATTGATGGTGATCGGTTCTGTCGGTGTCTCAACCCTGATGACAGGGCTGCATGCCGAAAAGCCGATCATGGAGGCGGTCAGGCCTGTGGCGATAGCGATTTTCACGTGTCATGACCCTTTCGTCAGTCTGGCGATGGGACAAGTGTGAAGCAAACGCGGTGAACGTCAATTGAATGATGTGTTTCAGATGTCAGCCTTCGCTGCGGGCTGGTCCCTCCCCGATGACCCATTTGCAGGCACGGATGTCGGAATGTTCAAACAGGCCGGCGATCACATACGGGTCCTGCGCATGCCAGGCGCGTGCCGCTTCAAGATCAGCGGCCTCGATGATGAACACAGATCCGGTGAAAGTCTCACCATCTTCTGCGAACATCGGCCCGGCCATGGCGATGCGCCCGGCATGGGATGCGGCCCATTGCAGATGGGCGGGGCGATTGGTCATGCGCAGGTCGGTTGCGCCGGGCCTGTCGCTGGCATGAATGATGAAAAGTCCCATCAGCTTTTTACTCTCCTTCTTCCTTGAACGGGCGGGCGAGCAGCGCCGCCAGCGCCGCGTCCACTGAGATCTCGCCGGCAAGTATCGAGGCGACCGCCGCACAAATCGGCATGTCGACGCTGTGCCGGGCAGCCAGTGCGACCAGCGCCGGCGCGGTGGCGGCACCTTCGGTCACGGCTGTGCGGCCGCCGAGAATCTGCGCCGCTGCCTGGCCTTCACCAAGCGCCTTGCCGAAACTCATATTGCGCGACTGGCTGGACGAGCAGGTCAGCACGAGGTCGCCAAGGCCGCAAAGGCCCGAAAGGGTTTGTGCGCGCCCGCCCATGGCGACCGCCAGCCGCTTCATTTCAGCAAAACCGCGTGTCATCAGTGCAGCATGGGCAGAGCGCCCAAGTCCAAGCCCCTCAGACATCCCGCAGGCAATCGCGAGCACATTCTTGACCGCGCCGCCAATCTCCGCGCCGATCAGATCCGCGCTCCAGTAGGGACGGAAATGCGGTTGGCCGATGGCGGCCATCAGTTCAGCGCCCAGTGCTTCATCCTCACAGGCCAGCGTCACAGCTGTGGGCAGGCCACGGGCGACATCTGCAGCAAAAGACGGGCCCGACAGCACGACCGGAATGGCCTGCGGCAGCACCTGCGCCAGGACCTCACTCATCAGGTGCAAGCCCGTCGCCTCGATACCCTTGGCGCAAAGCACCACCGGCGTTCCCGGCGCGATCCATTCGCCGGCCGCCTCGAAACTCGCGCGGGCGAACTGAGCCGGTACGACCGCAAGCACGCAATCGCTGCCGGAAAGAATTTCGATTTCGTCAGAGGCGTTGAAGGCGGGCAGGGCGATACCGGGCAGGAAGCGCGGATTGCCGCGCCCGGCGGCGAGACCTTCGGCGATATCGCGCTCGCGAGCATGAATGGCCACTTTCCGACCCGCTCCTGCCAGGACGAAAGCCAGCGCCGTGCCCCATGCGCCGGCCCCCATGACAGCAAAACTCTCAAATCTGCTCATGGCCGGGCGTTCACAAAATTGAAGAAACCATTGATCATTCAGCGCGATTCCCTAGACTGACCTTATGGATATCAAGAGCGACACCAGAGAGCGAATCCTTGAAGCCGCCATGGAGCGTATCAAGCATTATGGCTACTCCAAGACCACCATGTCAGAAATCGCCCGCGACTGCTGCATGTCGGCGGGCAATATCTATCGTTTCTTCGCCTCCAAGCTCGATATTGCCGAGGCGATGGCGCGCGCGTTCAATCTGGAGGTTCATCAGGAGCATGCGCGGATTGCGCGTCAGGACAAGCCAGCGCGCGAACGCCTGCATGAGTTATTCGAATACGGCCTGAAATCGACCTATGAAAAGCTCGATGCGGACGCCAAGATCCTCGAAGTTGCCGAAGTGCTGAGCGAGGAGCGCCCGAATTTCGCCAATGAAGAACTCGCCCAGGAACGAATTCATATTGTCAGCGTCCTGCGCGATGGTGTCGAGGCCGGCGAATTCGCACCACACGATGATCTCAATTACATCGCCGAGATGATCCAGAGCGCGACCCTGAAATTTCGCTATCCGCAGCTGTTCTCACGGTTGACCCTGCCCAGGCTGCAACGAGAATTGTCGGGCGTGATGGCGATCATCGATGCCGCGCTTCAGGCCGGTATACCGGTGAGAGACATGACAAAACCGTGATCAGTGAATAAAATTGAGATTGTTCATTGATTATTCGTCAGGGCCGTTTATATGAGGGTCATGGCAGCAAGATCGCTGCCGGAACCTGCACAACGGAGCCTCCCATGAACATCGCAAATACCACTGAAAGCCGCCGCAACCTGATTGGCGCTCTGGCGGCCCTGCCGCTGACAGCCCTTGTTCTCGGCATCATCTATTCGGCGACAGGCCTGATCGGCTAAACGATCACGTCACGCCTCAATATCCCGGTCGGCGCGTTTCCTCTCTCATTCCCCTACGATTGCCGACCCACTTCCAGCCCTGCAGCCCTCAGGCTGCGGGGCTTTTTTTCTGCGGTTTCAGGCACCGGCGTCTTCGCATCGCGCAATTGGCGCGCTATGTCGGTAATATGAGCAAGACCCCGGAAGAGAACGCTTACGAATTGTTCCGTCAGGCGCTGGCAGTGACCGCCAAGGCGATCAGCGCCGACAAGTCGATCGAGGTCAGTTTCGCAGTCGATGGACCCTTTGCGGAGGGCGAGCGACTGGTTTTGCGCCCACCGCCAAAGGATCTTTCCCCGCAACTTGCCGCGCGGGCGCGCGGGGAGGCGGACGCGGTCGCGTTGCGCAAGGCCCATCATGATCCGCAGGCCCATGCGCGCCACCGCCCGCAGGGCGATCTGCCACGCCAGGTCTATGAAGCGGCCGAGACGGCACGGATTGAATCAATCGGTGCGGCGCGCATGTCCGGCACGGCGATCAATCTCGATGCGGCGCTGGTCGCGCGCTGTGATCGCGAGGGCTATTCGCGGATGGAGGACCGTCAGGATGCGCCGCTCGCCCCGGCGCTGGAGTTTCTGCTGCGTGAAAAGCTGACCGGGCGCCCCCTGCCGGTGGCCGCAGCGGGTATCGCCTCGCTGTGGCGCGAGGAGATCGAGGCGAAAGCCGGCGGCTCACTGGAGCGGCTGATCGCGCAGATGGACGATCAGGCCGCCTTCGCCCGCACGGTTCGCGACATGATCCGCGACCTGACGGCCAGTGATGACCCTGCCGAAAGCGATCAGGAAGACGAGGGCGACACTCCGGACGAACAGGGCACCGACAGCGACGATTCCCAAGGTGAAATGGAAAGCGATGACAGCCCCGATGGCGCTTCTGCCGAACAAATTGAGGCGGGAGAGAAGGTGTCGGCTGAGGGCGAGGAAACCAATGTCGCGATTGATGGCGATGTCGAGATGGAAGGCGATGACGCCCCCGACGAGGATGATGATGGCGGCCAGCCGCTTCGCCCAAATTATACCGACGGCGACGAGCGGCGCGAGTTCAACTACCACATTTTCACGCGCGCGCATGACGAGACCGCGCAGGCACCTGATCTGTGCGACCCGGAAGAGCTGACCCGGCTGCGCGCCTATCTCGACCATCAGCTTCAGGGCCTGCAGGGCGCGGTGTCGAAACTCGCCAACAAGCTGCAGCGCCGCCTGATGGCGCAACAAAACCGCAGCTGGAGCTTCGACCTTGAGGAAGGCGTGCTCGACACCGCACGGCTGACCCGCGTCGTTACCGATCCGACCGCGCCGCTTTCCTTCAAGCAGGAAGATGACAGCCAGTTCCGCGACAC
>CAYUEM010000108.1:0-9152 GCA_964442925.1 uncultured Hyphomonadaceae bacterium
TCTATGGCTGGCTTTTGAACACCTGGCCCAAGGAATGGACGCATCGCTACGCGACCTTCATCCGCCCGGACCTCGGCACGAATTTCGTGCTGGTGGTCGCGAATGGAAAGGATTTGCACCACGATACGCTCTACCACCTCGGGCTGGCGCTGCCCGACAAGGCAGCCGTGATCGATGCCTACCATCGCGCGGTATCCTTCGGTGCGCATGTCGAGAAACCGCCGCGCACGACCTGGAAAGGCACGCCGCTGCACGAATTGTGGCTGAGCGATCCCGACGGCACGCTGATCGAGATCTATGCCCGGCTGACGGATGCGGAACTCGCCACCATGCCTGTTGATCAGGTCCCCGAATATCTCGTGCCCGGCACCGAACCCGCTGCCTGAAAGGCCCACATCATGCTCGAATACAAGGTCACCGCCCGCCGCATCGACAGCCACGGGTCCGAAGCCACCACAAAAGAAGCGCGCATCACGCTCGACACCGATATGGCCGGACGCGCCGATGCCTTCAACCCGGCCGAAATGCTGCTCGCCAGCCTTGCGGCCTGCATGTTGAAGGGTGCCGAGCGCGTGGCGCCGATGCTGGAATTTGACTTGCGCGGCATGGAGATTTCGCTTCACGGCCAACGCCAGGACAGCCCGCCGAAGATGGTGCGAATCGACTACGAGATCGTCGTGGACACCGAGGAATCGGATGCACGGCTCGGACTGCTGCACAAGAACCTGCAGAAATACGGGACCATCACCAATACTCTGACGGAGGCGACCGAACTGGTTGGCACCATCCGCCGAAAAGGCGTTTAACAGGCTGCTGAAAAACCATTACCCACGGCCCATCCTTCGAGACGCGGCGGTGCCGGCCGCTCCTCTTCGATGAGGAATCTCATTGGTTTTCCTCATTGGCGAGGTGCGAGCGAAGCGAGCCTTTAAAGGACGAGGAAAACCTGAGTCTGCGTTTTTCAGCAGCCTGCTAAAGCCCTTCTTCTTCAATCGCGACCACTCACGCCGTAGCCTTCACCGACGAGCAATAATCCATTCCGCTATTTCAAGACGTCGCCAGAAATCATCCGGCTTGCGGTGATGACGTACGTCCGGTTCCCGCTGTCGCTGAGCAATGTCCGTGGACCTGCTCCACGAACGCGGGATCGATATCAGCCACGAAACGGTGCGAATCTGGTGGAACCGGTTCGGTCCAATATTCGCCAGGTGACCGTCCGCCATCGGGGCAGGCGCATCTCAAGGGGGCTTGAGACCGGTTCGCTTTGGTCTGACACCACCTTTTCAGGGCATTCCCTTGTGACAGCGGGAAGCAGGCAGACATCGCCACCGCCAACCCGGTTCAAGTGCAGCTCAGTTCGAAGTCCGGATGCGCCTGAGTAAAGATCTCAAGGGCCTCGTCGAAATGCTTGGGTTTAAGCAATTTCCGGATCTCGCAGATCGCGAACTGCTCAGGGCGGAACATTGACACATTGCGCCGCGCGTCCCTGGCAGCATCAACCTCGCCAACATGTGGCGCGACAAGCGCGCGGATCAATTCGTTCCACGCAAAAAGGCCTGTGCGTTCAACCTCCATTGCGTTCCTGAAGGCACCTTCGAAATCATCGTCGATGAGATAGACAAAACTCCGGTTTTCCATTGTGCCACTGATCTGGTTGGCCGTCTGGCGAAGCTCTCGGCGCAGCGAAATCGCCTTGCCAAGGCAGGCATGAATCAGACCTGTCCGACCCGAAACGACTTCCGTCTCACCTGCAACACACGCCTCGCTCGCCAGCTGGCGTGCCCGTGTCAAAGGCTCACTGTCGTCAGTGTCGGCCGCCGCAATCAGAACCGTGCCGAGGCCGTGGAAGGCGTTCATCTGCAAAACCCGCACGGCTTGCCTGCGAGCCGCACTCACGCCGTCGCGATCCGAGAGGCCTTGGCTTTGCTGCACCGCCAGACTGTAATTTTGGAGCGCCCGTTCAACCCGGCCCAGTTTGCGCGCGCACTGGCCGCGCCAATAGAGCGGCTGTGGGCCAAGCGCGTCCGGAGTGTCGATCTTGTCGGTCAGGTCGAACATTGCCTGGCAATCGGCAGGTCGGTAATTCGACTGCGGTGACGAGGCAATCTCGAACTGGATCCAGGCCAGACCTTGGTTCGCCGGGATCCGAAGCGTGTTCTCCAAGGCCGCTGACCGGAACAGGGCCTGCGCATTGGAAAGGCGTTCAGGCAATTCGGAAGCTCCGCGAGCAAGCTCTTCTCCGCTGCGCTCCCACTGCATCAAGGCAAGCGTGGCGCGATAAAGGTCGGTTTCGGGGCCGGGATCGATGTCACCCGATGCCTGTTCCAGGCGTCTTTCGTTTTCGAGCGAGCGTATGCCGAGTTTCAGGAAGTCTTCCACGAGGTCCAAACCGTCGCGGCCTGCATCCGCTGTGGCGGTGCCGTCTGATATGTCGAGGACTTCCGAATAGGCCCGGCGCACGGCAGCCTCCTGATCTGACATGCGGTTCGCAAGGTCATCGGCCAGCCGTCGGGTTTCGAAGGCGCGTCGCTCCAGCCGGTCGGAATCCGAAGCCAGCCGCTCAGCGACGAAGAAATAGTAGACGCCGAGACCTGCCGACATCACCACGACCAGCAGCAGGGCACCGAACCCGGCGATGAGTGTCCGCCGCAACCCCCGCTGCTCATGCGTTACCAGCTCAATCAGTTTCTCGTCGGCCAGATCTGTCATGGTCCCCCCAATCCTTCACTATGCAACGAACGAGCCGACGATGTCCAACAACATGCTTCGCTTCGACTTGCTTGCGCATTGAAGCTGCGACACGAAACCGGCAAAAAGCTTCAGCCGTCCGGCCCGGGCGGCATAAAGCGACCGGTCAATCGAATTCACGCAGTTCTGAGCCGCGCACCAACTGGCGAAAAAGCCGATCATTGCGGCGGAAATTGGCGCAAGGATCTGAAGCAGCGTCAGCCAGATCCCGCCTTCCAGGCCGGGCAAGCCGCGTGCGAACAGGAATGCAATTGCGGCGATTGACCCCAGCAGCAACAGGAAACTGAGCAGAAACAGGCTGAAGCACACCCCCCTGATCCGACAGTGGTGTCGTTTTTCCTTCTCGAGAATATCCGCAAGAACTTCAACATCAAGCGGCTCGATTAAAGTGCTGATCACCTGACAATCCCCGCCACAAACGCGAACATTGAGTGTAAGCTCAGACTTGGGCCCGTGCAAGCAAGCTTTCACACAGCTTGGGTCGTCTGGAACGTAGGCTCGCAGGCATCGACCCGCCGGTCAGGCGCATGAGCGCGTCATGTCATACGCCAGGTTCTGCTGGATTCTGTCCGATACAAAGAAAAGTACTTTTACTCATACGTCGCGATTTGCTATTCCGGCGCGCCTGGGATAAATGGTTGAGGATCAGTTAACCAGGGTGGGGTTATCATGAACTTGTCAAATTCAGACGCAAAGATGCCGAAGTCGAGCTTGAACCTTGTTCTTCCTTTGTTTCTCATCTTTTCCTCCTGCGCTGGCACACCAGAAACAGCAGGCAGCGGCAATCTCGATCTGGTTGCGCTCAAGACAGCGGGCGACTGCGCCCGAATGGACTCATACGCGCCAACACCTGACCAACTGGAAGATCTCGCGCTCCGCCGGGTGGCAGAGGCCTGTCTTGAGCGCGCCGAGCAACCTTCGGCGGATGCACGTCTGCTTGACACCGCAGCGGCAGCTTTCAATGCGGCCCAGGGATTTTCCGAACTCGCCCGGCGGACGGGCAATGGCACTTACCATGCGAAGACAGACAGGGCTTCGGCACTGTCGCGCAGGGTGCTGGGTGATCTGAACAATGATCTGACAGGTCGCGGCGATGCGGCCCGTCGGCTGACCTATCAGCGGCTTGCGCTGCAGATCGCATCCCAGCTCCACCGCGGGCTCTCGACCCTGCCCGAGGTTTCAATTTCGTGCGGTGGCCAGCAGACCTGCCTGCGCTCGGCACGCCGCCTGTTTGATGACAATGCGAGCGTCCTCGCAATCGGTGCGGAAGGGTCTTATCCCGGCGCTTCGAGCGATCACAGCCGCCTGCAGCTTCTCCTCGCGCGCGGCGAGGCGAAGCTGGCTGAATTCGAGTCGTCTGATCAGGGGATCGACCTGGCGCTGAACAACCTTGCCGAAGTGATCACACGGGAAAGCGCAGCGGGCTCGGGCAATCAGGGGCTTGCCGCTGAGGCTCGCAGGGCATTTGCCGATATTGTCGATGCCGAGGCGACCCGCTTGCTGGAGAAAGAACGATCCGAGCGCACTGCCAGACGGGCAATCAGTCTGCTCAGTCGTGGTGAATACTATGCCGGTGCGACGCGTCCGGACCTTTCCGTGCACCTCGGAATGGCCCACGAGACCCTGGCAAGGATGACGCGCGCAAGCCTGCAGACGCAGGACCGCAAAGGTCATTTGTGCAGCGCCGCAGAGGCCTACACTTCGGCCATCGGGTCCGGTTCGATGCTGTCCAATCAGGATCGGGCCAGTGCGCTGGCCGGGCGCGGCGCGGCGCTTGCGCAACTGAGTCTCGGATCGCTGGGCGGGTGTCAGAATGGCGTTGGCACGGCAACCCGGGAGCGCGCGCGTGATGACTTCCGCCAGGCCTGGGACCTCGCCGCAAATGATGCGACAATTGCACCGGATCGCGAGCATGCAGAGACTTATGCTGACTTGCTTGCGGACCTGGGTGAGTTCAAGTTGGCGTCGGAAGTGCGCCGGATGAGCGGCAGCACAACCGGCACCGGCGCGATGGAATTGTTTCTCGCCAACGCAGCGAGGGCAGGTTCCAAAACTGAAGCTGTTGCACTCTTCAGGCAGGCCAAATCCGCCTATCCGCCTTCGCCGAAGCCTGAACTGGAACTGGCGAAATATCTCTATCGCGTCGGTCATGCAGACAAACGCGAAATCGATGCAGAACTTGCCGGTGCCATAGCCGATGCGGACGCCGAGCGTTCCTATGCAGCTGTCGAAGCGGAAGCCTACTATTATCGCAGCCTTAACGCTGAGCAGGCGATCAATGCAGAACGCTGGGCGAGGGCCGCTGTCCAGGGAGACTCGACGAACGCCTGCTACGAATACCAGGCTTGTCGCGCCCGGCTTCGCGTCGGAAGCATAGAGCGCGGCGCGGGTCGGGGCGAATGCGCCGCAAACCCGCAATCGGGCGAAGGCGCGGTGCTGGATGCGCTGGGCCGCCTGCGCGAGGCGCAGCTCGAACGCATCGCCCGGCCAAACAACAGTCTTAGCGCCTTCATTCCGGCCAGTGATGCGTTTCGCGACGCCCAATCGAAAATCCGGCAGGAAACAACCGCCAACGCACAGGCGTCGGCGTCATGCGAGACGTCCGGCCCAAGCTTCGCGCTGGACCGCGTGGCCCGCTATGGTGCAATTTTCGCCCAGGCCTGCAGCACACCACAAAACGAAGCCGCCCCGGCGCTGCCGAACGATCTGAGAGAGGTCCGCGCCTATTTCGATTATTACGGTTTCGAGCGGTGCAATCAGGTTCCCTGACCGCACACCGTGACAGCATTGATGGAGGGATGAAATGAGTGATATTTACGGCACGGGCGCACAAGGCCAGCCGGCCCCACAAGACCAGATATTCCTACCGATCGAAACGATCAGCCAGCGTGTGATCGAAGCCGAGAAACAGAAGGATGCCGTCGAGCGAAAAAATGAGGACCTCCAGAAAGAGAACACTCAAATTCGTCGCCAGCGTTCGCGCGCGGTGATTGGTGTCATCATGTTTGCCGTTGCATTCCTGACCGCACTGTTGTTTGGGTTTCTGGCCTACCTCTGGGCTCAGGATCAGGTCGCCCGGGCAACGGCCGATGCCAAGGCGGTGGTCGAGGATGCCAGGGCCGGTGAGGACAGGGCGCTGACCGAACTGAACGAAGCCGAAGAAGATGCCAGCAGTCTTCGAAAGCAGCTGGTTGAACTTGCCAAGTTTCAGGAGGTCAGCAATCTGGAAATCTCCATTGCGAACAGGCGCGAAAAGATGGAAAATCACCGGAGATTTTACGCTGGAGAGACCGAAGGTGATCTTCCTGAGGGTGTTTTCGAGGTTGATCTTCCAGACTGGAACTTTTCGAATGACGTCGACGCCTCCAACTGGCAAACCAAAGTGGCGGCGGGATTGGCGGCTGACCGCGAAGCTTTCGATGCGGCGATCAAACGGGTCGAGGATTGGAGGGTTCAGCGCGGCAAGGCGCGAAAGCCGCCCTCCGCCTGCACCCGGTCTAATCCCTGGGCGCCTGAAACAACCTGCTGAATGTGCATGCACTTCAACTTACGGAGACCGAGATGGAAACCTCTAACCCAGAGAAAACAGGGCAGGCCGCTCCCCGGACGAGTATGGCAGGAAGCATCTTTCTCGATATTGCTGCAAGGAATGATAGTCCAGAGACCCAGGACAAGGACATTGACCCGTTCGAGAATGTCCATGTGCCCAGGCCGAATGACTGGACGATTGCGCAAGCGTACATGTGCGTCCTGCTGGCTGCAGTCTATGCCGACAAGGTGGCTGTCCCTGAAGAGGTCGAATATGTTCGATCACTTGTCCGGCGTTGCAGGACAATGCGTGGAATGCACCAGAACCGGCTGGCCGAACTCGATACAGAAGTCCGCGAGCGGATGCGAAGTCGGCACGACTATCTCGGCGAAGTCTGTGAGGCGATGCCAAGGGACATGCACCTGGCACTTTTCACCCATTGCGTCGACATCGTACTCGCCGATGGCGTCCTGGAGGATTCCGAACGGGAATTTCTCGACGCTCTGATTGACAAGATGGACATGACAAAAGCGCAGGCACAGAAAGTCATGGAAGTGATGTTCGAAAAGAATCGCTACTAACAGGCCGCTAAAAAACGCGTCTTCAGGTTTTCCTCGTCCTTCGAGGCTCGCTTCGCTCGCACCTCGCCGATGAGGAAAACCAATGAGATTCCTCATCCTGAGGAGCGGTCGGCACGGCCGCGTCTCGAAGGATAGGCCACGTGAGCTGGTTTTTCAGCAGCCTACTAAAGCCTCCTGTTTTCGATCAGACCGGTAAATTCAGCGATACCCAAGTGTCACGCATCCGCGAATTCGATGGTCGCGGATGCGGATTGACCTTTCTTTAACTTCCAGGTCAGATTAAAGAGATCATCATGTTCCCTCCTCATCATGTGCTGGGCGTTGCGCCCACGGCCTCAATGGCCGAGATCAAAAATGCCTACAGGCGCCTGGCCAAACGGTATCATCCTGACCTGAATGGTCAGGACCCGATGGCCGTCAAGCGCTTTCGTGATGTCAACGAGGCGTATCGGCTGCTCGTGGACTCGACATCCGATTACAAGCAACCGGTTCCGGACGACCGGCCGATCTGGCCCCGCGAAAAGCGCTCGCCTCGGGACGAAACGCCGCATACCGGTAAATCGTCGAGGAACTCCGCTACGCTGGATCCTGTCGACGAAATGGTCACGGATATCATGCTGGACGCCGGGGCCGTTACCGGGTTTTTCGCCAATTTCTTTTCCGGCAGTCGCCGGGCAACGCGATCTTCCTGAAATCGATCAAATGACCCAGCGCCAAAATTTCCGATGCACTGACGATACGGAAGATACGGACTCAAGAGGCGGGGTGCCCCTGCAGACGCGTTTTCAGCAGCCCGCTAAAGGACTTCGACCCGCATCCAGATGCCTTCGCGTTCGCCCACCCGGCGCTCGACCAGCAGCCGCGCGACCTGATGGTCATCGTCGAAAGCATTGCCGCTGACCGCATCCAGCAGCGCCTTGGCAAGATTGTCGAGATCCATCCAGGGCGGATCGCCCGTGTATTCCATAACGATGTGTACGCTGTAGTCGCCATAGCCTGGGCGCAGTCGCTGGAAGTCCTTTCGGAAGAACTCGCGCAACAGTGTCTTGTAGTATTTGCCTTGCGTGGTCAGCCCGTCGCACCGCACCTCCAGCGCACCGTCCTTGGTAAGGCGCGCGGCAACCTTGCCGTGGCGTGTCCAGTCATCAATCATGACAGCGCCCTTATGCCAGCCCGGCCAATGTCGCAATTGCACATGGGCGGCAAACTGTTAAACCGCCAGAGCAAGGCGAATGATTGGAGCGCGCGATGAAACTCTTTGGCGGCAAGCCGGAAACCCGCACCGAAACCGACACGATGGGCCCTGTCGAGGTTCCGTCAGACCGCTATTGGGGCGCGCAGGCACAGCGCTCGCTCGGCAATTTCAAAATTGGCTGGGAGAAGCAGCCCGAGCCGGTCGTGCGCGCACTCGGCATTGTCAAGAAGGCCGCCGCCGAGACCAATATGGCGATCGGCAAGCTCGACCCGGCGCTTGGCACCGCGATCATCCATGCCGCTGACGAGGTGATCGAAGGCAAGCTGAACGCGCATTTTCCACTTGTCGTCTGGCAGACCGGATCGGGAACGCAGTCCAACATGAATGCAAATGAGGTCATCGCCAACCGCGCCATCGAGATCCTTGGCGGCGAGATCGGGTCGAAACAGCCTGTTCACCCCAACGACCATGTGAACATGTCCCAGTCGTCCAACGACACGTTCCCGACGGCGATGCATATCGCCTGCGCCGAGGAAGTGATCCATCGCCTCATCCCCGCGCTGCAGCAGTTGCACAACGCCCTGAATGACAAGGCGCAGGCATGGACATCCATCATCAAGATCGGCCGCACGCACACACAGGACGCAACGCCGGTCACGCTCGGCCAGGAATTTTCCGGCTACGCAAAACAGATCGAGAATGGCATCGCGCGCATCGAGATGACCCTGCCGATGCTGATGCAGCTCGCACAGGGCGGCACCGCTGTCGGCACCGGTCTTGCCGCCCCCGTCGGTTTTGCCGAACTGGTGGCCGACAAGATCGCACAGATCACAGGCCTCAGTTTCACCAGCGCGCCGAACAAGTTCGAGGCGCTGGCCGCCCATGACGCGATGGTCTTCACCCATGGCGCGATCCACACGGCTGCCATGGCCTGTTTCAAGATCGCCAATGACATCCGCTTCCTCGGTTCCGGCCCGCGCTCCGGCTTTGGCGAACTGGCCCTGCCGGAGAACGAGCCGGGCTCCTCGATCATGCCGGGCAAGGTTGATTATAATTGACAGGCTTTGTAACGGTCATGTTTTTAAAATTTTTAGAAATG
>CAYUEM010000109.1:0-9119 GCA_964442925.1 uncultured Hyphomonadaceae bacterium
GCGCATTTCATGGCCGCTCGCTTGGCGCGATCAATGCCGGGGGCAACCCGAAATATCTTGAAGGCTTCGGCCCGCCCATTCCGGGCTTCCGTCAGGTCGAATTCGGCGATCATGACGCGCTTGATGCGGCCGTGACCGACAAGACCGCTGCGGTATTCGTCGAGCCGGTGCAGGGTGAAGGCGGCGTTCGCGCCATCCCCGAACACTGCCTGACCGGCCTGCGCAAGCTGTGTGGCGCGCGCGGCGCACTGCTGATCTATGATGAGGTGCAGTGTGGAATGGGGCGCACCGGCAAGCTGTTTGCGCATGAATGGGCGGAAGATGCCGCCCCCGACATCATGTGCGTTGCCAAGGGCGTCGGCTCGGGCTTCCCGTTTGGCGCCTGCCTGACCACCGAGGCAACAGGCAGCGTGATGCAGCCGGGCAGCCATGGCTCGACCTATGGCGGCAATCCGCTGGCCATGGCGGTTGGCAATGCGGTCTGGGACATCATTTCCGATGAAGCGTTCCTTGCCGGAGTGCGCCGCGTCGCCGGCACACTCGCGCAGGGGCTCAAAAGCCTCGCTGACAGCCACCCGGGCAAGGTTGAAGGCATCACCGGCAAGGGCCTGCTGACCGGGCTGAAGCTCAGGGATGCGCCCAAGCCGGTCCAGAATGCCTGCCGGGAGAACCGGCTTCTTGTTGGTGTGGCCGGCAACAATGTGCTGCGCCTCGCCCCGCCACTGGTCATCAGTGACAGTGATGTGCGCGAGGCGATCGGGATTATCGACACCTGCCTCGGCGCATGGGCTCCGGGAGGGGCTGGATGAGGCATTTCCTCGATCTGATCGATATTGACGGCGCACAATTGCGGGCCATCCTGGCGGCGGCGCGGGAGATGAAAGCGACGCGGAAAGGCTGGCCAAAGGGCCGGCCAGATGATGGCGCGCCCCTTTCTGGCCATGTTCTGGCGATGCTGTTTGAGAAGTCCTCCACACGCACGCGGTTCAGCTTTGACATGGCGATGCGCCAGCTCGGCGGAACATCTATTGTCGCCTCAGCTGGCGAAATGCAACTGGGCCGTGGGGAAACCGTCGAAGATACCGCGCGCGTGCTGTCGCGTTATGTCGATGCGGTGATGATCCGGGCCAATGATCATTCCGAAGTCGAAGCCTTTGCGGCGGCTGCCAGCGTGCCCGTCATCAACGGGCTGACCGACCGCTCGCACCCGTGCCAGATCATGGCCGACCTGATGACGCTGGAAGAGCATGACCTGGTGTTGGAGGGCGCGCAGCTTGCCTGGGTCGGCGATGGCAACAATGTCTGCTCCAGTTTCATACAGGCGGCTGCAAAATTCGGCTTCGCCCTGCATATTGGCGCGCCCGGACGGTTTGCGCCGGATGAGGATGATGTCGACCTGGCCCGCGAGCTTGGCGCTGAGATCATGCTGCATGACAGCGCAGAGGAAGCCGTGGCCGGCGCAGATGTCGTGATCGCTGACACTTTCGTGTCGATGGGCGACAAGGACGCCGCAGAAAGGCTGACCATTCTTGAGCCCTTTGCAGTGACACCCGAGCTGATGGCGCTGGCAGGGCCGAACGCGAAATTCCTGCACTGCCTGCCGGCTCATCGCGGCGAAGAGGTCGATGCGGAGGTGATTGACGGACCCCGTTCGCTGGTCTTCGACGAGGCGGAGAACCGGCTTCACGCCCAGAAAGCCATACTGAAATGGTGTTTCGGCAAGCTATGAGCACTCACTTTTCGGATGATCGGGTCGCCGCTTTCCAGATCGACAGCGAGCCTGTGCGCGGACGCATTGTCCGGCTTGGTGCGGCCAGCATCGACCCCATCCTGCGGCGTCACGACTATCCGCCTGAACTGGCGCGTCTGCTCGGAGAAGCCCTCGTGCTTGCAGCACTCGTCGGCGAGGCCCTGAAATTTGACGGGCGACTGATGGTGCAGGCAGAAGGAAATGGCCCGGTCACGATGCTGGTGGCCGAACACACCAGCGATGGCGACCTGCGTGGCTATGCCCGCCGCAATGAAACCGAATGGGACGCGCTGATGACCCGCTGCGAGGGCGTCCGCCCGTCCCTGCCGGACGTGTTTGGTCCCAAGGGTGTTCTCGGGCTGATCATTGTGCCGGCCGATCCGTCGATGCATCCCTATCAGAGTGTTGTCCCGCTCAGCCAGCCAAGGCTGGCCGGCTGCGCCCGCGACCATTTCGACCACTCCCAGCAAGTGCCCTCAGAGATTGCGATTGCAGTCGGGGAATTGTCGGTCCCTGGCCTGCCGCCAGTCTGGCAGGGGGGTGGCCTGCTTCTGCAGCGCGTGGCCGGTGACAGTGCGCGCGGCGATACGCAGGATGCATGGGAGACGGCACGCGCACTGTTTTCGACCGTCACCGACAGCGAACTGATCGACCCGGACATCACCTCAGCCGACCTGTTATACCGATTGTTCCACGAAACCGGCGTGCGTATGGAAACCGGTCAGTCTCTCCATGATGCCTGCAGTTGCAATGAAGACCGCCTGCGCGCCACGCTCGCAGGCCTGTCGGATGAGGGGCTGCGCGATCTGGTCGAGCCTGATGGCAGGCTGTCGGTCAACTGCAAGTTCTGCAACCGCCATTATGCAATCGCGCTGAAAGACGTGACCGCGCCAACGGATTCGTGATTGTGGGACGCTCGCCCACAGGCGCTGAGATGTTCTCACTGCGCCTTTCTGGCCGCCTGCATCGCTTCGACCTGCTCGGGGGTAATGCCCAGCGCCTCAAGAATCGGGCCGACATCTTCCGCGCGCCAGGAATGCGGCGGGCCGACCGTGATGCCGCCATCGACAACAAATTCCGATCCGGTGATGAAGCCGGCGCGATCTGACGCCAGAAACACCGCCATATTCGCGATATCAGCACCAATGCCGGTGCGCCCGGCTGGCTGCATCTTTCCGCCCGCCTGTGCGACAAGCTCGGCCATCTGGTCAGCCTGTTCACGGGGAAGGCCGAGCGAGGCACCAAATATCGATGTGGCGATAAAGCCGGGCAGGATCGCATTGACCCGCACCTTGTGTTTCGCAAGTTCCGCCGCCGCCAGCTTGGAAAAATGCGCCACGCCCTTCTTGCAGACAGAATAGACAATCGGGGCATAACCGGCCTCGATCGCCGAGATCGACGAGGTGTTGATGACAACGCCGCCGCCGCGCGCCTTGAAATATGGCAGGGCGAGATGCGTGCCGAGAAAAACCGATTTCAGCAGCAGGGCGACCGTGTGGTCAAAGCCTTCCGGGTCGAATTCCTCCACAGTGCAGGGTGTGCCGCCATGGCCGGCATTGTTGAACAGGATGTCGAGCCCGCCAAATGCATCTGCGCCGGCGGCAAAAGCGGTGCCGAGTTCATCAGGCCGGGTGACATCGCAATGAACGTAACGCACCACATCTCGCCCGAACCGCGTTTCCAGCGCGAGGCCCTTCTCGTCCTGAATATCCGCAGCAACGACGCGCGCGCCAGCCTCCACGAACGCCTCCACACTTGCCAGGCCGATCCCGCTGGCCGCTCCGGTGATCAATGCTGTCTTGTCTTGCAGTTCACGCATGGCGTATCGCCCTCCCTTTGCATCTTGGTTCAAAGGGAGACGGACATTGCCCTGCGGCAGTCAAGCCATGACCGGGGCGAAATACGCCTTGACCTGCCGCCCCGTTGACCCGATTGGGATCGGACAGGGAATTGGATCTGCATCGGGGACCAGAAAATGAAGATGTTGACCGCACTTTTCGCGCTGACTGCGGCCATGCCCGGCATTGCCGCTGCCGACATCATCGAAGAAACCCGACTTGGCGTGTTGCAGCACAATATCTGCGTGCTCGATTGCGACAATGCCAACAAGGAAGACGGGCCGAATATCGAAGCCGAGATTGTTTTCGGCTCGCCCGACTTTCTCAATTTTGCGCTGAGCCCGCGGCCCTTTATCGTCGGCTCGGTGAACACTGCAGGCGATACGAGTTTCGGCGGCGCTGGTCTTGTCTGGCAATTCGCATTTTCCGACAAATGGCACATTGAGCCCGGTTTCGGCTATGTCATCCATGACGGTGCCGAGGAAAGCCCGTTCCCGCAGGGCGATCCGCGTTCTGACGCGTTCAACCGCGACAATATCCTGTTTGGCTCGGAAGACCTGTTTCGCACCAGCCTTTCGCTGGGCCGGCGCATGGGTCCGAACTGGGGCGCGCAAGTGACTTATGAGCACCTGTCGCACGGCCAGATCCTTGGCGATGGCCGCAATCAGGGTGTCGACAATATCGGCGTGCGTCTGTTCTATCACTTTGGCGAGTAAGACTGCAAAGCGGCAAGGGCCCCGCCATCTCAGGCGGGCCCCGTGCCTGCTTCAGATCAGGCGTGCTGCTGGATCCATTCGGCAATGCGCTGACGGCTCATCGCGCCGAGCTGGCTGTCAATCATCTTGCCGCCCTTGAACAGCATCAGCGTCGGAAGACCGCGAACGCCGAATTTTGACGCGCTCATCGGGTTTTCATCGACATTGATCTTTGCGATGCGCACCTTGCCGGTCATCTCTTCGGCGACGGCGTCGAGATGCGGTGCCATCTGCTTGCAGGGGCCGCACCATTCCGCCCAGAAATCGACGATAACCGGCAGGTCGCCTTCAATTACGGTTTCGAAATCGTCGTCGGTAATTGTTTCCGTGGCCATTTCCATTTCCTTTCTGTTACCATTTTTCGAGATAGTGGGCTCAAAGCGCCTTTGAAAGCCTGCTTTGTGCTCTGTTGAGTGCAGCTAACAGCTTGTGCTGCGACAGTTCCATCAGTTTCGGTCCGTGCGTCCAGACAATGACGCAGCGCATCCGCCGGTCGGGATAGATCACTTCCAGCACATTCGCATAGGCGGCCATCTGCTCGAAATAGGCTTCGCTGACATCGTCCTCATGCACCGGTGGTGGACGATCGGTCTTAATGTCGGCGATGAGGATTTCCTGATCTGACACCACCAGCCTGTCCACGCGCCCATTGATCACTGTGCCCTGCGGCCAGCCCATGCCAGCTCCGACAATCGCAGCCTCGGCCCGCCCATGCGGGGCGAAAACAGCTGCAAGCGCCGGGTCCGACAGGGTCGCAAGACTTGTCTTGATGATCTCGTCATGCAGCGACGCGGGCAAGTCACGATTGCGCGACAGGTAAAGCCGTGCGGCCTGGGCGCGCCTGTCCCCGGCCAGTTGCGGCAGATGTTCCAGAAGGGCGTGGATCGCCCGCCCTCGCGCCAGCCTTGCAGCGCGAGCCGGATCCGACAGCGCGACCACGGGCGAGGTGTCGGGCGCAAGGTGTGAAGGGCTGAGAAAGCGTCGTGTGCGCGCTTCCTGTGGTGGTGCAGTGCGCAGCCATGCCGGCGCATCAGCAGGCGCGCCCGCGTCTGCATCCTGGCCGGGACGCAACGGAACCGGCGCGCCATAAGCCTTCAGGCCGGCCGCGTCCGGGGCGGCGTCCAGCTTCTCCATCGCCGCGCCACACAGACCATACCATGATGTCGCATCAAACCCTTGTTTGCGGTTGCCGAGCGCCGCGCCGGCAATGATCAGCCGGTCCTGCGCGCGCGTCAGCGCGACATAAAGCAAGCGGCGATGTTCGCGCAGCGCCTTGTCGCTTTCCAGCGCCCGCGCCGCTTCCAGCCGGGGGATGCTGCCTTCCTGGCGCGGCGACCAGACCGGGGTGTCATCAATGTCCAGCAGGCTGGCCTGAATGGCTTTTGGCCCGGCGACTGTATCGGGCAGGATCACCACCGGTGCCTGCAGCCCTTTTGCGCCATGCACCGTCATCACCCGAACCGCGCCACCCGGCTCTGCCAGGTCGCGCTTGATCTCGCGGGCATCGCGCTCCACCGCTGACAGGAAGGTCTGCAGGCTGGAGGGGCCTGCGCTGTCATGGGCAAGCGCGCGCGCCAGCAGCGCCTCGACAGGATCGCGCGCCGGCGTGCCGAGCCGCGCCAGCAGCTTCTGCCAGCCCGTCTCACCCTCCGGCCCGGCCACTTCCAGGACGCGCGACAGGAACTCGAATGCGGGCAAGTCACGGGTGTCGCGCACGCCGGTCAGGAAATCGTAAGCCGCCGCATGACGCGGATCGGAGCTTGCCGCCAGACGCGAATAAAGGCTCGCCTCGCCGCGCGCATGGGCCAGCGCAAACAGGTGTTCGTCATCATCGACCAGACCGCAGAACGGCCCGCGCAGGATCTCCGCCACGCTCAGATCATCGCGCTCGAACAGGGCAAACCGGATGAGATTGAGACAATCCTGCACACCGAGATGTTCGCTCAGCACCAGCCGGTCGGCACCCGCAACAGGAAGCCCGGCACGTTTGAGTGCGAGGATCAGTCCGGCAAACAGCCCGCTCTTGCGTCCGCGCACGAGGATGAGAAAGTCGCCCGGCGTCAGCGCGCGGCGCTGCCAGCGTCCATCGGCAAGCTCCCCCCAGATGGTTTCGCCGCGATCAATCAGCTCGCGCACATGGCCGGCAATCTGCGCGGCGAGCCGGGCGCGCGGCGTGGTTTCGCGCACCGCATCAAGCGGCGCGTCCCAGTGATCGGCGTCCTCGCCGGCTTCCGCCTCGACAAGCGGCCAGAGCTCGACCCTGCCGGGCTGGTTTTCGCGCCGTGCCGTGTGGCGCATCTGGTCCGCCTCGGGCGGCGGGCTGACCGAAAAAGGATGCCCGTCAAACGCATCTGTCGAAAACACCGTGTCGACAAATTCCAAGACCTGCGGGCAGGAGCGGAACGACATTGCCATGTCCGGCGTGCGCCCGTCCGGATTGCGGGCAATGAAGCGCTGGCGACCGGTCAGAAACTTCTCTGGCGCAGCGCCCTGGAACGAATAGATCGACTGCTTCTCATCGCCGACCACGAAAAGCGTGCGCGGATCGGTTGCGCGCGCCGCGCCGTGTCCGGCTTCGAATTCCGCCGTCAGCGCATGTAGCAATTGCCACTGTTCAGGGCTCGTGTCCTGCGCCTCATCGAGCAGGACATGCGACAGCCCCCCGTCGAGCTTGTAGAGCACCCAGTCAGACAGCCCGGCCGCAACCAGCAACGCCCGCGCCTCCCGGATCAGATCATCGAAATCCAGCGCGGCGCGCGCAAGCTTCAGGCTGGCAAAGCGGCGCAGCACAGGCAGGCCGACCCGCAGGCGGGCAAGGTTGCGCTCAACCGCCTCACTTGCGGCGAACGCAGCCATGAATGTGTTGATGCGGGTGATCTCGCGCCCTTCACCCGATTTCGTGGCGAAAAGATCGGCGATCAGTGGCGTCTTCAAAGCGCTGGCATTCGCCAGATCTGCGTAAGGCTTGCCTGACGACGGGCTGATGAATGCGCCGCAATAGGCCTGCCAGCGCGCCGCCGGCTCGGTTTCCGCCAACGCAGCTTCGATCGCTTGTGCCGTTCGCGCGCTTGCCTGCTTGCCGCAGGCGAGCAGGACCGGCAAGGCGGCGCGCAGATCGGCGAGCGGAAATTCATCGCCCATCGCGCGGGTGATGATTTCGGCCGGCAGGTCTTCACTGGCACCGATCACCGCGCACAGCCGGGCGCGCATGATGTCGAAATCGCCGCCGCATTGGCGGTCGAACCGCATCAGCGGCGATACCTGTCCGCGCAGGCCAGCCAGCGTGCCCATCGCCCCGTTTCCGCCGCCCTGAAGCGACAGGGCATCAAGCGCCGTTCGGGCTTCCTCGTCAGCTTCAAGCAAACTGTCGCGCACCGCCTTGTGCCACAGTTGATCGGCCTCGTCCTCTTCGATTTCCCGAAACCCCGGCGCGATCCCCGCTTCGAGCGGAAACCGGCGCAAGAGCCGACCGCAAAGCGCATGTATCGTCTCGATCCGCAGGCCCCCCGGCGTTTCCAGCGCCCGGGCAAACAGCGCACGCGCGCGCGACAATTCCGCTTCGGTAAAGCTCTCGACCGGGCGGTCTTCCAGTCTTGAAAGCTGCCCCCTGAGATCAGGGTCATCGAGCACCGACCACTCACCCAGCCGCGAAAACAGCCGGCGCAGCATCTCGTTCGCTGCCGCCCGCGTATAGGTGATGCACAAGATCGAGTCGGGTGCCGCCTTGCGCAGCAACAGCCTCGCCACCCGGTCGATCAGCACCTTGGTCTTGCCTGAGCCGGCATTGGCCGCAACCCAGGCCGATTGGAACGGATCGGCTGCGCTGGCTTGCTGGGCAAGAGCCTCCCGGAAGGCGTCTCCGCCAGGCGACTCCACCGCGGCGAAGGGGTCGTCACTCATCCTCGCTCTCCCCTGACCATTCGGCCCGGCGCGCCAGCCGGTTATAGCCATAGTCATACCTGATGAACTGCACACGCGGGGCCGAAAGATAGGGCTGGCCCTCCCGGCCATAGGCGGCGATCAGTCTGGTCAGGCCCTCCATCGCGGCACGCGCAAGGGCGGCAGGCTCCGGCAGGCGGCTTTCCTCCGGTTTTGCCTTCAGCGATATGTAGATCAGGCTGCCGACAGGCGCGGCGGGCACGCCCTCGAAGCCGCCCGCCTGCGCAATCAGGGCCTGCAGCGGCATCTGTTGATCGAGGCCCGATTGCACCTGTGGCAATGTCGCCGGCTTTCCCGACTTGAAGTCAAGAATCGCCAGCTCGCCAGTGTTCAGAACGTCAATCCGGTCGGCTTTTGCGGACAGGCGGAAAGGATGCCCGTCAAGGGTCAGGTCCAGTCTTCCCCACTCTTCGTGCCGGCTCTCGTGCACATCAGGCAGGTAATCGTGGCGCCAGCGCAGATACCATTCACAGGTCGCGCGCAGCACCGCGCGTTCGCTCAGGAAGTCCTCTTCGCTCTGCCCGGCGCGGGCGAGTGCATCTTGAAAATGCACCATCAGGGCCTCGGAAGTCTTTGCGCCGTCCTGCGTCTCGAAATTTTCCATCGCAGTATGGATCGCGGTGCCGCGCTCACGCGAGCCGAAACGCGCACCGACCGGGTCGAGCACCCGCAGTTTCAGCACGGCCTCGGCATAGATCGCGTAAGGATCGCGTTGCAGCACGTCGATCCGCGTCACTGACAGCTGTTTCGGGCGCGCCTCGACCGGTGGACGCGGCGCGGGCTCGACCTTGCCGGCAAACACCCGGCCCGGCTGCATCCAGACCTTGAGCCATTCGC
>CAYUEM010000110.1:0-8976 GCA_964442925.1 uncultured Hyphomonadaceae bacterium
AACCATGTGAACCGCTGCATGGGACTGGCCGATATCTATCCGTTCGTGGTTTCCCTGGAAGCCCAACGCAAACTCACCTTCGTTCATGAATGGCTGCGCAGGGGCGCGCAGGGCAGATAACCGGCAAGCTCCGCACGCTCTGCTCCGGTCAGCTCTATCGCCACAGCCGGCTTGCCCATGAATCTCGCTCCAATCTGCCTGAAGGCAGTAAGAACTGATCCGCTCATTTTGTCGATCAGGACACTAGCATGACCTACGCACCGGCCCTCCGCGAACACGCAAGAGCGATGATCAGCCAGGCAGTCCCGCACGAAATTGGGTCTGGCGTGCCCGAACGGGCAGCCAGCCTGTCCCACACGGCACGTTCGGTGGCTGGCCGGCCTGATGGATCTCGCAGCAAGGTCATGAAGAGGGAGATCGAACGGGCGGCTTACTGCCGATACGGGAACGTCATCTGCGGGAACGAAGCGCCCGAAAGGCGATCGCCGTCCTGAAACCCGTGGGCATCCTCGGGGATCGCGACATCACCGCTGCGCGACTGGAAACGGACATCCTCCCCGGCCCAACGCGTGACATAGGCCCGCCGGCGCTGATCATGGGATGAGTTGCCATGAGCGCCGTGAACCAGCGCGGCATGAAAGACAATTGCGTCGCCGACGACCGCCGGAACGGAAACGGCCTCAAAAGCGAAATCGGTCTCTGGCGGAAGCGCGGTCCATTCTGACGACCCGATATCGATATGTCGCTTTTCTGTCCCAAAATGCCGCGGGGCCAGAGCGATGGCTGCACGATGGCTGCCAGGAACCAATCGGAGGGATCGCGAAGCCGGGACCGCGTCCAAAGGGATCCATGCCGAGGCGAGTTGATCCCCGGACAGAGCCCAATAATTCCGATCCTGATGCCACAAGGTCGGCGAAATGGCACCTGGCTCTTTGACAAGAACCTGATCGCCCAGAAGTGTTAGGGTCTGAGTTTTCAGGAGCCCAGCGATCACCGCTCCAAGAGATCGGGAGAGCGCGATTTCCTTGACGCAATCATCGACGCGCCAAAGCTGCTCATCGAAAAGAAAACCCGGATCGGACACGTTGACTGGAGCGCAGTGACCTGCAGAAATCCTGGCATCGATTGCAGCATGGAGCGTCGCGATCGCGCTCTTGGCTACCGCGTTGCGAAGGCGAACGAAGCCATCGCGCCAGAAGGCTTCGGAATATTCGCTTAGCCGATCTTGGTTGATCATCTTCCCCGCTGCAGCCGTTTCCAGTTCTCCTGGAGGATGACGAGCGTCGCGCTTAAAAACGCTTCTTCCGCACCAACAAGTTCGAGGATATCAAGCGATTCGAGATGTTCGTCGACGAGTTCGAGAAGCTTTTTCTGTTCCGGGTAAGGCGGCTCGATCATCATCTTGATTTCGAGGAGAGCCCGATGGACCGAAGCCCTGGCATCCGCGGCCCGTTCCCCATCGGTGGTTTGCGCGATCTTTGCCTCGGTGAGGAGCGCGACGACGGCATCGCGAAGCCGTTGATTCCACTGCGCCCGATAGGTCGACTGGTGCGCTGTCGATATCTGTTCGCGCGTGGCCCAGAGATTCAGGACCGACGTCGCAAGGATCGCGAGTAACGCGACCATGACGGCCACCATGTCCCAGTCGACCTCAGCCATGGCTTTTCCCCTTTCGAAACACGCGGCTCAGATTTTCCACAAACAGTAACAGATGGGAATAGACAACTGGACCTATCCCGGTTTTTATTCCGACCTTGATAGACGATGATATCTGCCTATCGAGGGGCTCAATCGAACCCTGCGGCTCGAAATGACTGCCAGGCAAACCCGCACGACAATGGGTCGGGCGTGTCTGAACGGGCGGCTGTACAGCGCCATTGGCCACCGGTCGCCGCAAGAACTGGAGAACGAATTCCATACAGACCTGAACACCCTTGAAAAAGCCGCGTGAGTTTTGGACAACTCACTCTCTCACGAACTCGGGGCGGTTTAGTACCGCCGTGCGCTGGAAACGCGGGGAGGTTGAAGCCTGGATCGCCGGCGAGCCGGGACAGACCTATCAGCGCTGAGACGCACCCCCACGCTCAACAAATGAATCACTCACCCAAAACGCGGTCGCAACCCCATTCGCAACCCCAGCGATTCTCAAACGCCCTCAAAACCCGATAAACTGTGGTTTTTTTTGTGGAATTAAACGAGGATGTCTTCAACCACAGCCTTGAGCGAGATCCATGTGAGGGCGAATGCCCGATACGGGATCAAGCAAGAATGGTGCCCCCACGCGGACTTGAACCACGGACCTACTGATTACAAATCAGTTGCTCTACCAGCTGAGCTATAGGGGCTATCTCCAACACGCCGATTATTTATCGCGGTTGCAGCGCGCCGTCCATCCGTGATTGCGGCGCGTCGGCCTGCATGGCCAGGTTCAGGTTCAGGCCGGTCTGACCAGCGCAATGCGTTTCTTGCCGAGTTGGACCTTGAACGCGCCAACCACTTCAAGCAGGCCTGATCGCGCATGCTGGGTGTCTTCGCTGACCAGCTGATCATTCACGCGCACCGCGCCCTCGCTGATCTTGCGGCGTGCCTCGCCATTCGATTTGACCAGTCCAGCCGCGTGCAACAGGGCAATCGTACTGACGGCCCCGCCTTCCATGACAACGTCGAATGTCGGCAGATTGTCGAGACTGCCGCGCCCCTGAAATGCCGCATCTGCGCCCTCGCGCGCCTGCCGGGCGGCGTCTGCACCATGCAGGAGCATGCTCGCCGCATCCGCCAGCGCGATCTTGGCGGCGTTGATCTGCGCGCCCTCCAGCGCCTCAAGCCGGGCAATTTCATCCATCGACATGTCGGTGAAAAGGCGCAGGAAACGGCCAACATCGGCGTCTTCTGTGTTGCGCCAGAACTGCCAGTAATCATAAGGGCTGCAGCGGTCCGCATTGAGCCAGACTGCGCCGTCGGCCGTCTTGCCCATTTTTGCGCCCGACGCCGTGGCGATCAGCGGCGCCGTCAGCCCGAACACCTCGCCGCTATCGGCCTTGTGAACCAGGTCCACACCCCCCACGATATTTCCCCACTGGTCCGACCCGCCAAGTTGCAGCCGGCAGCCATAACGGCGATAGAGTTCAAGAAAATCATAGGACTGCATCAGCATGTAATTGAATTCGAGGAAAGTATAAGGCTGTTCACTGGCCAGTCGGCGCGCGACCGTATCCTGCTTGACCATCGTGTTGACCGTGAAATGCACGCCGACCTCGCGCAGCCATTCGATATAGCCAAGCCGGCCGAGCCAGTCATTATTGTTGACGATGATTGCATCACTCTCGCCATCGCCAAATCGCAGAAAGGGCGCAAAGGCGCGACGGATGCCGGCGATATTTGCGGCGATCTGCTGATCGCTGAGCAGCGGGCGGGATTTTTCCTTGTCGGTCGGATCGCCCACTTTCGTGGTGCCCCCACCCATCAGCACGATTGGTTTGCCGCCTGAACGCTGGAAATGACGCAGCATCATGATCTGCAGCAGCGAGCCGACATGCAGGCTGTCAGCGGTGGCATCGAATCCGATATAGCAGACCGGGGTGCCGGCGGCGCAATAGGCGTCCAGTTCAGCAGTGTGCGTGACCTGCTTGATATAGCCGCGCGTTTCCAGCGTGCGAAGAAACTCGGACTTGTATTGGCTCACCGCGCCCTCCAAACCAGATCAAAAGGAAACGGTTCATAGGAAAGGTCAGTGCATTGGGCAATGGCGCAAGCGATTTCGCACCGGTCTGGGTGGCCGGCTTCATGTCGGGCACGTCGCTTGACGCTGTCGACGCTGCGCTGATCCGCACCGATGGCGAACGGGTGCTCGATTTCGGACCGGTCAGTGAACGCAAATACACGCCAGAGGAACGCAAGGTGCTGCAGGCGGCCACGCAGGCCGCGCGCGACTGGAACTGGCAGGGCCCGGTGCCTGAGGCGGCTTTCGCAGCGGCGCGCGAAGTGATCACGATTACCCATGCCGAGGCCTGCCGCGACCTTTTGCAGGGCTGGAGCGGGCCGGCACCGGTGCTGGCCGGGGTGCATGGCCAGACGGTGCTGCATCGCCGCGCATTGCCGCAGCGGTCGGGCGCGACTTTGCAATTGCTGGATGCGGCGGGGCTGTCGCGCGCAATTGGCTTGCCGGTGCGCTATGATTTTCGCAGCGCCGATGTCGCAGCCGGCGGACAGGGCGCGCCGCTGGCACCAGCCTATCATGGCGCACTGATGGCCGGGCTGGGAAAGGGGCCGATGGCGGTTCTCAACCTCGGCGGTGTGGCCAATATCACGGCGCGCTTTTCTGACGGTTCTCTGCTCGCCTTCGACACCGGGCCGGCGAATGGACCGATCGATGAATGGGTCGAAGGCCATGATCGCGGCACGCATGATGTCGACGGCAGGTTTGCCCGCGCCGGCGCCGTGCATGAGGGCCTGATGGCGCAGCTGTTCGAGCATCCCTTCTTCGTCGAACCACCGCCCAAATCGCTCGACCGGTTCGATTTCAGCGCGAATATGGCGCGTGGACTGAGCTTTGAAGACGGCGCGGCGACACTGACGGCATTTTCAGCGCGCGCCGTGGCATTCGCTGTCGAGCACCTTCCGGAACGGCCGGCCAGACTGGTGGCTTGCGGCGGTGGACGGCGAAACCCGGCACTGATGGACGCGCTTTGCGAAACCGTTCCCTGCCCGGTGGTCAGCGCTGAAACTGTCGGCTGGCGCGGTGACAGTATCGAAGCGGAGGCGTTTGCCCTGCTTGCAGTGCGCTCGCTGCGCGGCCTGCCGATTTCCTGGCCGGGAACGACCGGCGTGCCCGAGGCGATGACAGGCGGTGCGGCGGCATGATCGCTTCGGCGGGCCGGCCCGCTGCGATTCACCTGCACAACGCAAAGGCCCCGCAGCCGGCGACTGCGGGGCGATTGTCTCACAAACCGATGATTTGATCGCCGGTCAGTCGGCCTTCGGCTCGATGATCTGACGGCCGCGATACATGCCGGACTTCAGGTCGATATGGTGCGGGCGGCGCAGCTCACCTGAATCGGCGTCCTCGATATAGGTGGCCGGCTTGAGCCGGTCATGGGCGCGGCGCATGCCACGCTTGGAAGGGGACGTCTTGCGCTTGGGGACGGCCATCGGAATGTTCCCATGTCTTGAGTGCGGAAGGGCAAAACTCCTGCCCGGAAAACCAAAGCACGTCGCATACAGCTGCGCAGTCGCAATTTCAAGCCCCCGCCCGGGCTTTTGCCGCCGGGTGCGGTATGGGTCGCAAATTTGCCAGTCAACTGCCCGGCGGGGGATCCGTTTCGCCGAACCCGTCACCGACGAGCGCCGCGATGGCGTTGACGGCGGCTTCGGCGTCGGGGCCTTCAGCAAGAATCTCGATCACGCAGCCCTGACTGGCGACAAGCAGCAGCAGGTCCATGATCGAGCGGGCGTCGGCCGACACGCCGTCATGCGAAACAGTCACCCGCGACTGGTATTGTCCGGCAAGCCGCGAGAGCGCCGCAGAGGCGCGCGCATGCAGGCCCTTGAGATTGACGACCGTGACCCTCTGCCCGGCAATGCCCGGCCCCGGCATAGTCATGATGCCGTCTTGAGCAGTTCCGAGGCGATCGAGATATAGCGCCGCCCGGCTTCGGCTGCGATCTCTGCGGCCTCATTGAGTGTCAGCTCATTGCGCACTTCCGACAGTTTGATCAACATCGGCAGGTTGACCCCGGCCAGCACTTCAATCCGGCCGCTGCTCATCACCGATATGGCAAGATTTGAGGGCGTTCCGCCAAACATGTCGGTCAGGATGATGACGCCGGAGCCATCATCGCAGGCTTTCGCTGTGTCGCGGATCTGCTCGCGCCGCGCCTCGATATCGTCCTCAGCCTCGATCGCGATCGAACGGAACCGGCGCTGTTCGCCGACAACATGTTCGGTGGCCGCGACGAGTTCGCGGGCAAGATTCCCATGGCTGACAACAACAATTCCGATCATGCTCGCAAGACTCTCGCGCAAATGTGACAAATGTCACGCTGCCACAGCGCGGCGCAGGGTCAAGTCCGAATTCAGCTTTTGCCCAGCACCTCAAGCTCAATACCGGCTGGCGCACCCGGCCCAAGTGGCAGGCCAAGCATGACCCAGACCATCATCAAAAAGATTCCCAGAACCAGCATCCAGAGCGAATAAGGGATCATCATCGCGGTCAGGCTGCCGAGCCCGAAATCGGACTGCCAGCGCTGCGCGAACACCAGGATCAGCGGGAAATAGACCATCAGCGGAGTGATGATATTTGTCGCGCCATCACCAACCCGATAAGCCGCCGTCGCGCCTTCCGGGCTGATGCCGAGCAGCATCAGCATCGGCACGAAGACCGGGGCCAGCAAGGCCCATTTGGCACTCGCCGAACCCACAAACAGATTGAGAATGCCGGTCAGCAAAACCATCAGGCCGAGGACGACAGGCAGCGGAAGTCCGCTCGCTCCGATGGCATCAGCGCCATGCACCGCCGTGATCAGGCCAAGATTGGACCAGCCAAACATGGCGACGAAATGCGCAGCCGCGAACGCCAGGACGAGGTAATAGCCCATATCCTTCATGGCCTCACTCATCATGTTGACGAGATCGCGATGGTTCCGGATCGAACCGGAAGCGGACCCATAGGCCCAGCCGGCAGCGAGAAACAGCACAAGGAAGCCGGCCACAAGCGAGCGGAAGAACGGACTGAGCCGGTCAAACCATTGCTTTTCCGCGATATCGACCGCACTCAGCCCCTGCGCTGCAAAGTCACCATTGGTCAGGTAGAGCGGCGTTCCCGGCCCAAGCGTCATCAATGTCCACAGCGCGACAACACCGAGAATGGCGATCCCGGCCCGGCGCAGGCCCTTCAGTTGCGGCGCACTTAACGGGGCGTCTTCATTGTCGCTGTATTCCTGCGCCTGATCCGGCCCGGATGCCCATTTGCCGAGGCGCGGTTCGATGACCTTGTCGGTCACAAACCAGATAACCGGCATGTAGAGCGCCAGCAGAGCGATGATGAAAAAGGTGTTTCCGGCAATATTGACGCTCCAGCCCGCATCGATCGAACTGACATTGTATGCGGTCTCGGTGATACCAAACAGCAGCGCATCAAGCTGTCCGGGCGCGATATTCGCTGAAAACCCGCCCGAAACCCCGGCAAAGGCGGCGGCAATCCCGGCCAGCGGATGACGCCCTGCGGATGCGAAGATAATGGCGGCCAGTGGAATCATCACGACATAGCCGGCATCTGCGGCATGGTTCGACAGCATCGCAACCAGCGCAACCATTGGGGTCAGCAGCGCTTTCGGGGCCCCGCGCACAGCCGCGCGAATGGCGCTGGCAAACAGGCCAGAGCGTTCGGCCACTCCGGCACCGAGCATCACCACAAGAACATAACCCAGAGGATGGAAATGCGTGAACGTCGCGGGCATCTCGACCCACAGACGCTGGATATTGTCCGGCGACAGAAGACTTGCCGCTTTCACCAGCACGCGCCCACCATTCTCGTCGAGACGTGTCGGGTGAACCGCATAGACACCGACAAGCGCGCAAATGATCGATACCGCAACAAGCGCAATGATCAGATAGAAGAAGATGAAAACCGGGTCCGGGAGCCGGTTGCCGGTGCGCTCGACCCAGCCGAGAATGCCCTTCTGTGTGCCCGAATGAAGAACGTCGCTCATACCGGTTCCTGCCTCCCCGCTTGTCTGGGCGATCCCGTTTCGCCATGCCCTGTCAGGCTAGCGGTTCTGGCGCGCTTGTCGAGCCGGTGGAATGTCCAAAAAGCGTCAGGGGTGCCGGCTGAGGCCTGGCCCGGGGCGGAACGTATCGCCGGGATCACTCCGCCGGGGGCGCTCGCGTTCAGATGGACCCGGCGCACGCAGGCTCGCCATTTCGACAGTGCCATCCTCGCCGGCATAGTCGTCGGCAAGCGCTGCAATCACCGCATGAAACTCTTCAGGGCTGACGCGGCGGTCGAGATTGGGGTCGAAACGCACCGGATTGGCGAGGCTGTTGTCACGGGTTGGCAATTCGCCAGCCCAGGCCTGTTGTTCGAACGCGGTCAGATAGCCGCTGCCATCGCTGTCGGCCTCAAGGAATGCTGCATGGATGCCGCGTTCAACCTCATCAGGCGAGACACGGCCATCGCCATCGGCGTCGAAACTGAGAAACAGCCCGCCACCGGGCAGCAGCCGCTCGCTCTTGCGACCGGAATCCGCGCCCGGGGTCTTGACTTCGCCATCGCCGGGCAGGCGCACCAGTTCCGCGCTCTCGCCGGTCGCCATTGCTGTGTCTTCGTCGGACTGCGCCTGCCCGGTGAGAGGCACACAAGTCAGAATGACGAGTGCGGTCAGCCATTCGCGCATGATTTTCGAACCTCCATGACGTGTTCGAACCGATCTTAGGCGGATGTGACATGAATGCCACATGACAATTGCATCAGGTTTTGCGGGGGCGCGTCGTGGCCGGGTCAGATGGAAAAGCTGGTGCCACAGCCACAGCCCGCTGTGGCATTGGGATTGTTGACCCTGAAAGCCGCGCCGATCAGCTGTGTCGAAAAATCGATCTCCGCACCGCGCAGGAATTCAAGGCTCATTTCATCAATCACAATCGTCGCGCCGTCGCGCTCAATGACCAGATCGCCGTTTTCGGGCGCTTCGGCAAAATCGAACCTGTAGGAAAAGCCTGAACAGCCGCCACCATCGACCGCCACGCGCAAAGCGTTCGCGCCGGGTTGTTTCTCCAGAATCGCCTTGATACGGCTGGCGGCACTTTCAGTCATCGTCACATCGCTCATGACTGACAAGATAGGATAGGCGAGCGCCATGGAAAAGACCTCAAATGCCCGCAGTGTCTGGGCCAGCGATCCGGCCCGCAGCCGTGGACGGTTTGCCAGTGAGGCACCATCGGCGACCCGCACGCCGTTTCAGCGGGATCGCGACCGGATCATCC
>CAYUEM010000111.1:0-8944 GCA_964442925.1 uncultured Hyphomonadaceae bacterium
GCTCCTAGCCCTGACGAAAAATCCAAGCGGCCAAGCGGTTCAATTTGGTCGGAAACCGCCCTAAAATATTCCAGGGCCGTCAAAATTCGCAGACGAGAGACGCAGCCGGGCAGCGTTCGAGCACACGCGCCTGCCAGTCGCCGGTTGGGCCTTCCGGCAGGACCGCCAGCACGCAGCCGCCGAACCCGCCGCCGGTAAGCCGTGCGCCAAGCGCGCCCTCCTCAAGCGCAACGGCGACCAGCGCATCAATTTGCGGCGTCGATATCTCGAAATCATCGCGCAGAGACGCATGGCCATCGTTCAGAATGGCACCAAAAGCCGCAATGTCATCGGCTCTGATCGCTTCGGCTGCGCGGGTCGCGCGGGCGCTGTCGGTGAGGGCATGACGCGCACGCCCCGCCAGCGGCCAGGGCAGGCTGGCGATCCTCGCCTCCTGCTGCGCACTCAGCCGGCAGAGCTGTTCGCCGCCAAGCTGCGCTGCTGCGGCCTCGCATTCGCGCCGTCTTTGCGCATAGCGGCCCTCATCGAGTTTCCGCGTCACGCCGGAATGCAGGACAAAAAGGCGCCAGCCGGCTGGCACCTCGACCCACTGATAATCAAGACTGACCGTATCGAGTTGCATCGCCCTGCGCCCGGCATTGGCCGCGATAATCATCTGGTCCATGACGCCGCACGGAACACCAATATGCTGATGCTCGACCCGCTGCGCCTGCCTGGCAAGCTCTGTTATTGATGGCGCAGCCCCGGCCATGCGCGCCGCGCCTGTCAGGATTGCAACGATCAGTGCGGCGGAAGATGACAAGCCCGCTCCGTCTGGCAGATTGCTGGAAATCGCCAGCCGCGCCGGCCCGTCCAGCCACCCGGCACGCCGCGCTTGCTGCAATCCGCCAGACGCATAGTCGGTCCACATGCCGCGCGCCGCGCTGTCCGGAGCAAGCCGGGCGATCGCGCCAAACCTGTCGGAAACGATCTCATCCAGCCCGCTCAGCGACGGCCCGATTGCCACTTCCGTGCGCAGCCCGATCGCGATTGGCAGGACAAGACCGCCATTATAGTCGGTATGCTCACCGATCAGATTGACCCGGCCCGGCGCGCTGGCGCTGGCGTTGGCTGCGGCGTTGAACGTTGCCCTGAAAATCTCGTCTATGGTCATGCTTTGCGCAATTCGGCTGCGGCCTGTTCGGGCAGGACATCGACGGTAAAGACACCGCTCGCCTGCTCAACGCAGGCCATATGCTTGACCTTGTCGCGGGCACGAAGCAGCGGATAGAACTGGGCAGTGAAATGAAAGCTGTCGCCCGCGGTCACAGGTGCCGCGTGCAGGCTCAGCATATATGGGCAGGCGCGCGCGAAATGGGCATCCAGGCGGCGCGTCACTTCGCCAAGAAGACTGGCAAAACCCTCGACCTCTTCTGCGGAAAATTCCCACGGCCCCCGCCGGCGGACCTGCGGTGCCAGCCAGATTTCGAACGGAAATCGCGCAAATGGCGGGGCGAAAGCCGATATTCCGCCGGCAGCCGCAATTTCATAGGTCGACCGCCAGTCCTTGATCGCGCCGGCAAGATCATAGCCCTCTTCAAACGCCCGGACCGTGCCTTGCTGGATCGCCGGGGTAAACGGGAAACCGTAAATCTGCCCGTGGGGATGGTGCAGCGTAACGCCCACCTCATCGCCCCGATTCTCGAAGGGCAGCACGAATTCGCAGCCCAGTGCGAACAGGGCTTCATAGCGATCAATCCACGCCCGCACCAGAAGCTGGCGCCTTGCATCGCTCAGGCTGGCAAGACTGCCCGTCGCTTCCGGCGTATAGACCACAACTTCGCAGCGGCCATTGGCCGGCGCGCGCCGCTCGCCCACAAGCCCGGCAGGCAAATCTGCAGCCGGGGTTTGAATAAGGCTCGGAAACCGGTTTTCGAAGACGGCGATATCGAAATCGGAAAACGGGATTTCCGTGGGTTCGCCACCGGGCTGCGACGGTGCAAGCGGATCGGCTGCAGTCGCCGGCTTGTAGGTCCGGTTCTGCCTGCCGGCGGCATAGATCGACCATTCCTGCCGAAACGGATGCCAGCGCAATTGCGACATCGCCGGCTCACTGAGCAGTTCGTCGGAAACAGCCGGCTGGTTCGGGCGCGAATACGCAAACAGGAAGACCTCACGACCGTCGGCCTTGACGTGGCGGCGGCGATAGATGTCTGGCGCACCGGCCCGCGTGATGGCGTCGATCTGCAGCGTCATCGCCAGGACTCCTCAACAGCGCCTGAGCTGCGGGCCGGAATGGCCTTCGCTTCCTGCCAGGCTGGCGAACCTCAATCGCGTTCGACAGCAAAGCCGTTCTATAGTCCAGTCTTGGCAGCGAAGCGAGCGCGCGGCCCGCGCTCAGTCCGCGAAACCGTTGACAACAAAGTCAGCAGGGCCCGCCTTGCCAATGCCCCTGCACTGCCGGCATGTGGGCGAACCAACACCGCTGGCCGCCAAGGTGAGGATGCATGACTGGAATTCGTCGCTACTGGACCGGTGCCAACAAGGCGCCCGCACAGGACCATTTCTTTGTAGAAAGCCTTGACAGCGACCTCTGGAAGGCCGGCGACACGAACAACTGGGACACGTGCTGGCACACCGGCATGCCGGCGCGCGACGTGTTCGCGAACATCCGCCCCGGAGCAACGATCAATCATATTCCCGGCAACAATTCGCTGACGGTCAAGTCGATGCTGTATGCGACGCTGAGCGGGGCTCTCGCCCGCGCGCCGACGGAGCAGGCCCGCGCGATGCTGGATTTCTTTCCGCACAGCTATCTGATGCCGGGAGATTATCATACGCTGCAACGCGAAGCTTTCGACAATCCGCAAAAACGCTGGATCATCAAGCCCAAGCGCCTTTCACGCGGGCGCGGCATCAGGGTTCTGGAGGATGCCGGCGAAGTCCCGTTCGGTGAGGATTGGCTGGTGCAGGACTATCTCGACAGGCCGCACCTGCTTGATGGCCGCAAATATGTTCTGCGCCTTTATCTGCTGATCGCCTCGATCGAGCCGCTGCGCGTGTATCTCTATCGCGACGGCTTCGTCAAACTGGCTTCGGAGCCTTACAGCACCGGCGATTTCGACAATCTTTTCGCACATCTAACCAATCCCGATGTCAATGCGACGAATGACAAGGTCGCATCCCCGGTCGTTTTCCGCAGTTTTGACGAGTATCGCGGCTGGCTGGCCACGCTGGGCGCAGATGCGGACGCGCTGTTTGCGCGGGTCCGCGAAATCGCAATCATCAGTGCCATCGCGGCACGCGAGCAGATGCGGGCGCGGACCAACAAATCCGGCGCGCCGGCTTCGGCCTGTTATGAGCTGATCGGGCTCGACTGCATGGTCGATGCCGACCTCAAACCGTGGTTGCTGGAGTGCAATCTCAGCCCGTCACTGGAAACATGCGCCGCGCCGGAAGATGGCGGGGCCTATGAAGAGGCAACCAAACGCGGCGTGGTTGAGGACCTGGTGTCCCTGCTCGCGCTGAACCAGCCTGATGGCCCGGCCCTTATCGATTGGGACGATAGCGCGGCGATCATCACGGCCAGCGCGGCAGAACAGGCCCGGGCAGGACGGTTCGAGCGGATCTATCCGGCCGCTGATGCCAGCCGGTTCCTGCCCTTCATGGCCGCGCCGCGCCATGGCGACTGGACGCTGGCGAAAGCGGTCAGCGCTCAACCGCTCCCGCCGCCACGCTTTTCCCCCGCAGACGTGCAGGAAGTCATCACTGACGACCAGCTGACGCTGTTTTGTACGCGCACCGGACGGATTCTGACGCCCGAACCGGCCCCCGGCTTCATCTGGCTGAAAGCCGCTGCCGGCGAGCCCGTTGACGAGATCGCCGCACAATTGGCCACCACCATGGGCGTGGACGAGACCGGGCAGGAGCGCGAAGCGCTGTCGCGCATGGTGGCCAACGCCGTGGCCGACTGGGCCTGCGATGGTCTGCTCCAGCCCCGCGAGACCGCGCCGCATGCAACCGCGCCCACCGGGCAGAAGACGGTCGATTCCGGCCCGCAGGACTGGATCGAATGGGCTGGCACAGTCACACAGATCCGTGCGTCCGGCCCGGAAGTCGGTGCGCGGATCGCCGATGTGGTCGCGCCTCTGCACACACGGAAGCATCACGATCCGCCCAGCCGCACACTGAACATTGTCGTCGGCAATCCGGGCTATGCGATTACGACGCAAAGCGCACTGGTGAAATCGGGCCTGCGGCTGAGCGAACTGGCACCTGCCTTGCGAGAAGCCTTGCTGGATGAATACCAGGCATCGGAGCCCGGCGCAGTCTGCCTCAGCGCCTCGTGCCTGCAGCTTGATGACGGCCGCGTCATCCTGTTTGCGAATGACAGAGCCAGCCAATGGGACGCGGCGGCATGCAAGCTGGCCGACACGCGCGCAGGCAAATTTCTCGGCTCCGCTGCCGCAATCGCTGAGGCCGGCAGGGTCTTGCCACTCGCCCTGCCCGGACGGATGGACGCAAAGCGCTTTAGCGGTCTGTCCGTCGCTGCCGGAGACCGGTCTGCCGGCTGGCACAGCTGGAGCAGATGCGAACGCGGTGCACTGATCCGCGCGGATGTTGCCAAGGCTGACAGCTCCGGCCAGGTCGGTGCGGTGATCTTCGCGAAAGAAGCGACGGTGGGCGCACCGACGGGCGTGAAGAAGCTGGCCGGTGCGGACAGGCTGAAGGCGCTCGCCGGGCTCTGTCGCCCCGCCCCGGCGCGGCCACATGCCCCGGCAGACCTGTTTTCATGGGCCGAAGATCTCGATATTTTCGAAGTCCGATACGCAGACCCCCGCAGTCTTGTGGAGTTTATCGCGCGCGGAACATGAAAAAGGCACCCCCCTGAAGGGAGCGCCTTTGATCGTTTTACCTGAACCGTGAGGAAATCAGTTGCCGTCAGTGGCCTCTGCCGCTGCTTCCGATGCAGCTTCAGCAGCCGCCTCTGCAGCAGCTTCCGCGCTGTCCATGCCCGAGTCCGCAGCGGTCTTGGCCTTGTCCATCAGATCGGATCCTGCCTCGCTTGCAGCTTCAGCAGCGCCGTCAACATGCTCATAACCGGCTTCAGATTCGCCCGAAGCTTCCGCTTCGCCTTCAGCCTCGGCCTCTCCGTCGGCTTCAGATTCGCTCTCGGCCTCAGCTTCACCATGGGCTTCTGCTTCGCCATCAGCTTCGGCCTCGGCTTCAGCGGATCCGTCCACATAAGCTTCGGCAGCCTGGCCTTCAGCTTCGGCTTCAGCCGACGCATTCTGAGCCACAGCATTGCTTGCCGTTCCATTCGAATTGGTGCTGTCACCTTCGAGCTGTGAACAGCCCGCAGCCAGCACGAGCGCCGGCGCGGAAACCGCCAATACCTTTGTCAGTTTCGCGAGCAGTGCATTCCGCTTGTCGTCAGCCATTGATCCAAACCTTCCCTGAGAAATTACCAAAAATCTTCTCTACAACCCCGTTCAATAAGACAAGCGACACGTTTTGGCAATCTCTACCTCATGACGAAAAGTTTATCGCAAGGCCAATTGCAGCCCGGCGAACCCTGCAATTCAGGTTGTCCGCGCGCAGACCCTTGTCTGTTTGCGCTGAGGCTTTAGGAGATTTGTGCAACGGCGAAGGTCACTGGAACACATCTGCGGGGAACGAAATGAGTATATCCAAACCCAGCACGGCCCTGAAGCAGGCGCGCGAGGCGCTGCGTGAGCAGGCAGCCAGGATTGCCGAAGACCCGCAGACCAATTCGGTTTTTGCCTATGCCTGGTCGGTCTTCTCGGAGCTGGAGTCCGGACAGCGCGATCTTGATCGGGTTGAAACGTTGATCGACGAGGTTCACCTGCGACTTGCCGAGGCCCGCGCGGCTTTTCTGCGTGCGCAGCATTTCGACGACGCGAGCGATGCGGCGGGCACACGGATCGACACGCAGCTGGCACGGCTGGCAAGTGATGGCTGGGCATCCTTCCGAGATGCGGTGGAATCGCCAACCGGCGGGATCGTGTTTACTGCACACCCGACCTTCGCCCTTTCGCACGCCGCCCGCATGGCACTGGCCGCACATGCACAGTCCCCCGGCAGGGCGACCCGGTCAGGACTGGCAAAGGCGCTGGCGGCGCAATCGCGCGACTGGTCATCATCGATCAATCTTTCCGGCGAACATGACGAAGTTCAGGACGCGCTGGCCAACGCCCAGCTTGCCATGCAAACCCATGCCCAGCGCATTTTCGCAGCTGCGCGCGCCGCCTTCCCGAAACACTGGCGCAATCTGCGCCCGGCCCTTCCGACGCTGGCCAGCTGGGTGGGATATGACCTTGACGGGCGAACAGATATCAACTGGTGGCAATCGGTGTCGCTGCGGCTGGCGGAAAAATCCGTCCAGTTGGGCCGCTATGCCGACCGGGTCGAGGCGCTGGAACTGGGCAAGAGCGGACTGGAACTGGCCGGCAGACTGCGCCGGGCAGCCGCGCTCAGCAGCCAGGAGGCGGAGCTGTTCTCCGCCGATCTGTCTGCACCTGCCGCGCTGGTCAGGGCTGTTCAGCACCTGACAGCGGAAAATGCCGACCGGATCATTGATGCGCGTGAAATCACCGATCGGCTGGACGAGCTGGCCGCTGGCGCAGATGATAATGCGGCCGAGGGCATTCTCACGCTTTGCGCTGAAATCGATGCGCTGCAGCTCGGCACGGCGCGCATCCACCTGCGGGTCAATGCCGCGCAGGTGCGCGCAGTGCTCAGCCGGGATCTCGGCCTTGAGACCGAAGACAGGGATCTTGGCCGGCTGGCGCTGCAGCAACTGTCGCAGAAAGCCGGCGAGCGCGGCAGCCAGAAAGCGAGCTTCGCAGATATCTTCCTGGAGCAGTCCACTGCGCGGCGCCAGATCATGATGTGCGCGCTCTGGCTGCAATATATTGATGCCGGCTCGCCGATCCGCTTCCTGATTGCCGAAGCGGAGAACCCGGCAACGGTGATGGGCACGCTGTATATGGCGCGCCAGTTCGCGATTGATGACCGGCTCGACATCTCTCCGTTGTTTGAAACGCCCGAAGCGCTGGAAACCGGTGGCCGGTTCATCGAACGCCTGCTGGATGAGCCGGAATTCGTGAAGTATCTGCGCACGCGCGGCTATCTGTCGATCCAGCTCGGCTTTTCCGATGCCGGACGGTTCATCGGTCAGGTCGCTGCCGATATGGCGATCGAGCGGATTCACAATCTGATCGCCATCGCACTGGCCAGGAGCGATCCGAGCCTTGGCCTGCTGATTTTCAACACACATGGCGAGTCAATGGGGCGCGGTGCCTGGCCGGGCAGCTTCGAGCAGCGTTTCGAACATGTCCTGACCTGCTGGACGCGCGGGCAGGCACGCGAGCGCGGACTGAAACTGCGCCATGAGGTCAGCTTTCAGGGCGGCGACGGCTTCCTGCATTTCGCCACGCCCGAGCTCGCTGAGACCAGCTATGCAAGCTGGGCCGCACATGTCTTGTCAGAGCCGAATGACTGTCTGAGCGACCCTTTCTACAGCGAAACCGATTTCACATGGGACACCTATCGAGCGCTGCGCAGCTGGCATGAGCGGCTGTTCGACGACCCGGACTACGCGCGCCTGCTGAGTGATTTCGCGACAAACCTGCTGGTGCGGGCCGGCTCGCGCCAGCAGCGCCGCACGGGCGGACCCCAGGGCCCGCGTTCCCTGCGCGCGATTTCGCACAATGCAACGCTGCAGCAACTGGGTGTTCCGGTGAACACCGCGGCCGGGCTTGGCTCTGCCATTCGCCGCGAAAATGAGCGCCTGATTTCGCTGCTCGACCGATCACCGCGGATGCGCAGTCTGCTGGAGCTGGCACTGCGCGCGCGCATCCTGACCAGCGTGCCGGCCCTGCGTGCTTATGCCAATGTGTATGATCCAAGCTTCTGGGTCGCTGTCGCGCGTCTTGCCGGGCCTGAAAACGCTGTTGTCTACAGGCGCGTCTATTACAGTCTCGGCAAGGGCGAGACCTTCCAGTCGATCCGTCGCATCGCAGATCGCTTCTCGGTTGATCTCGGCAAGTTCGACCGCCTGCTTGGCGCGCTGAAAGATGCGCCCTCCTCTGAAGCGCGCCATGAAGGCCGCCTCGACCTGCATGTGCTGCATGGCCTGCGTCAGGCAATCATGATGCGTGCGATTGCGCTCGGCGGTCGCCTGCCATCCCTTTCCGGGCGTCATGATGCCAGTCTTGAAGACTTCATGGCGCTGATCGCACAAATGCGCATCGCCGAGGCGGTTGCCCTGCTGGATGAGGTCTTCCCCCGCGCATCGGATGCAGCCGCCGAACTGGCGGAGATCGGCGGCGCGCAGGCGGTGCAGGCTGATCAGGGCTATGACAATGTGCATAGCGAGATTATTAGGCCACTGGCCCGGATCGATGCGCTCCTGCACAAGACCACGCTGGCGATCGCACAGGCCTACTGCGCGTATGGCTGAGCCTCCGGCCCCGGCTGGCACAGTGGGTTCAGACCGGATCCGCAAACGTTCCGTCAGCCTCGGGCACCGATGTGAGGTCAGCCGTTTTTGCGGCCGTTCCAAGAGGTCCCGGGTCAGGCCCGGCGTTGTTTGTGTTGGCCTGTAATCGCAGGCAAACCGCCCTACAGCACCCGGCTCGCGGCTTCGCTGCCCCAATTAGCCACTCTCAACGTCTCGCCGGCACGCTCCAGCCGTGTCACTGAGCAATGGCCGGGGCGAAAGACAATGACATCTTCGCGCTCTTCGAGCAGGCCGGCAATGGCATTGATCGCGATGAAATGGCTGAACACTGCCGTGCCGTCCGGCAAGGCGCGCACCGCCTCCAGCGCAGCGCTTCGCCACGGCGTGAAATCATGGCCGGCCCCATCCCAGCGACCGGCCATCACGGTCTTCAACCAGGCGGCGCGGTCGGAAAGGCCCTCAGGCGTGTCGATTTCGGAG
>CAYUEM010000112.1:0-8886 GCA_964442925.1 uncultured Hyphomonadaceae bacterium
CAAGCAAGGCCTGATCGAGGAAATCGCCGCCACGGACCTCAACACGGTTTGGCCCCACGACGAGGATCGCGGCCCGATCACGTTGCGCGCCACCCCGCTGGCCTACAGCACCCTCGGGATCACGGACGAGCAGGACTCCGCCCTCTGTGATCTGGTGGGCGCGCAACGCATTGAAGAGCGCGTGCTGGAGGCGAAGACGCGTATACTTGGCCCCGAGCATCCCTCGACGCTTTCCAGCATGAATAACCTCGCCGGAACCCTTCACAACCGGGGCGACCTGGGGGCTGCGCAGCATTATCAGGAGCGCGTATTGGAGGCGAGGATCCGGCATTTCGGCCCCGAACACCCCGATACGCTCACAAGCATGAATAATCTCGCCCAAACCCTCTCCGACCTAGGCGATCTGGAAGGCGCGCAGCGCTACCACGAGCGCGCTGTTGAGACATTGACGCACCTCCTCGGCCCCGAACATCCCTCGACGCTTGCGAGCATAGGAAACCTTGCAGGAACCCTCTCCTCGCGCGGCGACTTAGAAAGCGCGCAGCGTTATCAAGAGCGCGTGTTGGAGGCTAGGACCCGCCTGCTCGGCCCTGAGCATCCCGATACGCTTACAAGCATGAATAATCTCGCCTCAATCTTCCACGCCTGCGGTGATCTGGAGGGCGCGCAGCGCTACCACGAGTGCGTTTTGGAGACGATGACGCGCCTCCTCGGCCCCGAGCATCCCTCGACGCTCACGAGCATGAATAACCTCGCCGATACCCTCAAAGCTGGCGGTAGGCTAGAAGACTCTCAACTCTATCACGAGCGCGTGTTGGAGGCGAGGACCCGCCTGCTCGGCCCCGAGCATCCCGATACGCTCACGAGCATGAATAACCTCGCCGATACCCTCAAAGCTGGCGGTAGGCTAGAAGACTCTCAACTCTATCACGAGCGCGTGTTGGAGGCGAGGACCCGCCTGCTCGGCCCCGAGCATCCCGATACGCTCACGAGCATGAATAACCTCGCAGTGACCCTCTCCGCCCTCGGTGATCTGGACGGCGCGCAGCGTTATCAAGAACGCGTGCTTGAGGGGAGGACCCGCCTACTTGGCCCCGAACATCCCGATACGCTCACGAGCATCGGGAATCTCGCCGATATCCTCTTTGCCCTCGGCGATCTGGAGGGCGCGCAGCGCGATCAAGAACGCGTTCTGGAGGCGGAGACGCGTATACTTGGCCCCGAGCATCCCTCGACGCTTACCAGCATGAATAACCTCGCCGAAACCCTCTCCGACCGCGGTGATCTGGAGGGCGCGCAACACTTTCAGGAGCGTGTGCTGGAGGCGAGGTCGCGCAGACTTGGCCCCGAACATCCCGATACGCTTACGAGTATGAATAATCTCGCCCAAACCCTCTCCGCCCACGGCGATCTGGAAGGTGCGCAGCACTATCAGGAGCGTGTGCTGGAGACGATGACGCGAATACTTGGCCCTGAACATCCCTCGACGCTCACGAGCATGAATAACCTGGTCTCAACTCTCAAAGGCCGTGGCGAACTAGAGCGCGCGCAATACTATGGAGAGCGGGTGCTGGAGGCGAGGACGCGCACTCTTGGCCCTGAGCATCCCTCGCTGCTTGCGAGCATCGGGAACCTCGCCGATATCCACTTTGCCCGCGGCGATCTGGAGGGCGCGCAGCGCTATCTGGGGCGCATGCTAGAGGCAAAGACGCATCTTCTCGGCCCTGAGCATCCCGATACGCTCACGAGTATGAACAACCTCGCCGTGACCCTCTCCGCTCGCGGCGACCTGAAGGGCGCGCAGCGCTATCTAAGGCGCGTGCTGGAGGCGAGGACGCGCCTCCTCGGCCCTGAACATCCCGATACGCTCAAAAGCATGAATTACCTCGCTGGAACTCTTTACGCTCACGGCGATATGAAGGGTGCGCAGCACTATCAGGAGCGTGTGCTGGAGACGATGACTCGAATACTTGGCCCTGAACATCCCGATACGCTCACGAGCACGTTGAATCTCGCTGGAACTCTTTACACTCGCGGCGACCTGCAAGGTGCGCTTCAGCACTTTGAGCATGTGCTTACATCCGCGGTGCGCCAACTCGGGTTAGAACATTCGCTCAGCAAAAATGCTTCCGGTTGGATTGTCGATATCAAGGGAGAGCTAGAAAAACGAGGTAAAAGCTAGGCTGACAATACGAGCCTGTTTTTTAGACCACTATTTATTACTCAAGTTCTAGTTTGTGTCCGAGCGATCCCACTACTCTAGTGGATAGCTTGTAACGGAAAACTCCGCCTGTGGGATTCCGTCGTTTTGAGCTGGTCCTGATTTTCTGCACAGTTTTCCGGCCTTGTTTGAAGCCGAGCCGCATCGTCGTCACTAATCTATTCAACAGTCAGTGCTGTGGCTAGGCTTGCAGCAAGAAAGTCTACACTTATTTCCATATTGCCAGGTAGGCGACCAAACGAGAACGCCCGCTGCACTCCCTGTAAAAGATCAGGATAACTAGCCACTGCCGCAATTTTGGCCCCATCAGGCAGAAGCCCAAGAGAAATGGAGAGGTCAAATGATCCTCTGACGACGATAATCTCTCCATCCGGATTCAACGCGAAACAAACTTCGCTCAAAGCTTCGACGCCACACTCTGCGATTTCAGCATCTATTGCTGAGGCGATAATAGAGCCAATCTCGTGCTCTGTTTTCGCTAGCGCCGGCCTTCTTTTACGAAAGGGCCACACTTGCAGGATCCTTGAGTTAAAATGATTGTAAAAAATATCACTGAAACACGGTGGCGTCAATGCCAAATATGATCGGGTCTCATCGGACGACCTGCGTATATGCCGTTATGGCTGCGGCGACGGTTTTAGCCGCCCATGACGGGCTGACTGACAACAGGGTTCTTGAAGACCCAGTTGTCTGTGATGAATGAGGCTTTAACCATAGTCACCTCACCTTCAAAAAGGCAGCAAAATTTTTAGTCTCTTGTCGGGATGGTCACGCTGTCAGCAATGGGCGCAAAAGCTGCCGAAAGGATTTGTGGCTGATCAGAGCAGCCCGAAGCGCCTATGTATCGACTCAGTGAAGAATCTGGTCATGCTGTAGCGAACGGGAAGTTGCAGTTATGAAGCGGTCAAGAGCGTCTATCCTCGTTCAGCGCCGCCCCCAGGCGTAGAATCTCATCGACCAGAATATCCAGATCGGCGCGCGTCGTGCGGTGGTTGTTGATTGCGGCGCGCAGGCAGTGACGGCTTTGCACCGTCGTGTCCGAGATCGCAGCGACGCCGGACTCCTGCATTCGCACCATGATTTCGGTGTTCAGCTCCTTAAGCGCCGCTTCAGACAGTCCACCCGGATCATATCGAAAGCAGACGATGTTAATTTTCGTTGGAAAACACAGGATTAGGTCGGGGGCAGATTCAATGCGGTCCACCAGATACTGGGCATGCGCAAGATCCTGGTCGATCAGGCGGCCAAACTTGGCGACGCCATGTTCCTCTAAAGCCATCCAGACCTTGAGTGCACGAAATCCGCGCGAGGTTTGCAAACCGAAATCGTGCAGCCACTCTCCCGCGGCAATGCCGCGCGGCGCGGCCTTCAAATACTCCGGCGTCAGCGTGAAGCTGCCGAAATGCGCCTTCGCATCCCGGACCAGGGCACACCCCACCTCGAAGGGCGCATGCAGCCATTTGTGTGGGTCGAGCGCGATGGAATCGGCGCGCGCGATCCCGCGCACCAGCGCATTGCCTTCGGGCGCTATCGCCAGTAGCGCGCCGATGCAGCCATCCACGTGCAGCCACAGGCCCTCGGCGGCGCACACATCCGCGATCGCCTCCAGATCGTCGATAGCGCCGGTGTTCACCGTGCCGGCGGTTGCGATCACGCAGGCGGGCTGCATACCTGCCGCCCTGTCGCGGGCAATTGCCGCGCGCAGGGCGTCCACGTCCATCCGGCAGGCCGCGTCGGATGCAACCCGACACAGGGCCTGGTTACCAAGCCCCATCGCCTCCACCGCGATCTGGTGGCACGAGTGGATCTGGTCGGAGCCGTAGAACCGCATCGGGGCCTTGAGCGCCCCAACGCCCAGTTCGCGCACGTTTATTCCGGACATCTGGTTGCGCGCCACGGTCAACCCTATGAGGTTCGCCATTGATCCGCCCGAAACGAGCGTGCCGCTGGCTGTCGCCGGGTAGCCCATCATCTCCTTCAGCCAGTTGACGACCTGCTTGTCGATCTCGGCAGCGGCATGGTCGCCGCCGCCGAGGTTCGAGCCGAGGACGGCGGCCAAAAAGTCGCCCAATGCCCCGGTGAAATTGCTCGTCCCCATGTACCACATCCAAAAACGCGGATGGATGTTGCCCATCGGATAGGGCAGCATGTTCGTGACGAGATCGTCATAGACGTCCGCCAGCGGTCGCCCCTCATGCGGTACCGGACTGCGGAACCGTGCGCGCACTTCGGGCGGCATGTTCTGCCAGAGCGGGCGTTCGCGAACGTCGCGGGTATAGTTGATCGCGTCGTCGACGATGCGATGGGCGGCAGCGCGAAGGCCCTCCCAATCTGCCGGGTCGAGGGTTTCCGGCGCCGTCATCGTCTCTTCCGCGATCTTATTCATGGCTTACCTTCCCATGCTGAAGGGTTTGTCGGCAGCGATGTCCATCAGGACGGTTTGGGATCGGGGCGTACCACCACGGTTGCTGCAATGGGCATAAAGTCATCGCCCGGCATGCCGACACGGAGCGCATGTTCGCGGATCGCCTCGCCGTCGACCGCCTCGTAGATGCAGCAGGTGCCCAGACGCCCGTCTGGCTCGTTGATGGCGCAGGAACGGATCCAGCGCAGCTTGTCGGCCATTTCCTCGTTGCCGATGCGGCCCGAGATGGCGGCGGTCTTCTCCAGTTCCGCCTGATTTGCCCAGACGCTGGAGCGACGGATCATGAAGAGTTGCATGGTATGTCTCCTTTGATTGCGGCGCCCTACTCGGCGGCCATCTGAAAACTGGGGGTAGACCGCGACAGCGCGGTTTCTTCCTCGGTCATGTCCTCGGGGATCGCTGCGAACAGCGGCGTCGACATGTAGCGCTCGCCCGTGTCGGGCAGCATGCAGAGGATCACGGTTCCGGGCTCGGCCCGCTTGGCGAGCGTCATGGCGACGGCGAAGGTCGATCCGCCAGAGATACCGGTCAGGATGCCTTCCCGCTGCGCTAGTTTCTGCGCCCATGCAATGCCGTCGGGACCGGCCACGGGGATCAATTCGTCATAAAGCCTGTCTTCGACGGCTTCTTGCAGGACGTGGGGAATGAAATCCGGCGTCCAACCTTGGATCGGGTGCGGCTCGAAGGCGGGATGGCTTTCAGCGGGTGAGTGATCGGAATTGCGCGCCTGCACATGGCCGCTGCCCAGAAGCTGCGCATTCGCGGGCTCGGACAGGATGATCTTCGTCTCCGGCCGCTCCCGGCGCAGAACCCGGCCAACGCCTGTCACCGTGCCGCCCGTGCCGTAGCCGGTCACCCAGTAATCCAGTCTTTGGCCGGCGAAATCGGCAAGGATCTCGCGGGCGGTGGTATTCTCGTGGATAAGGGCATTGGCCTCGGTCTCGAACTGACGAGCCAAGAACCAGCCATTCGCCTCGGCGAGTTCCACCGCCTTGCGGTACATGCCGAGGCCCTTTTGAGCGCGTGGCGTGAGCACGACCTTGGCGCCCATCATCCGCATCAGCTTTCGGCGCTCGATCGAAAAGCTGTCGGCCATCGTCACGACCAGCGGATAACCCTTTGCCGCGCAGACCATGGCAAGACCGATGCCGGTGTTGCCCGACGTCGCCTCAACAACCGTCTGGCCCGGGCTCAGGCTTCCGTCCTGCTCGGCTTCCTCGATGATGCTGAGCGCCAGTCGATCCTTGATCGATCCTGCCGGATTGAAGGCCTCGACCTTCACGTAGATGTCTACCCCGGCCGGTGCGAGCGAATTGATTCGGATCGCAGGAGTGTCTCCGATCGTCTCAAGAACGCTGGCGAAAAGCCTGCCGCGTCCCTGCGTCGTGCGTCTGGAAATGGCGTCCATTGATGTTCTCCATTCTGGTTGGATCAAAAGTGTCGCTTCCTCCGACGATTCGTGTCCACAGGTTTACTCTGGGCTTGATGGGAGAGATGCTTAAGGCCCTCCTCCTCAGCGAAACCGCGGAAACGAGCAGCCGTCAGTGCTGATGTTCGGGCGGTGCAAACAGGATCAGTTCGACACGGTCGGCGCCTTCGACAAAGGCGTCATGCCCCGGTGGAATCTCGAAGAAGTCGCCTGTTTTGATGCGCGTCTCGACGCCGGTGTCGATCATGCGAACCACGAGCCTGCCCGAAATGCAGTAGCCGGTATGCCGCGTGGGGCAGGAGTCTGGCGAGCCAAGCAACGGCTTCTCGTCGGCCTCCCAGGTCCAACCGGGCTCGAAGATGGCATGCATTCCCGAACTGCCGTCGGCCATCTTCACAATGGAGATGCCCCCACGATCCTTCATGTCGAGTCGTTGGTCGGGCGACTCGAACCGTCTTGTCTCGATTGTATTTCCCTGCATCGTTTCTATCCCTGCCTTAAATGGAATTGTTGAACCGTGGGGGTTCAATTTCCTCGACTATAAGGCAACCGATTCAAGGATGCTAGATGGACTTCTGAAGATTTCCTGTAGAAGTTGGCAAGTTTGCTGTATGTATTCGAATGTCCTGGACATTTGGGAACTTCAAGCTCGATCCGGAGCGATTTGAGCTCACCTGCGCAGGAAAGCCGGTAGGGCTGGAGCCCCAAGTGCTTTCGCTGCTGATCCACCTTATGCAAAACCGCCATCGAATGGTGACCAAGGACGAGATCGTCACCGCGGTCTGGCAGGGTCAAGCAGTGTCGGACGCCAGCATTTCCAGCCGCATCCGTTCGGCCCGTCTGGCGGTCGGCGACGATGGTGCGCGGCAGGCCGTGATCCGCACCATTCATGGTCGGGGGTTCCGTTTCGTGGCCGAAGCGACCGCCTTGCCGCTGACGCATGCAACTTCGGAACGTATTGTCCACCAGCCGCCCGATCATCCCGGCGGTCGCCCCTCCATCGCCGTGCTGCCGTTTCGCCCATTGGGCCTTTTGCCGGAACTTGCCATCATGGGTGATGCAATCCCGCACGAGATCATCGAGGCATTGTCGCGGATGCGATGGCTTGCGGTGATCGCGCGTGGCTCGTCCTTTCGCTTCCGGCAGGCCGCCTCGGATCTTGATCTGGTATCGACAGCGCTCACGGCGCGATACGTTCTTTCGGGGATCATCGAAAGCCCTAAGCGAAGTATTTCGGTGACGCTGGAATTGACCGACACCCGTTCCCGCGAAATCATATGGGCTGACCGGCTTATCGCCCTGGTCGATGAAATCGGCGACCTGCGGGCGCGCATCGTGGTGCATCTGGTTGCGGCGTTGGAGACCCATATTCCCCTCAACGAGGCGCGCTTCGCGCGGCTGAGTGATCCCGACAGCCTGGACGCCTGGGCCAATTATCATATTGGCCTGGGTCATCTCTATCGGTTCACGGCGGCCGACACATCACTAGCGCAGGTCTGTTTCGAACGCGCGGTCAGGGCGGATCCGCATTTTGCGCGTGCGCATGCCGGCCTTTCTTTCACAAACTTTGTCGACGCTTTTCTGCATCAGACCCCTGATCCAGTCATGGCGGCGCGCAACGCGCGGCACCACGCCGAGCGCGGCCTCGAATTGGACGCTCTCGACCCGTTTGCGAACTTCACAATGGGGCGTTCTTTCTGGCTAACAAATGAGCCCGATGTCGCCGCTGACTGGCTGGCGCGGGCGACGGCGCTGAACCCGAACTATGCGCAAGGTTTCTACGCTTCGGCCTTCACCAAGATGCTGACAGGACATGCAGCAGATACGCTCGCTGCTCTGGATACCGCGCTGCATCTCAGTCCGCTCGACCCGCTACTCTACGCCATACACGGTGTGCGTGCGCAGATACTGATCCAGCAGGAGGACTATCAATCCGCCGCCCGCTGGGCAGACCGTGCTGCGACCACGCCCGGGGCACATTACCTGATTTTCATGATCGCAATGGCCGCGAATGGGCTCGCCGGTCGGCATAACCAAGCGGCCCAGTGGCGTCAGAAGGTCCGTCAGCTCAAGCCAGAAGCCACAGCGGGCGACTTTTTTGCGGCCTTTCCGACGCGCGATACAGCGTCCCGTGCGCGCGTCGCGGCTGAGTTGAGCCGACACGGCTTCTGAATGCAGCGATGCTCTCGTCATCCTCACCCAGAAATAGAGTAGAATGCCCTACAAAGAAATGCGTCATAGCGGGGGGGCCTGTTGACGTTCACTTCAAGCGACTGATGTTTGCGGCGATTCCTCTGTATTCACTGAGCTTGCAGAGAAAATTCCCGATGAGATGGCACCGCTTGCAAGTCTCTTTGTCAAATTTTGCCTGAAAAAAGTGGTTGGATTTAGATGAAGTGACAGGCTGCATTTCCGCCGCCGCCAACGCCTCGCTACCCCAGTTTGCATCGAATGCTCGGTCTGCGAGGGATTGGTCGCAGAGAGGTGGCTCAGTACGTTTTAACAGACGCAAGTCGCTGGAGTATTGAATTGCGTTGCGTTAAAAGCTCTTGTCCGGCCGTGTAAAGCAGTGGCCGGAAGAGGCGACTTTTGACCAGTCGTCTTGCCAAAAGCCAATGTCTCCTCCCGGGATTTTGAAGACGTCCGGGTTGCGGTGTCTGACAGGTCGAGACGGGCCGAAGGCATTGACCGTCGCTGTTTCTCCCTCAGCGCTCCTTGTCGCGATCAGTGTCGCGCTCTGGCTCGCGCGCCCGTTGGTTATCTGCCGCGCGGAGCCTGTCGGCCAGAGCTTCTGACATACGCGGTTTTTCA
>CAYUEM010000113.1:0-8873 GCA_964442925.1 uncultured Hyphomonadaceae bacterium
CGCGCCACATCATGCACCGCGTCACCGAAGACCGCGCCGAGCCGGGCCATCGCGCTTACCGGCTGCTGGAAAAGGGCGAGCTGGTCGATGATGCCGGCGCGACCCATCTTTCGCGCGAATGGCAAATGGCGCAGGCAGCGAGCTTTGCACCGGCAAGGGATATCTGAATGCTGTATCTCAGACCCGTCCTGCTGGCCCTGCTTTGCGGGTTTGCAATCTTTCTCATCACCGCTTTCACCAAGACGCCGCGCCATGACCGCGAATGGCAGCCACATCTTGCGCGCACTCCGCAGGTGGAACGGCTGGGCGGTCAGGTCACCGTGCGCCCCTATCGCGACTGGAGCTATAGCGAAGCAGGCCAGATCAGCGAAGACTGGCGCGGGGAAAAGACCCTGCGCACCGACCGGGTCGCCGGCGTCTGGCTGGTGCTGGAGCCCCACCCCGGCATAGCCCTGATGGCGCATACGCTTGTCCTGTTCGAATTCGGGGACGGCGATCTGGTCGGCCTGACAATCGAGGCGCGCCGGCAGTCGCATGAAAAATACGACCCGTTGCGAGGCGCCTTCAATCGCTATGAACTGGTTTATGTCTGGGCCAGCCCGCGTGACCTGCTGACCCGCCGGGTGGTGCATCTCGACCATGATATCGACATTTACCGGCTTGAACTGACGCCAGGCGAAGCGCAGGCCTATCTGGAGGCTGTTCTGGCGCGCACCGCCGCGATTGCCCGGCGGCCACGGTTTTACAACACGCTGACATCCAACTGTACCAATGAACTGGCGAAATCGGCCCGCCTCTCCTGGCATCCGGCTTTCATCCTCACCGGCGGCGCAGCAAAGGCGCTGCACGGGCGCGACCGCATCGCCGGCGAGGATTTCAGCACTGTCGCGGCACGCGCGCGTTTGACGCAGGAGATTGACGCTCTCAACGGCGCATCCGCAGAGGTTTTCAACGCCTCGCTTTTGTCACTGCTGCATGAGCGCACGCAAGCGCCCATGCCGCCCTCCTGACAGGCCCCCCGCGTTGAAGTCCTATCCCACCCGGCGGTCAAGGCCCTGCCAATAGGGTTCCCGCAAATCCTTGCGCAGGATCTTGCCGGACGGGTTGCGCGGCAGCGTGTCCACACGGTCAATGGATTTAGGCACCTTGTAGGCCGCGATCCGTTCGCGCGTATGGGAAATGATGTCCTCAGCCGTCGGCTCAGTGCCGGGGCGGGCGACAATGATCGCCTTGACCGCCTCGCCCCATTTCTCGTCCGGAACGCCGATCACAGCGACATCAGCAACATCGGGATGACTGAAGATCGCGTTTTCCACTTCGGCCGGATAGACGTTTTCCCCGCCCGACACGATCATGTCCTTGACCCGGTCATAAATGAACAGGAAGCCGTCTTCATCGAAATAGCCGGCATCACCGGTATAGAAAAAGCCGCCTCGGATCGAGTCTGCGGTCGCCTCAGGCCGGTTCCAGTAGCCCTTCATCAGGAAGTCCGCGCGGATCGCGATTTCGCCGACCTCACCGGTCGCAACCGGTTGGCCCTCGCCATCCATGCAGCGCACGATCGCGCCCGGCCAGGGCACACCGCACGAGCGCAGCTTGCCCCAGGCCGGATCATGTGCCTGCGGTGGCAGATACGTGCCCGCGCCAACTGTCTCGGTCAGGCCGTAAAGCTGGGTGAAGCGCGCATCCATGATCTCCACCGCCTCACGCAACAGGTCTTCGGCAATCGGGGAAGCGCCGTAGAACACCTGCTTGAGCGACGAGAAATCGACCTCGCGAATATTTGGCTGCTGGGTCAGAACAAGGATCACCGCAGGCACCCAGAAGGCATGTGCAATCTTCTCCTGCTCGATCAGCCTGAGGATCAGCTGGGGATCAATATCGCGCAGGATCACGGTTTTCGCGCCCTGAAGGGTTGCCAGTATACCGACATTCACGCCAGCAACATGAAACAGCGGCATCGCATTCATCACAGCTTCGCCAGCGCCATAGCTGGACCATTCCAGCATTCCCGCCTGCTGGAAAAAAGCCAGGTAATTGGCGTGCGACAGCTGAACGCCCTTGGGCAGGCCGGTCGTGCCCGACGTATAGAGCTGGATGACATCATCACTGGTATCAATCGGGATCATCGGATCGACCGCCGAATGGCCATCGCGCCAGCTTGCATACGCCGACCATGCCTCATGCCCGCCATCAACCGCCACGACCAGCTTCAGATCCGGGCAGTCGGCCCGCACCTTTTCCACCACCTCGTAGAAATCAGCCGTCACGAACAGCACCGAAACCTTCGCATCGGTCAGGATGAACTGAATTTCCGGCGCGGCGAGACGCCAGTTGACGCCATTCATCGCCATCCGCGCCTTGGCGGCCCCAAACATGATCTCGTAATATATGTCCATATTCTTGCCGAGCCAGCCGATCCGGTCGCCGGCCTTCGCACCGGCCCGCAGCAGCCCGTTGGCGACCTGCGAAGCGCGTGCATCGAGCGCGGCAAAGCTGGTCTCGCGCCCCTCGAATGACAGCGCCACAGCGTCGGGCCGCCTGCGCACCTGCATGCGCGTGATGTCCGCAACATGGTGGATGTCCTGCAAGTCAATCATTCCCAGTCACTCCCTCTACGCTGGCAGACCCGCCATTTCCTGTCCGACTTTGATCTTTGCACTGCAATATTCAAGCCCGACAGCCGAGTCATTTCTTGTTGCAGGATGCTGCAGCGCAGCGGTCATGAGCGGTTCTGTCGGCGTTCCATCACCAGTGCCAGAGTGTCAACCCAGACCAGCACGTCCTCGCCGACGCCTTCGCGGCGCAACATGTCGCTCAGCAGTGCGCTCGCCTCTCCGGGGGCAGCGCATTGCGAGAGCGCCGCCTCGATCTGCGGGACCACGCGCGTGCCAAAATCCTCGCCCATCTTACGCATGTCCCCGATCAGGCCGGCGAGCCGGAAAGCGGTCAGCATATCCGGCTGCTGAAGGTCGCCCTCCAGCGTGCGCAAGGTCGAAATCGCGGAGCGATGCTCCTGCGTGAAACTGTCGAAGATCTGGCCTTTCTGCCAGTCCACCCATTGTGCGGTGCACGGCTCTGGTTCGAGACTGGCGCAGGCCGGCAGCATCAGCGCGGCCCCAGCTGCGAGCCATACCACTGGCCTGATCCTCATCACTGCTCCGTCCTTGCCCTGATCGAAATCCGAAACGGTTGTTCCCACAAGCGCGCAGCCGGTGCAATTGGCAAGCTGCAAACGTGCGAAGGGGGTATGCGAGACATCCGATTTGGCGCATGAAAGTGATGGGCAAAACAAATCGCAGGGGCCGAAAACGATCATGGCGAATGCACGCAGCATCATCCTCCACGAATATGACAGCTCGCCCTTTTCCGAGAAGGTGCGCCTTGCGCTGCGCCTGAAAAACCTTGCCTGGGCGCGGGTGGACGTGCCGGTGATCATGCCGAAGCCGGACCTGATGCCGCTCACCGGGGGCTATCGCCGCACGCCCGTGATGCAGATCGGCGCAGACATATACTGCGATACGGCGATGATCCTGATGGAACTGGAGCGGCGCTATGCGATGCCGCGACTGGAACTGCCCGGACATGAAGGCCTGCACAGGATGGTTGCGCACTGGGCCGACCGGGTCTGGTTCCAGTCATCGGTTGCGGTAATTTTCGGTGCGCTGGGCGAACATGTCCCGGCAGATTTCAAGGCGGATCGCGAAAAACTCTCCGGTCGACCGTTCGACACCGACGCAATGCAGAACGCTGCGCCGATGATGCGCGACCAGTGGCGCGCCCATCTGATGCAGATCGAACAGCGCCTGCAGGGCGGGCGCGGCGCGGGCAGTGGCAACTGGCTGGTCTCAGCCCGGCCCGGGCTGATCGATCTGCATGCACATATGAATGTCTGGTTCATGCAGCGTAATGTCCCCGACTTTCTCGAAGCCTGCTTCGAGAGCGCGCCCCTGACGCGCGACTGGTTTGCGCGGCTTTCGGAGCACGAGGGACAGGAGGCGGAAGTTTTATCGGGCGCCGACGCGCTGGCGATTGCGCACAGTTCAGGCCCGCGCCTGAAGTCAGCCTCGGTCGATCCGGTCGAGGCGCAAGGCCTCGTCGCTGGTGAGAGTGTTGCCGTCGCTCCCGATGATTATGGCCGCGACTGGGTCAGCGGAAAACTGGTGCATGCCGATGACCAGAGCATCATCCTGCAGCGTTTCGACGAACGCGCCGAGAGCCTGCACATTCATTTCCCGCGCGCCGGTTTCATGGTGCGTCGCACCGACGCCTGACGCATTTCCGGATGTCAGCGGCAGGGCGGACCATCGATCCGCAGGCCGATGAAATGTGCCGGATCGCCATTGGAATAATTCAGCGCGAAATGCGGCGCTGAGCGGCGCACGCACAGGCCGCGCGCCTGCGCCTCGGTGATGATCTGTTGGAGCGCTGGCTCACCCGCCCGGTCCTCCAGATTGATCAGGAAGCCTGCCGGCAAGGCGTCATCTGACCCGGGCAGGGCGACTGTGGTTTGCGGCGGATGCAGGTTCTGCGTGCCCAGCGTCATCACATAGGACGGCTCGCTATAGCCAACCGCCTGCACCCGTGCCGGGCCATCGAGACAGCCGGCGCCATTCATGCGCAGATCGGGCAGCGCACAGACTTGCGCAAGCGCGAGGCGGGCCTGCTCACTTGGCTGGATCCAGATCTGCGCCGGCAGGAAATGGCTGCGAATGTGCCAGCCCAGGGCCGTTGCCGCCAGCACGCCGAGAACGGCCGCCGGGATGACTGCACGCCGCACACCGGCCAGAACGCCGCCGACCAGCAACAGGACGCCGCTCCACCAAAGCCAGAGCGGATAGTCCAGATCGCCGCGCCAGGCGGCCATCACCGCACCAGGCGGCGCGGTTCTGAAGTCGCCTGCCGCCTCGGCCATGACAAGTTCGTCGATACCGGGATAGCTGGCCAGCGCCAGAACGGCACCGCCAAGCGCAAACAGCACCAGCGAAAGGCCCCATGACACCGGCATCCGCGCGCCCGCAACCAACCGGACACCGGCATGGCCAGCGATCAGGGCATAAGCGGGATAGGCCGGCATGATGTAATGGCTGAGCCGGGTCGGCATCAGTTCAAAGAAAAACAGGTTGAGCAGCCCCCATGCCAGCAGGAACCGCATCGCGCGCTGAGCATCATCTGGCGCGTGCGTGCCGGTCTGAGGCCAGCGCTGATGCCATCCGCGCTGCAAACCCAACACCAGGAAACTGCCAAGCAGCAGGAACGGATAGGCGACCAGCAGCTGCGGGCCGAAAATCCACGCTATGAAGCCCGTCAGTCCGATCAGTGCCGCGCTGATCACGAGCGCATCGCTGCCGCGACGGCGTGCGAGCTCACCTGCCCCGCGCAGCCCCTGCCAGGCGATCACACCGCCGGGGATCGCCAGCAATGTCGCGGGGAAGAACCAGATCGGAAAATGCGACAGGTGATAGAGCGGCCAGCCGCCATGGCCCTCCGAAGCACCGACGAACTTATCCTTCAGGTCCTTGCCAACCGCGCCTTCAATATATTGCCCGCCGGTCGCGACCTGTATCCAGATGAACCAGGGCAGGACCAGCGCCACAAAGATCAGCGGACCTGGCCACCAGACCAGCACCCGCCACCAGTCACCGCCGCGCGCTTCTGCCGCCCTTGCCCAGACCCAGACGCCGAGCCCGGCGAAACCGGCGACCAGCGGCGTGACCGGCCCCTTGATCAGGAAGCCAGCACCCATCGCGAACCAGAACAACAGCGCCAGCGATTTGTCCTGATCGGCCCGCATATACAGCCGCGCCAGCGCGCCGATCGCCAGCGTTGTCAGGAAGATCAGCACCCCATCCGTCTTGGATATGTGCGCCTCGCTGGTCAGCAACAGGCAGGCCCCGAACAGGGCAGAGCCGAGAAACGCCGCCCGCCGTCCGACCAGCACCAGCCCGGTCCAGAAACAGGCCAGCGTGCCGAGCCCGGCGCCGATCCAGCTTGGCACGCGATACGACCAGATCTGTTTGGCCTCGGCGCTGGAGAACAGCGCAGTCGAGCCGGCCTGAAGCCAGTGAATGCCGGCTGGCTTCTTGTTGCGCAGCTCATCCTGATAGCGGATGCGGATATAGTCGCCGGTCTCCAGCATCTGCTTGGAGGCCTGCGCGAAACGGCTCTCATCCCGGTCGAGTGCCGGCAGCTGAAACACGCCCGGAGCCGCCGCACCCATGGTGATGGCCAACAAGATCAGCCAGGCCTTCCAGCCGGATGCGAGACGGTCGAGAAGGTCCATGACGGCTGGCCTGTTCCTGCGAAAGATGGCCATGCGCTTAGCAGGCCCGGCCCGGCAGGTGAAGCCGGCGCGATCACTTCACCGGTTCGGCCAGCGCGTGCAGATAGGGCCAGGTGTAAAGGCCGCTGTCATGGCCATCGGAAAAACGGATGCGGACCGCATAGCGCCCGACCGGTTCTGCGCCGGTGACCGTGATGTCATCGGGCACAGGCGGCTGCGGCGGCTTGGGGCCCGCGCCATGGCCTCGCACCTCGGCTGACGGGCTCTCTTCGCGCAGCTTCTTGTAGGCAACGCTGAGCATTGGTGCATCGGCATATTCCAGAACAAGCCGCGCGGCGGTTTTCTGGAAACGCAGGCGCGCTGGCCAGCCGGGTGAGGCGTCCTGCGCGCTCATGCCGGGTCACCCTCAATTTCGCGTGCCTCGTCTTCGAGCAGGATCGGCAAGCCGTTGCGGATCGGGAACGCCAGCCCCGCTTTTCGCGAGATCAGCTCGCCGGCAGCGCTATCATATTCCAGCGGCAGGCGGGTCAGCGGGCAGATCAGAATTTCCAGCAGCCGCGGGTCAACACCTGAACCGCGCGTGCGGGTCTCGCCATGTTGCGATGTTTCGCCTGTCTTGCTCACTGCAAATAGTCTCCGCCGTCTCCGGGAACATCCATTTCAAGCAGCGCGATCAGCGTGTCGGCCCTGTCAATCAGTTCCGGCGCTTCAAGCAGAGCCTGCTTTTCCGGCACCGAAAACGGACAACCGGCGCACAGCGCATGCACCAGCGTTTCCAGTGGCGCATCTTCCACGGCTGACCAGTCCGCGCTCATCTCATGGCGGGTGACATAGGCTTTCAGCGCGCGCACCAACCGGTCGCGGTCGGGCATATCCGTCAGCTCAGGCTCTGCCAGGTCCTCAGCGAAAGCCAGCCAGCCGGGCCTGGCTTGCCGGTAAGGCGTCGTTGCGCCCACAATCTCGCTGACTTCGAACCTGCTAATGCCGCTCAGCACGATCAGATAGCGCCCGTCATCGGTTTCCGAATAGGAGGTGATCCGCCCCGCGCAGCCGACACCGGCCAGATCGGGATGCGCCTTTGGCCCGCCTGTGGACTGCACCATGCCGATCATCCGCGAGCCCTGCATCGCATCATCAATCATGTTGAGATAGCGCGGCTCGAATATGTTCAGTGAGAGGGTCCAGCGCGGAAACAGCATCGCGCCAGGAAGCGGAAACAGTGCCAGCGTCTCCGGCAGATCTTCGATCTGGCGATATGTCTGTGCGCTCATGTCACGGCCTTTCGCATGTTCTTGCTTCATTGGCCATGATTGTGGGCCGGGCCGCACGGATGTCGAGCCCCGGCCACGGATCAGACCGATCAGGCGAACATCAGCGAGGACAATCTGCGACGCCCGTCCAGCGTCACCGGGTCTTTCGGGCCGGCCGCCTCGAAAACGGTCAGCAGCTTGTCGCGCGCCTTGCCCTCGCTCCAATTCATATCCACCGCCAAAATGGCCAGCAAATGGTCTACAGCGAGGCGATTGTGTCCGGCGGCGGCATATTTTTCCGCCAGTTCGAACCGTGCATCGAGATCATCAGGACTGGCTTCGAGCCTTGCCAGCGCACCGGCAAATTCACTCTCGTCTGGCGCATCGGCGGCCAGTTCCAGCGCAGTCATGACGCTTTTGTAGTCGGCATCATCGCGCTTGTCCTGCGGTGTCATCTCCAGCGTTCCGGCTGCGCGCTCAGCATCGCCATTGGCCAGATAACAGCGCGCCAAACCGGCAATGGCGCGGACATTCTCCGGCTCGGCATTGATGACGGCGGCATAGATCTGCGCTGCGCCGCCGATATCGCCCGCGTGCAGAGCCTGGTCTGCGCCGTCAAGCGCCTCGGCGACCTGCTGGCCGGCATCGGTTCCGGCCATGATCTTGTCGATGAATTCACGGATCTGGCCTTCCGGCAAAGCACCCATGAAGGCGTCAACCGGGCGGCCATCATTAAAGGCGAACACCGCAGGAATGGAACGCACGCCCAGCTGTCCGGCGATTTGCGGGTTCTCATCGATATTGATCTTGACCAGCCTGACCTTGCCGGCCTTCTGGTTGACGAGCTTCTCGATGACCGGACCCAGCGTCTTGCAGGGACCGCACCACGGTGCCCAGAAATCAACCAGAACCGGCACATCCTTCGACGCTTCGATGACATCGGCCATGAAGGCCTGATCGGTGCTGTCCTTGACGTGTCCGCCGGCCTGACCTGCGCCGACACCGCTCATGGTAAATGTCATGGCCATGGTCTCCCTTTTGGCTCGTTCGAAGCTCAGATGGGGCGAGCGGGCAGGCGGTGCAAGCACATGTGTGCCAATTGCCGCTTGCCCCTGCCGCGTGTGCTTATTCCGCGCGTTTGCGCAGCCCGAATTTCTGGATCTTGCCGGTCGCTGTCTTCGGCAGGGCGGTGACGACCAGACGTGTCGGGCACTTGAAATGCGCCAGCCGCTCGCGGCAAAACGCGATCAGTTCGTCCTGCTCAAGGCTCGCGCCGGGTTTCAGCTCGACAAAGGCGACCGGGGTTTCGCCCCATTTCTCGTGCGGGCCGGCGACAACAG
>CAYUEM010000114.1:0-8856 GCA_964442925.1 uncultured Hyphomonadaceae bacterium
ATCAACCAGGCCCTCGCCGAGCGGATTTACGGCCACTTCAACAGCGGGTGAGGCGCCGGCCGCAAAGATTGACCTGCATCAAGATGAGGCCGTTTCGGTTGCGGCAGATTGAAAAATGACGCATGCGTCAGAAATGATCGTGTCGCTGGGATCCGGACGTGCGCAGAGTATTCCACAGCGTATTCACACGAATACATAGTGGGAGGAAAACATGAACGAGACCGCAACGCTTGAAAATCGGGCCACCGACGCTGGCGAATATTTCGATGTGCTGATTGTCGGTGCCGGAATATCCGGGATCGGAGCAGCTTACCACATGCAGACACAGTGTCCCGGCAAGAGCTTCGCCATATTGGAGAAAAAGGACACGTTCGGTGGCACCTGGGTGACCCACACCTATCCCGGTGTCCGCTCCGACAGCGACCTTTACACGTTCGGCTACCGCTTCAAGCCATGGGTCGGCGCGCCGATCGCTTCGGCCGAAGAAATTCTGAAATACATGTCCGAGGTCATCGAAGAGAAGCAGATTGACCGCCATATTCGCTATGGCCACCAGATCGAACGGGCGCAGTGGTCGAGCGAGGACAAGCTGTGGCAGGTCGATGTCACCGACCTTGCGAGTGGCAAGACACGGCAAATGTCCACGAATTTCCTCTGGATGTGCCAAGGCTATTACAAGCATGACAAGGGCTATATGCCCGACTGGCCGGGCATGGAGAATTTCAAGGGCAAGATCATCCACCCGCAGACCTGGCCGGATGATATCGATCTTGCCGGCAAGAAAGTCGTCTGCATCGGATCGGGTGCCACGGCGGCGACGCTGGTGCCGGCCATTGCCGGCGCATGCGAACATGTCACGCTGCTGCAACGCTCACCGACTTACTTCTTCCCCGCCAGCAACCAGAACGAGTTGGCAGATCGCCTGCGCCAGATCGGGATCGATGAGGAAACCATTCATCGCGTCGTGCGCCAGCAAATCCTGTTTGACCAGAATGAACTGACACGGCGCTGCAAGAGCGAACCTGAAGCGGTGCGACAGGAACTGCTGGAAGGGGTCAGGGCCTATCTCGGCGAAGACTATCCGGTTGAGGAACATTTCGGTCCGAACTACCGCCCCTGGCAGCAACGCCTCGCTTTCCTGCCTGATGGTGACATGTTTCAGGGCATCGCGGATGGCAAGGCCAGCGTTGTCACCGACACGATTGAATCGTTCACCGAAACCGGGATCCAGCTCGCTTCCGGCAAGCATCTGGATGCCGACATCATCATTTCGGCCACCGGCTTTGACCTGTCGGTCCTTGGCGAGATCGAATTCTTCGTCGATGGCAAACCGGTCGACTTTGCCGACACGGTGACATGGCGCGGCATGATGTTCACCGGCGTTCCCAACCTGCTCTGGGTGTTTGGATATTTCCGTGCCAGCTGGACACTGCGCGTGGATATGCTCGGCGATTTCGTCTGCCGGCTGTTGACGCATATGGATGCGAAGGGTGCCCGGCAGGTCGAGGTCAGACTGTCGGCTGAAGAAGAGAAGATGCAGCGTCTGGCCTGGGGCGACCCGGAGGATTTCAACCCTGGCTATCTGATGCGCGGGATGGGCAGACTGCCCCGACGGCTGGCAAAGCACGAGTGGCAGCACACCCAGGATTACTGGCGGGAAAAGGACGAGTTTCCGCAGATCGACCTCGACGGCCCGGCCCTGCATTATTCCTGAACGCAATCGTTTCGAGCGGCAGGAAAATCAGAGGAAACGCAAGCCGGCTTCGACGCCGTCCTGCCAGATGACCTCAACCTCGAAATGTCCGTTTGTGCCCTCAATGCTCAGGCGCAACCGGTCGGGCATGTTCGTGCGTTCCATGGAGCGAACGCGAACGCCGGTTGGTGAGCGGTCAACCACGACGCCTTTGCGGCTATAGCCGCTTGGATAGACCATGGTCGCCACCTTGTAGGTGCCCACACGATCAGATGTGCGATGCTCCTGTGGCTCAACGTCTGCTGGCCCAGCCCCGGACGCTGTTTCAGTCTCCGATTTCCTGAAAATCTGTTTCAGCCAGCCTGCCAAGGGTTTCATCTCCATCCGTACGCATGCTCTGAAGTATACGCCAGAGTTTAGCAAAGCATGAATTCACCACCAGAAGGATATTGAGACAAGACCGATCAGGCGTCTTCTTCGAATTCGACATCGAAGCCCCAGAGATGGCGGACATGGTCGAGTGTCGCATCGCGATTTTGTGGGTCGAGCTGCGCGCCCGAACGATTTTCACACGCCAGATACAGCGTGCGGTCACCGAGGAAATCGACACCGACCACCTGAATGTCCGGCTCGATCATCGACAGGTCGTGATTGCGCGCCAGCGCCTCGCGGATGCCGCGATAGCCGCGTTCATCCTGAATGTTGGTGACGGTGTAGAACCGGTCGCTTTCTTCAGTTTCCAGCGCAAACATGCGGAAATCACGCATCACGCGGGGCGAGAGGAACTGCTGGATAAAGCTCTCATCGCGATAATTGGCCCAGATGTCCTTCAGAACCGCCCGCCAGTCGCCCTTACCGGCATGACCGGGAAACCATTGCAGGTCTTCCTCGTCGGGCCTTTCGACAACGCGGCGGATGTCCTGCATGATCGCAAAGCCCAGTGCATAAGGATTGATGCCGGAAAAGCGCGGATCATCAAAGCCCGGCTGGGTGATGACATTGGTGTGCTGGTGAAGCATTTCGAACAGAGCGCCATCGCTGATCTGTCCACGCCGGTGCAGCTCATTGATGATGTAATAATGGACAAAGCAGGCTGTGCCCTCATTCATCACCTTGGTCTGGCGCTGGGGGTAGAAATACTGCGCGATGTTTCGGGTGATGCGCAGCAGTTCGCGCTGCCAGTTGGCGAGGACAGGGCTGTATTGCTCAAGGAAGAAGAGCAGGTTTTCCTCCGGCAGGCTGACACCATCGGCCGGGTTGTAATTGTCATCGCCAGGCGTTTTTCGCGCCTTGCGGGCCTTCAGCGTCTCCCAGAGATAATTCACTTCCGCCTCTTCCTGCGCGAGCCGTTCGCGGTGGCGCGCGCGCTCCTCGCGCAAGGTCAGGCGCGACGGGCGCTCATAGCGGAATACACCGTTGGCCATCAGCGCATGGGCACTGTCGAGCAAGCTCTCGACAGCCCGCTCGCCATGGCGCTCCTCGCAATCGGACACGAAATTGCGGGCATATTCGAGATAGTCGAGAATGCCCTCGGCATCGGTCCACATCCGGAACAGGTGATTGTTCTTGAAGAAATGATTGTGACCAAAAGCGGCATGCGCCATCACCAGCGTCTGCATCGCCATCGTGTTGTCTTCCATATTGTAGGAGATGCAGGGGCTGGAATTGATGATGATCTCATAGGCCAGCCCGCGCAGGCCCTTGCGGTATTTGCGTTCTTCGGAAACAAAGCTCTTGCCGAACGACCAGTGGCCATACATCAGCGGCATTCCCGTTGATGAATAGGCATCGAGCATCTGTTCTGAGGAAATGATCTCGATCTGGTTGGGATAGATGTCGAGCCCGAGATCAGACAGGGCGATATCCTCAATCGCATCATAGGTCCGGTGCATTGTCTCGAACGTCCAGTCCGGACCGTCGAAAAGCAATTGCGAGACCGGAGCGCAAGGCGCTTTGGGCTTGCGTGATTTCACCGGTTTGCGGGCGGTTCTTGCGGGGACCTTTGCCATGTTCAGCCCTCCTTCTGACTGTCGCGGGAAAACAGCTCCCGGAACACCGGATAGATGTCTGCGGGCTTTGAGATCCGCTTCATCGCGAAGTTCGGCCAGTCGCGCGAGATGCGCTGATAGGTGCGCCAAAGCTCGACCCCGCTGTCATCACTGGACAGGAAATCAGCCTCGGCTTCCTCGATGATTTCGATATAGGCGTAATATTGCACCAGCCCCATGATCTGCTCGCCCATCAGCTGCGCGCAGCGGGCACTGTCGCCGGGGAAATTGTCACCGTCGGAGGCCTGCGCGGCATATATATTCCAGTCAGAAACCGGATAGCGCGCCTCGATAATCGCCTTCATTTCCTCCAGCGCAGTGGAAACAACGGTGCCGCCGGTCTCACGCGAATGAAAGAAGGTGTCTTCATCGACCTCGGCGGCATTGTGGGTGTGGCGGATGAAGACCAGTTCGATCCGCCGGTAGCGCTTCTGCAGGAACAGGTGCAGCAGCACGAAAAACCGCTTGGCGAGATCCTTCTCCCGCTCGCCCATTGAGGCCGACACATCCATCAGGCAGAACATCACGGCGTGAGCATTGGGTTGTGGTGCCTGTTCGAACAATTTGTAGCGCACATCCAGCGCATCAATATACGGGACGGCCGCCCGTTTGCGACGCATTTCCGTGATCTCGTCGCGCAAGGCATCCATCCGCGCGCGCTGGGCCTCATCGGGATCGGAAATCGCTTCCAGCGCGAAAAGTTCGGCCTGCAACTCACGCACCTGCCTGTCGCTTGGCCGGCGCAGCGCCATTCGGCGGCCCAGCGCGTTGCGCATTGTCGAGATCACCGCAAGATTGGAAGGCGAACCGCTGGAGGAGTATCCTGCACGGCGCGGCTGGAAACTCTCCACTTCCTTCAGGGTCTGCTTGACCAGATCGGGCAATTGAAGGTCTTCGAAGAACAGTTCAAGGAATTCCTCACGAGACAAGGCGAACAGGAAGTCATCCTCGCCTTCGCCGCTGTCGGAGCCTTCGCGCCCGCCGCCTCCACCACCGCCCTGCGGGGGTTTGCGCAACCGGTCGCCGACACCAAAGTCGCGATTGCCCGGCAGGACACGTTCCTGATGGCCGCTGCCGGGCTGGTAGTGGAAGCTGGGCTCGCGAATGCCATCATAAGGCACACGGATCCGGTCTCCGCGATCGATATCGGCAACGCCGCGCTCGCGCACGGCACGGTCAACGGCCTGTTTCACGTGCTTTCGGACCCGGCGCAGGAACCGGCGACGATTGCCGAGACTCTTGTCCTTCGGATTTAACCGGCGGTCGATGAAATGAGACATCTGGACGAACGCGCTCCCTTGGTTTCAGCCCCCCAATGGGCCGCCCCGGACCCCGTCTTATCCGGCCTTGTTGACGCGCATATACCACTCCACCAACCGGCGGACCTGACGCTCGGTGTAGCCGCGCGATGTCATCCGCTGGACAAATTCATGATGCTTGGCATCGGTGTCCTTGTCGCGCTTCGCACCAAAGCTGATCACCGGGAGCAGGTCCTCGACCTGACCGAACATCCGCTTTTCGATCACGCGGCGCAGTTTTTCATATTCGCGCCAGTCAGGGTTCTTGCCCTCATTCTCGGCGCGTGCGCGCAGCACGAACTTGACAACCTCGTTGCGGAAATCCTTGGGATTGGAAACGCCTGCGGGCTTTTCCAGCTTTTCCAGTTCCGCTTCGAGCACATCGCGGTTGAACATCTGGCCGGTATCGGGATCCTTGAAATCCTGATCCTCGATCCATGCATCAGCATAGGCAATGTAACGGTCGAAGAGATTCTGTCCGTAGTCGGAATAGCTCTCCAGATAAGCCTTCTGGATCTCATTGCCGATAAACTCGACATAGCGCGGGATCAGTTCCGTCTTGATGAAGTCGAGATAGGAATCTTCGGTGTCTTCGGGATATTGCTCGCGCCGGATCGCCTTGTCGAGCACATAGAAGAGATGCACCGGGTCGGCAGCAATCTCATCGACATCATGATTGAAGACCTCCGAGAGCACCTTGTAGGCAAAGCGGGTTGAAATGCCCTCCATGCCCTCATCCGGGCCGGCTTCATCGCGATATTCCTGGATCGAACGGGCCTGAGGATCGGTGTCCTTGAGGAACTCACCATCATAGACGCGCATCTTCGAATAGAGCCGCGAATTTTCGTGCGGCTCCAGCCGGGTCAGCACCGAGAAGCGGGCCATGATCGTCAGCGTCTGCGGCGCACACGGTGCCTGAGCGAGATCGCTCTGCGCAAGCAGTTTGCCATAAATTGCCGCTTCCTCGCTCACCCGCAGGCAGTAGGGCACCTTGACGACAGAGATCCGGTCAAGGAACGCCTCATTGTTCTTGTTGTTCTTGAACTGGCGCCATTCGCTTTCATTGGAATGCGCGAGGATGATGCCGTCGAACGGGATGGCCCCGATATTCTCCGTGCCGACATAAGAGCCTTCCTGCGTCGCGGTCAGCAGCGGATGCAGCACCTTGATTGGTGCCTTGAACATTTCCACGAATTCCAGCATGCCCTGCGTGGTCCGGTTCAGCCCGCCCGAAAAGCTGTAGGCGTCGGGATCATTCTGCGAAAGCAGTTCAAGCTTGCGAATATCGAGCTTTCCGACCAGTGAGGACACATCCTGATTGTTCTCGTCACCCGGCTCGGTTTTGGCGATCCCGACCTGACGCAGGCGCGAGGGATAGAGCTTGACCACGCTGAATTTCGAGATGTCACCGTCAAACTCATCGAGCCGGCGTACCGCCCAGGGACTTGCCGGACTGCTCAACAGCCGGCGAGGGATATTGTATTTGTCATTGAGAACATCGCCCATGCGCTCTTCTTCAAACAGGCCCAGCGGGCTTTCGAACACCGGCGAGACCTGATCACCGGCCTTGAGCACATAGATCGGTTCGGTCTCCATCAGCAGCTTGAGCTTTTCGGCCAGGGTCGATTTGCCGCCGCCGACGGGCCCAAGCAGATAGAGGATCTGTTTGCGCTCTTCCAGCCCTTGCGCGGCGTGGCGGAAGAAGCCGACAATCCGTTCGATTGTCTCTTCCATGCCAAACAGGTCGGCGAAAGCCGGGTAACGTTTGATGGTGCGGTTGAGGAAAAGGCGGCCCAGTCGGCTATCACGGGATGTGTCGATGACCTCCGGTTCGCCAACGGCCTTGATCATGCGCTCTGCAGCGGTTGCCCGCATTGACGGATCGTCCTTGCAACCAAGAAGATAGTCTTGGAGCGACATTTCCTCGGTTTTCGAGCGACTGTAACTCTCTGCGAAGTGTGTGAAGACATCCATGGATCGCGTCCTTTTTGTTAAATAGGCACCTTCCTGCTCGTGTCTTTTTTGTTCACGCCGCCGTCTCGCGGCTTTCCTTGTTATACTATCAAGATAGGATCAGATCGGCCCTGAAATATGGCAATCGTGCGCTTTTTTCCGTTTTCGACTGAAAATTTGACACTTGGCGGGTCTGGTGTGAGCCCGGGCAGCCTGCAGCTTGATCCTGCCGGATGTGCAAACCGGACGGGAGATCGCGTGCGATCGCAGATGCGGCAAGAAGGCATCTGTCCGCACAGGTATTTCACCTTATCTTGTTGAAATGGAACATCTTGCGAAACGCTCGAATGCAGCGCCGCAACTGTGTGAGCACTGCGAGGTGCGCCACTGCGGAATGTGCGGGGTGCTGGACGCGGTCCAGCTTCAGCATTTGTCGGAACATACCGTCAGGACCGTTCACAAGCCCGGAGAGGAATTGCTGGGCGATGCCCGCGATATCACCAGCTATGCAACGGTGATCCGCGGTGTGGTCAAGCTGGTCAAGATCCTCGAAGATGGCCGACAGCAGATTGTCGGGCTGCAATTTGCGCCTGACCTGGTCGGCCGGCTGTTCAGCAGGGAAAGCCAGCTGTCGGCCGAAGCGGCAACCGAACTGGAAGTCTGCCGCGTCCCCTGCGGTGTGCTGGAGCGGATGATCGCGGAAAATCCCGCGCTGGAGCACCGCCTGATGGAGCAGTCCCTGCGCGAGCTTGACGAGGCACGCAACTGGATGGTGACGCTGGGGCGCAAGACGGCTTCGGAAAAGGTCGCCAGCTTCCTCTACCTAATCTCCCGCCACCATGACCCGGAGCAATCGCGCGCAGGTGTCGCGTCAACGCAATTCACCCTGCCGCTGACCCGGTCGGACATTGCCGATTTCCTCGGTCTGACGCTGGAAACCGTATCTCGGCAAATCTCGAAACTGCGACTTGATGGCGTGATCGAACTGGCTTCGAGCCGGGATGTGCGCGTACCGGACCTTGAGCGACTTTCGAAGCGGTGCGGTTAGTCGCATTCTCCTGGATTGCAAGACATTTACCGGGCGCGCGACCGCAGACAAATCGGTGACGCAAGGTCTGGCCGGACGACGGTCTAATAAAAGAACTCTTCCAAGACGACCTTTCCTTCTGCCACTGTGTAGAGTGCCAGTTCCCGGAACGTGGATCGCTCGCCCGTCGCCCTTTCGGTCAGGTCGACTTCATAAATGACGCCGAAACGATCTTCGCCGTGGAAAAACGGGCCCTCGGCCCGGGTCGTGTGCACCTCATTGGCACTTTCCCACCCGTCCCACTTTGCCTTGAGAGCATCCAGGCCGGTCACACCGGGTGCGCCATCGGGCATCGGCGCAGCTTCGCAGGATTGGACCGTATCGGAATAGATCTGGTCGAGGAGTTCCCGGGACCGGCCCTCATTGTTCAGGGCAACAGTCATCTCACCAAGCTCTTTCAGACTTTTCATTTCGCGCCTCCCAAAATTGTTTCTGTTTTGTACCCTAAATGACGGATCGGGAAAAGCCTTGGGGCGAAATTTTTTATACCCGGTCCCACAGCCGCAGAAACGACCGTTTTTCCCTTCCGGTCTCGATCCTGGCCTGATTGAGCGCGTGGACCACCGTTAAAATCCGCCAAAGTTCACGCTGCGACAAGAAAACTGATCACGAGCAAGCGCCCTCAGCTCTCCTCGGCAATCTTCTCGTGCAGCCAGGCGGCGTGACGCGGCGCTTTCTTCGTGCGGTCCCATTCTTCCAGCATGTCCTCGGCGACCGATTTCAGCTGTTCCATCTGCTCGGGCGTGCCGATGTCGCAGGCCAGTTCCAGCCGGTGGC
>CAYUEM010000115.1:0-8832 GCA_964442925.1 uncultured Hyphomonadaceae bacterium
AGGGCGAGCTTATGACCGACACGCGCGGCACAGCCATCATGAACCGCGTCTTCCATGAATACGCCCCCCACAAGGGCAAGATCCAGGGCCGCCATACCGGTGTGCTTATCGCCATGGATCAGGGCGAAGCGGTGGCCTTCGCGCTTTGGAACCTGGAAGATCGCGGCCCGATGATGATCCATCCCGGCGACAAGGTCTATCAGGGCATGATCATCGGCGAGCACACGCGCGACAATGACCTGGAAGTGAATGTCCTGAAGGGCAAGAAGCTGACCAATGTGCGCGCCTCAGGCACCGATGAGGCCGTGCGCCTGACCACGCCGATGCAGATGACGCTGGAGCGCGCGCTGGCCTATATCGCCGATGATGAGCAGGTCGAGGTCACCCCGGCCAATATCCGCCTGCGCAAACGCCACCTTGACCCGAATGTGCGCAAGCGCGCAGCCAAGGCGGCGGGATAAAGCAAGACGCCGGCTTTACAGACTGCTGAAAAACCATCCTTCAGGTTTTCCTCGTCCTTCGAGGCTCGCTTCGTTCGCACCTCAGGATGAGGAAAACCAACGAGATTCCTCATCGAAGAGGAGCGGCCCATTTGGGCCGCGTCTCGAAGGATGGGTCACATGAGCTGGTTTTTCAGCAGCCTGCTAGAGCCCTTCTTCTTCAATCGCGATCAGGCAAATACGTCAGCCGTTCCGCCAGACGGATCAAGCGGATCGGTGCCGTACGTGTTCGGTCCCTTGGTTCCCGGCAGGACAAAGATCACGATCAGCACGAGTGAACCGACATAGGGGATCAGCCCAAGCAGAAGCCACCACGCCGTCATGTTGCGGTCATGCATGCGCCGGAAGGAAATTGCGAGACCCGGGATCAGGACAGCCAGCACGTAAGCACCGATAATCAGGGCCATCAGAATACCGATCAGATTGAACCCCCCGGAACCTATGCCGACTGTCAAGAGAATAAGATAAGGCACTATCATCACAAGCAGGTTGAACAGTTGAACCCACCAGTATTCTGCGCGCGAAGAACGTCCCCTGAATTCCGTGTAACGGCGGAAAAACAGCTTTACAGCATCCATCATGCCCATCAGACCGACCCTCCCTTGGCTGAGCAGAGGGACGCTACTGCGATTTCAAGCCCGTTTCCAGCTTTATTTCAAATCCGCACTTGCAATGATTTCAATGACCTCGCCTGCTGTCTGCGCATAATAATGCTGTGCAGGCGCAACAAAGAAGACGATATGCAACTGCTCGCCGGCCCCGGCGATTGCCGCGTCGGCGCGAAATTTCAGCCCGCTCTGATACTTGCCGGACAGGTCAATCCGAATGCCTTCCACGCCATCGAAATCCTGCGGGCGGACATTTTCCGCGGTGATGTCGCTGTAGTTCAGCCGCAGCAGGCTGGCGGTCAGGAACTCAACCTGTTCCAGAGCGCTCATGCCTTTGCGATACGTCGGAATGTCGGCATCGGTTGGCGCGCGCACCATCGACTCGCCGTCGTCCAGTGAAATCAGGTGCAACTGATTGAGCGCGAGCCCGTCCTTTGTCAGCAGGTCGCCGCGCGTAATCGAATTGATGCTTTCAGGCACCCGGGTCCAGTCATCCTGCAAGGTGACGATGAAGCCGGCGTCGCCATCAAGCGGTCCGGCGGGCACGGCTGACAGGGATTGCGCGCAAGCGGCGAGAACAAATGCCGCAGCCGCAGCCAGAACAGGCTTTGTCATGGCCCCTCCCCTTCCATTTTCGCAATCAGGCTTTCGATCAGGCTTTTGTCGGCCGCGTCCGGTGCACGGTTGAGATATTCGCGAAATGCCGCGCTCGCCTCGGTTTCGCGCCCGGCCTGCATCTGCAGGTCGGTAATCTGCCGGAACGCCTGTGCGGGCGCATCCACGGCCCGGCTGGCGCGCTGATAGGCTGCCAGCGCGAGTTGATCATCGCCCTCCTCGCCGCGGAAACGGTAGACCTCGCCGCGGGCGAAGGCGATTGCGCCCTCATCTCCGGGGATTGTCGCCAGGCGGTCGAGAAGATGCAGCGTCGCGCCGGCATCGCGCATCGCGATCTGCGCGTTCAGCCAGCTTGCAAGATGCGGGCGAATACGGGCGCGATAGGAAATTTCATCGGTTTGCGTCGGCGGCCAGGCGGCGGCTTGCGCATCAAGATACGCGATGCGCTCCTGCGTCAGGGGATGAGTGTCGAACAGGCTGGCGCGGCTGAACTGTCTCTTTTTGGCCAAGTTGGTTGAGGCGGCGATCTCATCCGACAAATGGGTCCAGATGTGCGCGCCGCTGGATGTGTCATAGCCAGCAGCGCCAATGGCTGCCAGGCCAATCCGGTCGGCCTCGCGTTCCTGTTCGCGGTTGAACGCAAACGCGCCCGCCATCGGGGCTGCAAAACCGAGATCGGCAAATGCGCCGGCGCCTGCGGCTGTCATGCCAATTGCGAGTATCGAACCGGTAACAGATGCATTCTTCACCGCGCCGCGCCGTTCCAGAGCGTGATTTTCGAGATAATGGCCGAATTCATGGCCAAGAACGAAGGCCAGCTGTGCCTCATTTTCTGCGCGCAGGAGAAGCCCGGTATTGACCAGCATCATGCCATTTGGTGCCATCGAAGCGTTGAATTGCGGCGAGTCCATCACGTAAACCCGCAATTCGGGGCAATATTCGCCCGACACCTTGCAAGTCACCTGCGCAAGATAGGCTTCAAGTCCGGGGTCATTGATCCGATACCCCGAACGCGCGAGCTTGCCTTCCAGCGCGTCCATCTGCAGCCAGATGCCGGCTTCCGGGCTCGACGCATCGGAAGGTGCCTGCCCGACATTGCGCGCGCCATGATCGGTGCTTGCACAACCGGCCAGCGCCGCTGCCCCGAAACAGGCGAGAAAAGCTCGCATTCCTGTCATAGCCGCCTCCTATTTCAGCGGGCTGGTCTCGAACACCTGCTGCATGATACTGGCGGCCTGGTCGGGATCGCGCGGGTCGCCCTGCAGGGAAGAGCCCAGCCAGACCACATCGCCGCTTTGCATGTCGACAAGAGAGACCATGGTGCCACGAAACCCGCCCCCCAAGGGCAAGACTCCCGTCACCGCACCCAGCACGATCTTGGTCATGGCCACACCGCTGCTTTCGAAATTTGCGCGAGAGGTCAGGAACAAGAAATAGTCGACTTGCTGGCCGCCGGCGAGCGCTGCGGCGGCTTCGCCAAGGCTGTAATCCAGCTCGCCCGCCTGCTTGTGTGGCAAGCGACCGGCAAATCTCTGCGGATCAACCTGAACCGCGTGCGTCATCATCGCACTGCTGACCGCCTGATTGAGCAGCAGCGCCTGCTCGCCCGCTTCCGACAGGTTCTTGTCTGGCGGGTAAACGCTGACGGTTTCGCCGCCGGCCTCCAGCTGTCTGATCAGGGCAACAACAAGATGCGTTTCTGCTGCCCGCGTCCAGTCCGCGCGCAATTCGCCGCCTGCCGTTGTGACATGTCTGACCTCAACATCAGGCTTCATCACCATGACCCTGACATGGGCGCGGGTTTCGACGAAATCACTGGCAGCCAAAGGTGCCGGCGTCGCACAGGCACCCAGCCCCAGCAGGACCAGCCCGATCCACCCGGCAGAACGCATCGTCTTCACCTCCACCCCTCCTTGCGTCCATCGATCGCGACCATCGGCAACCGCGCTTCCGGCAAGGCCGCCCGAGGCAACTCAGCTGCGGCGCACATCAATCAGCTTGTTGGCCGAAGCGTAATTGAAAAGAAGGCTTCATAGCCGCCCCCGCCGCCGCGCCAGACGCGCACCAGAAGCGGCATGTCCGGCTGCGCGCTGGCTGCCTCCATCGCCGCAACAGCCTCAGCCACATTGCCGACGCGCTCGAAGCCCATTTCGATGATCACATCGCCCTTGGCGAGCTTGCCAAAACTCGGCCCGCGCGGCGACACCGAACTGACCAGAACGCCTTCTATGTCCTTGGGCACGCCGTAGCGCCGGCGCGCTGTCTCGTCGAGCACCGCAAATTCCACGCCGAGGCTATTGTCGGTCACGGCCAGCTCAGGGATCTCTTCAGCCTGCGCGTCACTGTCATCGCTCGTGTCCAGCTCGCCCAGCGTAACCTCGATAAGCATCGCCCGCCGGTCACGCATGACCTGCAACTCGACCGCCTTGCCGACACCGGCATCGGCCACCAGACGGGTCAGGGCGCGCACATCCTTGATATTCGCGCCATCGAGCCGGCGGATCAGGTCGCCGACCTTCAGCCGCGCGGTTTCGGCCGGACTGCCCTTCTCAATCCGCGTCACGATCACCCCATCGGCATTTGGCGCGCCATAAGCCTTTGCGATATCCTCATCGATGCCCTGCACAGACACGCCCAGCCAACCGCGCCGCAGCTCGCCAAATTCGATCAGCTGGCCGGAAATCTGCCTGACCATGTTCGACGGAATCGCAAAGCCGATGCCGACCGATCCGCCGCTAGGTGAAATGATCGCGGTGTTGACGCCGACCACTTCGCCACTCAGGCTGAACAGTGGGCCGCCAGAATTGCCGCGATTGATCGCCGCATCGGTCTGGATGAAATCGTCATAGCGCCCGCCCGTGTCGCGATTCATCGCCGAAATGATTCCGGCGGAGACCGATCCGCCAAATCCGAACGGGTTGCCGATCGCCATCACCCAGTCGCCGACCTGCGCACTGTCGCTGTCGGCCATTTCGACAAACGGCAGTGGCTCATCCGTGACCAGTTGCAGGACCGCAATATCGGTTTCCGGGTCGGTGCCCAGCAGATCGGCTTTCAACGTGCGCCCGTCGGAGAAGATGGCATTGATCTCATCGGCATCCTGAATGACGTGATTGTTTGTGATCACGAGGCCATCGGCGGAAATCACGAAACCTGAGCCCAGCGAGCCCTGCTGGCGGAACCCCTCTTCGTCGCGCCCGAAAAACGGATTGAACCGCTCCAGCGGCGAGCCCTCGGGAAACTCCGGCAACCCTTGCGGCGCAACCGTCTGGCGTGTGGTGATATTGACCACAGCCGGCATCAGGCGTCGGGCCAAGCCCGAAAAACTTTCCGGCGCGCCAGACATGTCAACCTGCACTGCCGGCTCGCTCAGCGACTGGGCAGACATTGCCGGGCTGAGGGCAAGGGCGAGCATGCTGATCGCGGCGAGACGGCGCAAAACTGGAAATGTCATCTTGGCTCGGACCTGTCGTTTCAACACTCTGCTTTTTTGTTCTGCGCAAAGAATAAGGCGTTTCCGGGGAGATGCGCAATCTATCGCATCAGGCGGATCGCGATATACAGCATCAGCCCGCCGAGCGCCGCTGTCCAGAGACCGCCGCTGCGCAGGCTGTCAGTGGGCTGGCGGGCCGCCCAGTCGAGGAACCGGCGCATTGTGTCGGGAAAGACGCTGTAGACAAGGCCCTCGGCCACAAACCACAGGCCGAGCGCAGCGAGCATGAATACCCAGGCGTCCATGCCCGCCGCCACCGGTTACCTCTAGCGATTGCCGCTATTGGACTGAGCTGCCTGCGCGGAAAAAATATCGCAGATGCCGAGATTGTTCGGATCGACGATAATCTTCGTGCCCGGCTTGATCGCGTTTTCACAGGCGAGCAGCGAGCGATAGAAACGAAAGAAGTTCGCATCGGCATTGTAAGCCGTTGCGTATATCCGATTGCGTTTGGCATCGCCTTCACCGCGGATCTTTTCCGATTGTTCGCGCGCCTGCGCGAGCAGCACGGTGGCCTCCCGCTCAGCGGTCGCCCGGATCAGGCGTGCCTGCTCTTCGCCAACCGCACGGATCCGTGCAGCTTCCTGCTGGCGAGCCGTGCGCATCCGGTTGTAGATCCCTTCTGCGATTTCCTGCGGCAAGTCAGCCTGGCGGATCCGCACATCAATGATGATGATGCCTGTATCGGCCAGATTCTCATTCACCGAAGTCTGGATACGGGCCATCAGTTCCGAACGCTGGCCTGAGATGATCTCGGGCACCTCGACATCGCCCAAAGCCGCACGAATGGCCGATTCGGTAAACCGGTTGAGCTGGATTTCCGCCGCGCGTTCGGTGCGAAGCCGCTGATAGAATTTCAGCGGATCGGTGATCTGCCAGCGCACGAATGCATCGACCACCAGCCGCCGCTGGTCGGAGGCGAGCACCTGAATGTCCGATATGTTCAGGCCCAAATTCTTACGGTCCAGTATCGTAACGCTCTGGATGAAGGGCGTCTTGAAGAACAGGCCCGCCTCATCTTCCGGCGAGCCAGGCGCGTTGCGCACAGCCACAGGATTACCGAACTCCAGCACCAGCGCCTGCTGGTCCTGACGCACGACATAGAATGAATTGAGCGCCACGAAAATGACCAGGACGACAATCGCCGCAAAGATCCATGTAAACATTTTCATCGTTTGTATTTCCTTTGCTCAGCGCTGCTGCACGCGATCAAGCGGCAGATAGGGCACCGCGCCGGAGTCGCTGTCGAGGATCGTCTTCTCGGCACCACCGAGAACCCGCTCCATGGTTTCCAAATACATGCGTTCGCGTGTCACCTGCGGCGCGAGGCGATATTCCTCGTAAATCGAGGTGAAACGCGCCGCCTGACCGTTTGCGTCGGCGATCACCTTTTCACGATAGCCTTCGGCCTGCTGCAGGATCTGTTGCGCCTCACCGCGCGCCTCGGGCACGACCTGATTGGCAAACCGCGTCGCACCATTGATGTTGGCCTCTGCATCCTGCTCAGCCTTGTTGACATCGTTGAACGCCTCGATCACCGGCTGAGGCGGATCGGATTTACCGATCTGCACGTCCAGAATATCGATCCCGGCCCGATAGCTGTTGAGCAGGGCGAGGGTCTGATCCCGCACGAGTTTGCCGACCTCATCACGTTCTGTGGTGATGACATTCTGCAGCAGCGTTTTACCAACAACTTCGCGCATCACGGACTCTGCCACCATGCGCACGGTCTGCTCGGGTTCCCTGACATTCAGGATGAAGTCTTCCGGCGTATCCGATTTGACCTTCCAGAACACCGCGAACTGGATATCGACGATATTTTCGTCCTGCGTGATCATCAGGCTTTCATTGCGGGTGTCGCCAATCGTGATCTGGCGCTGCTCTTCGACATTGACGAGGAAATGACGCTCGATTGGGACCGGCCAGTGAAGCTGGATACCTGAACCCAGATTGGTTTGCCATTTGCCGAACCGGAAGATTGCCGCCTGCTGGCCGGCATCGACCACAACCACACCGGTCGAAATCCATGCGACCAGTGCGACAAGTGCAATCACGATGAAGCCAAACGGGCCAAGGGAGCGCCCGCCGCCGCTTCCGCCGCGACCACCGCCGCGCCCGCCAATGCCTTTGCGAAAGCGCTCCTGCATCCGGCGCATCTGGTCTTCGATATCGCCTCCGCCATTTCCTGAGCCGCCGCCGGGGCGATTCCATGGCGAACCGCCATTGTTGCCAGGTCCGCCTTGTTCACCCGGTCCGCCGGACCAGGGGCCACCGGCTGCGTGCGGCAGATCGCTGTTGTTATCGTCTTTCCAGGGCATGAAAAGCGTCACTCCTTGTGGTGGTCTGTGAAACACTCACACTAAATGTTCTAGTGCGGTATGTGCATGTTCTGCGTGCCGCTATCAAGGAGGAGATCAAAGCTTGTTTCGCGCAAGGTCCAGAACGCCGCAGGCACTCGAAGCCGAAATCCGCCGCCGGCTGGGCGCGCCGGACTGGTTGCAGACCGTAACGGTGACCCCGGATGGCCGTGCGATTCTTGTCATCGAGGCCAGCGGAAATGACCTTTCCAGCGCTGACGCCTTACGGCTGGAAGCGGAAAGTGCCGCGCGCGGTGTCAGAGGGATCAGCGATGTCCGCGCCGTGCTGACGGCTGAACGCGCCGACGGTGACAACCCCACGCCAGCTGCGCCGGCGCGCAAGGTCAACCTTCTGTCGGCGCAGCACACTTCACCGCGTCGGGTGCGCAAGGGCGCACGCCTGTCGGATGAAGCCCTCGCCGGAGGGCAACCTGCGCCCGCCCGGAAGGCGGGCCGCGTGCCCGGTATTTCCAACATCCTCGTTGTCGCCAGCGCCAAGGGCGGCGTCGGCAAATCGACCGTTGCCGTCAATCTCGCCGTGGCCATGGCAAGAACCGGCATGAAAACCGGCCTTCTTGATGCCGACATTTACGGACCCTCGATCCCGACCATGCTCGCCACGTCGCAGGCCGAACCGGTCTCCACAGCCGATGGCAAGCTCGAGCCAATCATCGCTCATGGCCTGAAGACCCTGTCGATCGGATACCTTTCGGACCCCGACGCACCGATGATCTGGCGCGGCCCGATCGTGATGTCCGCAATCACGCAGATGCTTCAGGATGCCGCATGGGGCACGCAGGACGACCCGCTCGACCTGCTGATCATCGACACGCCGCCCGGCACAGGCGATGCCCAGCTCGCCATCGCCCAGCGTGTGCCGGTCACAGCCGCACTGATCGTGACGACGCCGCAGGAGGTCGCGCTTGCCGATGTGCGCCGCGGCGCTGCAATGTTCGCCAAAACCGCCGTGCCCGTGCTCGGGATCGTGGAAACCATGAGCTGGTTCGACGACCCGGCCGGCAACCGCCACTTCCTGATGGGCGAGGGTGGTGGCCAGCGCATGGCTGACGCGCTCGGCCTGCCGCTGCTTGGCCAGCTTCCAATGCTGCAAGCGATCCGCGAAGGCGGGGATGGCGGAACGCCAGCCGCGCTTGGTGATGACACGGCCGGCCAGCTGTTCACCGCGCTGGCCCGGCGCGTGGCCGAAGGGATCGACACGATCGCGACAAAGCCGGCCCCGGAAATCATCTTCGAGGACT
>CAYUEM010000116.1:0-8790 GCA_964442925.1 uncultured Hyphomonadaceae bacterium
CCCCGGGTCCGAACCGCTTATTACACGCGCGTTTATCGCCATAGTTCTTGCGAACTTACCACATATAGCGCGTCTTGCTGCCGGATTGAAGCCCCGGTGTCAGGCTTGATCAAAGGTAAACGAAAACCCGCCTCCTTGATCCGGGTGTTTCATCACGGTTTCAGACATTTCAGCGATATTGCAGATATCAGCGCCGATCCGTCGACCGGCCCCGAATCCATGGAGAGACACTTGAAAAAACTCGCAACACTCGTTCTGGCCGGCTGCGCGCTTGCGGCACCGGCCTTTGCCGTGAATGAGCAGATCGAAGCGGCCTGCCTTGCAGACCTGGCAAGCTCACCGCTGCCGCCGGAGACCTCGTTCGAAGATCTCGCACCGGCCTGCGGCTGCATTGCTGCGGATGCCAGCGAAGATCAGGAAGCGGAAATGATCGCCGTGCTTGACGAGCGCGCGGCGGGCGTGGACGCGAACTTTCCCGAGAGCGTCAGCGAACTGTTCGATGCCTGCTTTGCCGCAGTTGATGGCCAAGACGAAGACGCCTGATCGAACTGACTGAACTGACGAAAAAACGGGCCGGACTGTTTCGCAGTCCGGCCTTTTTTTGTGTCGTGATTGGTGGTGTTGCCGGTGCGCAACTGAAAGACTGAGGATCAGGTCCGGGGGGCGGGAAGGCGGGCTGAAAATATGCCAGAGAACCGCGTGTACCGGGCCTTACTTGTGACCCGGCTGTTTCGTGGCCAAACGCGAGAGACCCCGGGTCGAGCTTGTGGTTTGGTCGGGCAAGAGAGGAGCGGCGGGATGGCCCGCGCGATGCGCGTGTCCCGGCAGCCTGCGAGGGATAAACAAAAAGACCGACGCTTCATGCGCCGGCCTTTGTCTTGTTGCAAGTGTTGCCCCCGGGGCTCAGGCACCGGTCAGGCGCAGGTCCGAGATTGACGCGGCAATTGCGGTATAGGCATCGAGCAGGTCCTGGCCATTGTTTGCATCAAACCGGAATTCCGGCCCGCTGGCGCAATAGTTGAGGATGTCCTTGCCCTCCTGCGGCGCATTGAACGCAATCGTGTAGATCAGAACCTCGTCATTGTCCTTGGCATCATCGCACTGCGCCTTGGCCTGGTTGAAGGATGAGCCAAGATTGGAGTGATAGGTGCTGTTGAACTCGCCATCTGTCATCATGATGATGATTTTCTGGGTATCAGGCTCCTGCCACGGCAGCGGCTCGCTGTCGCTGCCAAACGCATTCGACCAGTCGGGCGAGAGAAGATAGCGCCCCCAGGCCAGCCCCATATGTCCGGCGGTTCCACCATTCGGTGACAGGCTGTCGATATAATTGTGCAGCGCGGTCTTGTCGGTGGTCAGCGGCACAGGCTTTGCCGGATTGCAGTTGGCCGGTGTCGACCAGCCTCCAGAATTGGGATTGTACCATGCGTCCTGTGCCGTCAGGTAATGACCGGAGCGCGGCGTGGTCGCCTCGTTCCATTCCGAGGAATTGCGCTCATAGACACAGGTGTCGGTGACCGTGCGCGAAACGGTCTGGGTATAGGTGACCCACTGCCAGTAGCATTGGTAACGACCATATCTATAGCCGCACTGCCGCTGCCAACGCCCGCTCGTGACCTCGTCAGTATAGGTCCGGGTCGGGCTCTTGCCGGTGGCGAAGGTGAACAGGCTGCCGGCATTGACGGCACTGGCATAGCTGACCAGCGCGATGCGGATATCGTCCTGGTCGCTTGAATTGTAGGTCAGCAGATCCGTCACGCCCGATTTCGCCGCCGCCTTAAGCGCGTCCATACGCGAGGCGAACTGGCTGTCACCCGACGCCCATGCCATCGAGCCGGAGACATCGAAAACCATCGCAATGTCGAGCTTGCCGACACCGAAGGTCACGGTCGAGTCGATATCGAAGCGGACTTCTTCGCGGCCCACTGCGCCAGCGATCAGCGTCTTGGTCTTGCAGCTTGACGACGCGATCATGTCGAGACCGTTCTGACCGTTGGTGATGACCGGCACGGTGCAATCGAGCTTGCCCGGATTGCGGTCCAGTAGCGCGTCGAAATACTTGATCAGTTCGTCCTCGATGTCCTGCTGGCTGCCACCAGCGACGCGTTCACGCGCAGCGGACAGCACCGCCGCGTCGAGCGCCTGCGAGGCCCGCTGCTTTGACCCGGAGGCGACATTGATATCCACCGCCACGCCCAGCAACCCGATGATGGGCAGCGTCATGACGGCGAAGATGGGCGCCACATTGCCGCGCTTGCTTCGGAAGAAATCGCAGACGGAGCTGCGCAGGTTGATGTTTCTCATCTTTATGCCCCGGAGGTTGGAGTCTTGTGAGCCGGGTTTTACCGGAAATGTGTTCCGTCCCCGTTGACCCCGGCGCGTGAGTTTGCGCCATTGCCTTTGCAAAGCCTTTACCAAGACTTGCCGGTGCCAGCAGGTCAGCTACTGTCGGAAAAGACTTAATTCAGCGATTCGTGAGCCTTGCTGCCGATGCAGACCTATCTCGACCTCCTGGCCGATATCATTGACAACGGCACCGACCGGGCTGACCGCACAGGCACCGGCACTCGCGCCTTGTTCGGTCGCCAGCTGCATTTTGACCTCGCTGACGGCTTTCCGTTGCTGACCACCAAGAAGCTGCACCTGCGCTCGATCATCATCGAGCTATTGTGGTTCCTGCGCGGGGATACCAATGTGCGGTGGCTGCGCGACAACAAGGTCAGCATCTGGGATGAATGGGCCGATGAGACCGGCGAGCTCGGCCCCGTCTATGGTCGCCAGTGGCGCAGTTGGACAACACCGGACGGGCGGACCATCGACCAGATCAGCTGGGTGCGCGATGAAATCATCCGCAATCCGGACTCCCGCCGCCTCGTCGTCAGCGCCTGGAACCCGGCCGATATCGACGACATGGCGCTGCCGCCCTGCCATTGCCTGTTTCAGTTCAATGTCATGCAGGGAAAGCTGAACCTGCAGCTTTACCAGCGCTCAGCCGACATGTTCCTCGGCGTTCCGTTCAATATCGCATCCTATGCGCTGTTGCTGATGATGATGGCGCGCGCGACCAGCCTCAAGCCCGGCATTTTCGTCCACACATTCGGCGATGTGCACCTTTACTCCAACCATTTCGATCAGGCCCGCGAGCAGTTGTCGCGCACGCCGCGCCCGCGCCCGCGAATGGTCCTCAATCCGGCGAAACGCGACCTTTTTGGCTGGGAATACGCAGATTTCCAACTTGAGGCCTATGACCCGCATCCGCACATCAAGGCGCCGATCGCGGTCTGACCGGTGAGGCCGCATCTGCGCGTGAGGCTCATTGCGGCTTGAGCTGCTGCCAGGCCGTCCATGCATCAGCGGCATACATCAGCGACGGGCCGCCGCCCATATACACCGTCATCGCCAGCGTCTCGGCAATCTCTTCGTCACTTGCGCCGAGCCTGATCAGAGCCTTGGTGTGAAAACCGATGCAGCCATCACACTGTTTGGCCACTCCGATTGCCAGCGCCATCAATTCCTTGGTCTTCTTGTCAATGGTACCGTCTTCGGTTGCAGCCTTCGCGAGGGCGGAAAAGGCCTGAAGCGTCTCCCCGGCAGCGCCGCGCAGGCCGCTCATGCCCTGATTGAGGCTTGCGGTGATCGCTTCATAATCCTTGACGGCTTTTGTCATGCTGGTGGTCTTTCTTGTCGCTGGTGCGTGAGCGCCGGATCCAGTGTTATATACGCGTATTTTCTTAAATACGAAAATGACAAATCGTCACGTCTCCGGCAGCTCAGGCGGCGGCCGGATCGACCAGCCCGCGTTCCTCGCGCCGCCGGATCGCCGAGGAGACGATCACCGCGCCAACCATCTTGCCGATGACGAATACGATCCAGTTGGCGGCGTGCAGCATTGTGCCTGCCGGCTCATCAAGGCGCATCTGCACGGCAAGGTCGGCACCATAAAGGAAAAGCGTGGTATCGATCGGCGAGGCGATCGCGCTGGACAGGAGGATCCGCGTCGATAGCCTGTAGCGGGTGAAAGTGAAGAGCAGCCAATCCACGGTCTCCGACACTGCAAAGGCGAGGCCTGATGCAAGGGCGATGACAGGCCAAGCATAATAGAACGACCAGGCGATGGCGAGCGCCATGACGATGAGCACCTTCTGGCCCATCTGCCGCTGGACAAAATCGCGGAACACGAAAACCAGTCCGGTGACCAGCGTCAGCGGATGCAGGGAAATTCCCTGTGTAAAAACAGGCCCGGGGGGCACAAAATCGATATTTGGAACGACCCCGAACGACCAGTTCAGAAACGGAATGGTCAGGAAGTAAACGAACGCCCAGACCCGACCGCCTTCTCTGTAAATAATGTATAGAGTTGTCACCAGCCCAATACTGACGACCAGAAGATCATCCGGGCGGCCTCCCGTCAGGATCGAAACCCATACCGACCACACGTTTTCGGCAGCATTGACAAGACCGGTGAACATCTAAACCTCTGCTGCAAGTTGAAACCAAGCTGTGAATGTTCGTCGTGCGATGTCTCGCAGCGCGCTTTTCGCAGGCGGGGGCTGCCCAGACAAGGCCGGTCGCCTGCCATGCGAAGGTTCAGGGAGTTTATTCATGGGTGTTGTCACACTCAGCCTCATCGTTGCACGCGCCCGCAACGGCGTGATCGGGAACAAGGGCGGCCTGCCATGGTCGCTGAAAGACGATATGGCTTTTTTCAAGCGCACCACCATGGGGTGTCCGGTCATCATGGGCCGCAACACATGGGAAAGCCTGCCGCAGCGCCCCCTGCGAGGGCGCGACAATATCGTGCTGACGCATGACTGGAATTATGCCGCAGAAGGCGCGCGGGTCTATTCCAGCCTCGCTCCGGCGACGCAGGCCGCACGCGCCATCGCCCGGCGCATCGGTCGCATGGAGGTTTTCATCATTGGCGGAGCGGGCGTCTATGCCCGCGCTCTCGACATCGCAGACCGGCTTTACATCACCGAGGTCGATGCCGAGCCCGAGGGCGATACACGGATGCCGCCTTTCGATGAATTTGCCTTTGAGGAAACCGAACGCACAGCGTTTCAGGCCGATGAACGCAACGATCATGATTTCATCATTCGCCGGCTGGACCGGCGCGAGACCTGCTGAAACTGCAAGTTTCCCTGACGCTTTGCAGGAGTTTCGACTATGAAGGGTAGTCATGGCAGTCTTACGGATATTTTCAGCCGGGCTTGTCGGCATTGCCCTGCAAATCCTTGCCGGCTTCACGGTCGAAGGGCCGCGCGGGGGGACAGATAATGCTGTTGCGAGCCTGAAATTGTCCCCACGCTGGGAGCTGACCGGGGGCAGCCTTGTCGAAAACGGTGAACGTGGGCTGGGTGGCGGGCTGGAATATGTCATCGACGACAGCATTTGCGCGCTGCGCTTCACCGATGGAACGACCTGCGAGCAGGCGCGCGCCGCAATCGCCGGTGCCTTGCAGGAATGGCGGTCGGGTCATCCCGCCATCCAGTTTACCGACGTGACCGGGCAGATCGAACCGGCCACCCCCCTTGCAGAGCTTTCGCCCGGCGGACAGGGCGCAGAGATCGACTTCCTCGCCGCAACGCCAGAGCAATTCGCGCCCTTCCGAAACCCGTCTGTGGCCGGTTACACCATGTTCTATGAGCGCGCGGTGGGCGCGATCCGCCTGACAAATGGACGTTTTGGCTCAGCGGTTTCGCGCCTTGAGAGCGCAGATGTCCGCTTCAATGCCGCGCGGTGCTATTATCTCGATCCGGCGCAGGCGCGCTCAAACTGTATCCATCTGCCCTCGCTGGCCCTGCACGAAATCGCGCATGCGCTCGGCATCGCCCATCCCGAGGAGAACATTGCGCGCAATCTCGACAGCGACAATGACCCGGCAAACCCGATCACAATTGATTGCATGGATCCCACCCGCGGACTGTTCGCTGCACCTGAAATCAATGGGGCGGCGGTGGCCATCGGGCGGGATGTCCAGGGGCCGGGCCGCTGGCACCGCGGCCTGACTTACGATGATGTCGCCGCGCGCGATGCGCTGTATCCGCATTGTTCGATTTCGCCGCGTGCGCGCTGGTCAGGAGCCTGGGGCGCATTTGCGCGCGGGGCCTCTGGCGAGCAGGGACGCGCCAGCGGATTGGGCGACCGATATGCCGCCCTCGACACGGCACTTGCCGCGTGCCGGAAACAAAGCCGCGCCGACTGCCAGGTCATTGCCAGTTTCAATGATTGTTTCGCTTTTGCCGAGGGCCGTGGCGCGGCCGCGCATGCCAGTTCGCCGCGCTCCGACCTTGCCCGTGTCAATGCGGTTATTGCCTGCACGCAGGCCGGCGGCAAGGACTGCCGCGTCACAAGCGATTTCTGCGCCTTCGAATAAGGCCCGGCCTTGCCCGCACGCAAGAGGTCAGTCGACCAGTGTCATCTCGCCGATCAGGCTGGAAGCACCGTCAAGTTTTTCCATCACCCAGAGCATATAGCGCGTATCGACATGGATTGTGCGGGTCGTTGCGGGGTCGAAATCCCAGTCCGAATTGACGCTTTCGAATGTGCCGTCAAACAACAGTCCGACCAGTTCACCGCGCGCATTCAGCGTTGCCGAGCCGGAATTGCCCCCGGTGGAATCGAGATCCGACAGGAAATTGACCGGCACGCTGGCGACACTTTCGAGCGCATATTCGCCATAATCGCCTGCCGAAATCAATTCGATTTGCTCAAGGGGAGAGTTGAATGGTGCCTCGCCCGTATGCTTTTCCGCAATCCCTTCCAGCCGGGTGAAAGGCTCATAAATCAAACCATCTTTCGGTGAGCCTCCGATCACCTTGCCGAAAGTGACGCGCAGGGTAGAGTTTGCGTCGGGATAGGCCGCAAAGCCCTGATCGGCCTGCCAGTCGATAATCGCACGCATATATCGCGGCCGCAGCCGCGCCATCCGGCCCTCAAGTTCCTTGTCCGCCTGTTCCATTGCCATGTCATGGGAATGAATGGCGGCTGCCAGCCGCATGAACGGATCCCGGCTTGCAGCGAGTTGCGTCGGGCTGGCCTCCAGAAGCGCCAGTCGGGTCTGCATGTCATCGAGCTCGGTGTCAGCATAAAACCTGTCGAGAATCGCCGACACGCTTGCCCGGTCGAAATTCTCCGGCAGCCCCAGCGCCTGATCGAATGCGCTGACACGCGCGGCCCCCGGCTGGCGCATATAGGTTTCCAGGAAAAACATCCATTCGGCCTTGTCGACACGGGCGTCATAGCGCCGCTCGACCGCCTCAAGTGACTGGCGGATGAAGGTCAGGTCGCGGTCCTGATAACCCGGCTCGCGTTCAGCGTCGGGTTTCTCGCGCTCCTCTGCCAGACGGTAAATCCGACGCGCGGCACCGAGCAGTTGCGGACGGCGAACCTGACCATACCAGAAAGCGCGCCGCTCATTTGCTGCCATCTGTTCGCTCAGCCGGTCGAGCGCATCAATCGTTGCAAGATAATCGCCAGACTGCGGACGACTGGCGGCCCAGTCACGCAGCCCAGCCTCGCGAACGCGCCGGCGCTCGATCAGATTGACACGGCGCGCACCGGCAATCTGGCCAAGCGTGTTCTTGCTGGAATTGTTGAGCCCCACGAGACGCGCCTCATATTTGATCCGCGCGTCAGAGCCTTCCGGAGCGGCCTCTTCGATGGTCCTGATCCAGCCTGCGCTGAAGTCAGCCCAAAGTGGGTAGCGCCAGCCGAAACGGTTCTCCACCTCGACGCGCCGGGCATAGCGCGATGTCGAGCCGGGATAACCCGCAGCCATGACGAAATCGCCGGCGTCGAGTCCTGATTTCGAAACTTTCAGCACATGTTCGGGCTGATATGGCACGTTATCGGTGGAATATTCCGCGCTCTCGCCACCAGGGCCGACATAGGCGCGATAGAAGGAGAAGTCGCCAGTGTGGCGCGGCCACATCCAGTTGTCGATATCACCGCCATAGCGCCCGATGGCATCCGCCGGCGCATAGACCAGCCGGACATCGCGAATCTCCAGCCGGTCGATCAGGCGGTAGCTCAGCCCGCCATGAAACGCGGCGACCTGACAGCGATGGCCGGCCTGCGCCTCGCATTCGGCAATCAGCGCTTTTTCCCGGCTTTCAAGCACAGACGTGATCTCGCGCCCACTGACAATGTCATCAATGCCCTCTCGCATCTGATCGGTCACATCGCGGACATTCAGCGTGACATAGATCCGTGAACCTGGCGCAGCCGGAAGCTCGTCGCCAAATCCGGCGGCAAGGAAGCCATCAATGAGGTAATTGTTCTGCGGTGTGGAATTGTATTGCACCGAACCGCGAACGCAGTGGTGATTGGTCACAACGAGCCCCAGAGGCGAAACGAAACTGCCCGAGCAACCGCCCAGCGACACCACCGCTCCCATCGGAAAATCGGTCAGATCCGACAGCGCCTGCGGATTGAGCTCAAGTCCGGCCTCGCGCAGCTGACTGGCGATATCGGGCAACTGATCGGGCGTCCACATGCCTTCATCTGCCAGAGCGGCCTGACCTGCAAGCAGGATCGCGGCCATCGATGTCACCGCTCCGTTGAGTAAATTCTTCACGCTCCGTCTTCCTCGCAAGCTGTCTTCAGAGTTGGCCGCGATCAGACAGATGACCCGACCGATCCGAACATTGTCAAGACTAGCGCAATCTCTCTGCGACGCAATCGCTGCAAGCTGCATCCGATATCACAAATATCCCGCAAAACGTTACCGGGCATCGGCCTTCTTTATCGGTGCCAGGCGGATATTGAGCTCTTTCAGCTGGCTGTCAT
>CAYUEM010000117.1:0-8777 GCA_964442925.1 uncultured Hyphomonadaceae bacterium
GAGGACGACGCCGGCGCCTATGACCAGAAAGACGCCGAAGGCTTCATCAAGCTGAACGCGCTGAGGTTGAGGCTGTTGGCGGCAAGGGATAAGCGGGTTGGGCGGAATTAGGGGTAGCATTATGAAAGGCGTTATCGCGTTCGTTTGTGGTCACTGTAGCCGATCTAGTGCTGGCAGCATGGGGAGGATTTCATCGGCAAGCTACTTGAATGGTATATTAAAAGAAGTCGACTACACTATAGATGTGAGTATTTCTTGTAGCGTATGTGAGAGACAGAGTATCTTACATTATGTAATATACGGTTTTCTCGAAGGAAAGAGCGGTCATATCGATTTGATAAATCGACTCAAATCTGACAACCCTGAAGGTGACTACTATCATAATCAAACCCCCCCTCTTATTCGTGAAATGCCTGCTGGAGTGCCGCTTGAGATTGCCTCGGCATGGCGAGAGGCTGAAATAGCATTCTCAAAAAAAGACATTCCGACTCTGGCCGCTATAGCTTATCGTAGGGTTATCGAATTAGGGGCAAAAGCGCTTGATTCTGAAGGAGACGAAAAACGTATTCCACTGGGACAACGCATTGCAAATTTAACTACAACTGGTGATATTACTACGGAATTGCGCGATTTAGTTCGGGAAGCGTTGAAATTTGGCAACGAAGCAGCGCACGGCTCTGACGCTTTGCACCAGCGGGACGCTGAAATCACCAAAGATCTTGCCGAAGCATTTTTGCGCCAAGCCTTCAGTATTCCCATGCTCTTGGCAGATGCGCGAGCCGCACTGGCAAAACGAGCAGAGTTGGGACAAAAATCGCAAAATTCGTGATGTAGAAAATAGCGGCCCGTACTTCGTGCGCTGGATAGAGGGCACAGCCCGAAATCCTCCATCCGCCCTTGCTGCGCGCACCGACGGTGGATCTCGCTGGCGCTCTATCCACCCTACGACCTCCTCGCGAATTCGGGGATATCCTAGCCTTCTGCACCACGCCCCCTCCGCCCTTCGGGCGCCTCCCCCGCGCGCGGGGGAGGAAGAGACCGGTCTGGCGGGGCGCGGTCTTCCCCGCCCTGCGGGGGACTGCGAAGGATCAGAAATCGCGAGAGGCGATTTCCCGAAGCAGGCCCGCGCATGCGGGTCGATGGGGCGAGACGCCGTGCGGCGCACCTCTCAGGATTGCATATCGCTGCGCCCCAAGCCCCCTACGCACCGCGCCCCGCCCGTGCTATCTTCATTCCATGGACAAAGCCGATCTCCTCGCCCGCATCACCATCGAGCCCGGAAAGATGGGCGGTAAGCCCTGTATCCGGGGCATGCGCCTTCGGGTGAAGGACATATTGGACATGCTGGCGGCGGGAGCGTCGCGCTCTGACATTTTGGAAAGCTATCCAGACCTTGAGGATGAGGATATTTCGGCCGCCCTTGTCTACGCTTCACGCGTCAGCGATATCCATATCATCGCAGCCGAATGAACCTTCTGATCGACCAGAACCTGCCACCGGCATTGGCAGACTGGTTCCGACAGCACGGTGAAGCTGCCGTCCATGTCCGCGAGATCGGCATGCGTGACAGTTCAGACCACGAAATCGCCGCTGAGGCCGTGCGACGGCAGGCCGTGATCATCACGAAAGACTCTGATTATTCCATGGGTATGCCTGTTCCGGTCGTGTGGTTGCGCATCGGTAACGCGACAAATCGGCGGTTGTTTGAAGTGCTGGATAAGCACTGGTCCGCTATTAAGCGAGAGGTCGGTGCAGGCGAAAGAGTCGTGTCGATTGATGACTGACCATCAACGATGCGCGCGCCGCTCTTGTATCAGCGCAACGCCCCCGCACACCAAGCAGCCCCCTCCGCGCTGCGCGCTGGCGCCTGTCGCGCTGATCCGTTAACATCACCGCCATGACCCGCCCCATCACCATCGTCGAGGTTGGCCCGCGCGACGGGCTGCAGAATGACCCGACCGACCTGACCACGCAGCAGAAGCTTGAATTCATCTCGCGGCTTGAGGCTTGCGGGGTCACCCGCATGGAATCGGGCAGTTTCGTTTCACCAAAGGCGGTGCCGAAAATGGCCGACAGTGCGCAGGTCTTTGCCGGGCTGGATCGCTCGCAGGGCACACGGCACATTGCGCTCGCGCTGAACGAGAAGGGGATGCGCCGCGCGATTGATGCAGGCGCTGACGAGATCAATTTCGTGCTGGTTGCCGGCGAAGGCTTCGGGCGGCGCAATCAGGGTATGAGCCCGGATGAGAGCGCGGATATGCTGGAGGCCTGCGCGCCGCTGGCCGACGAGGCCGGCATACCGCTGTCGGCAACGATTTCGGTGGCGTTTGGTGACCCCTATGATGGCGAGGTCAACCCGTCGGTGCTGGCCGGCCTGGCGCGGCGGGCGGTGCGCGCCGGCGTCCGTGAACTTGCCCTGGGTGACACGATCGGCGTGGCCACGCCCTGGGATGTGACCGCGCGGATTGCGGCGGTGCGTGCAGCCGCGCCGGAAATCGTGCTGCGGATGCATTTCCATGACACGCGCGGTGCAGCGCTGGCCAATGTCCATGCTGCGGTGGAGGCCGGTGTCAACGTGATCGATGCCAGTTGCGGCGGGATTGGCGGATGCCCGTTTGCGCCAGCTGCGACAGGCAATGTCGCGACCGAAGATGTCGTCTACATGCTGGAGCGCGCCGGCTTTGACACCGGGCTGGATCTCGACCGGCTGATCGGGACGGCCCACTGGCTGGAGCGGGTGCTTGGCCATCCGGTCGCCTCCAGCCTGTCGCGCGCAGGGCGCTTTCCGCGCTGAGCCCAGCGCGCTGGCGTTCAGGGCTCGACAATGTTGAAATTCGCCGGCGGCGTTTCCAGCGCAGCGAAAAATGCGCCGATCGCTGTCGGATCACCGCTCAGGCGCGCGTCACCACTGGCGACAAGCTGCGGAAAACTGCGCGTGCCTGTGATCAGGTCATTGAAACCGGAACGCGTCAGCTCCAACCGTGCAGCCGCGTCATCGCCGGCCAGCCGGGTGCGCGGGAAGGCCGTCGCTGTGCCGATGTCCAGCGACATGGTTTCATTGGTATCGGTGAACACGAAGTCCAGCATGAAGGGCGCGCGGTCGAGCTTTTCCGGGGCATAGCGAACGGCAAGCGCGTCGAACAGGTCGCGCGTCGGCACCCCGGCGATGAAGTCGTTCTGTGTCGTGTCCGGTGCGATGGCTGGCGCGCCGTCGCGCAGCTCTCTCGCCCCCGACAGGAAATAGCTGCGCCAGGCACCGCTTTCGGCCTGAAATCCCATCTGCTCATAGCTGGCCGCAAGCCATTCACGCGCCGCGGTGTTCGAGGGGTCAGTGAAAACCGCCTGATTGAACACATCCGCAGCCCAGCGATAATCGCCAGCCTCGAAGGCGCGTTGTCCTTCCGCGATCACTGCATCCATTCCGCCCATTGCCCGGACCAGACGCTGTGCACGCGCCTGCGGCGGATGAGCATGATACTCAGCCGGCACTCCGCCCCACCAGCCAAAATAGAACTGGTAGACAGCCTTGGCATTGTGGTTGAGCGTTCCGTAATAGCCCCGTGTGTCGAACTGGTTTGATTGCACCGGCGGCTCGGCAAGTTCCTCTGCCAGTTCGGATGCGACCTGACCGCGATTGGCGCGCCGCAGCGCCTGGTCATGGGTATAGCGGTAGATGTCGCGCTGGCCGCGCAGAAAGCCTGCGACATTTTCCTGTCCCCAGGTCGGCCAGTGATGCGAGGCGAAAACAAGTTCGGCCTCATCGCCATATTCCGCCAGAACATGGTCGATGGCCTCACTCCAGAGCCTGAGGTCACGAACCTTTGCCCCGCGTGGCGTCAGCGCATTGTGGAAGGTTGCGGTCGCCACTTCGGCGGTGCAAAGGGCCTTTTTCTGTGGCAGCCAGAACATGAACTCGGCAGGCGCCTCGGTGCCAGCTGCGTCGATGAATTCGAAAACAACACCATCAATCACCCGGCGCGTGCCCCGCCCTGCGATTTCCTCTGTCGGCGGCAGGAGCCCGAGCGTGCCAACAGACAGGCCTGGTCCGAGCCCGACCGAGACCTTGCCGCTGGCATCGATCGGCAGGCCATTGCCGAACATCAGCGCGGCGCGACGCGTCATGTGGTTTCCCGCCAGCAGGTTCTCCGCCACCGTGCTGCGGGAAAAGCCGATCGGCGCAAGGATGGGCACGTTGCGGGCGCTTGCATCCGCTTCGTCGAGAACGCCGCGCGCACCGCCGAAATGGTCGGCATGGCTGTGGGTGTAGAGCAGTCCGGTCACCGGGCGTGCGCCGAGCGTGTCATTGACCAGTTGCAGGGCGGCGGCGGCTGTCTCGCGCGTCAGCAAGGGATCGATAATGATCCAGCCGGTTTCGCCCTCGATCACACTCATCACCGCAAGGTCATAGCCGCGCACCTGCCAGATGCCCTCTGCCACTTCGAACAAGCCATGCAGATTGGTCAGCTGCGACTGGCGCCAGAGCGAGGGATTGACCGTGTCGGGTGCCTCTCCGGCTGCAACCCCGGCATATTGCGCAATCGGCCAGACAATATTGCCAGCCTCATCACGGATCGCATCGCTGTCGATCTGCGCGATCAGGCCGCGGGCAGCATCATCGAAGTCGCCAGAGTCTTGCAGCGGCAGCCGGTCAGCGAGCGCCGCATTGGCTGCGCGCGTGGCCGGTGTGGCTGTGCCCGGCAGCGGCGGGGCGGGCGTGCTGGCCGTGTCTTGCGATGTGTTGGTCGCTGGCTGCGAGCATGCGGCCAGAACGAGCGCGATCAGGGCACCTGTATAGCGGATCATGTTCTTCGTTCTCCCCTACCGACCTCGCAGTTTTTTTTAAGGTCCTGCGATCGCCGGTATTCTGATACCTGATTTGCCACCCGCTCGCGGCCCGCTGTCAAGATCTGCGATTTGCGTGTCGCGAGGGCAAGGATGCGTTTCGCGTTCGACAACTCGCGGCGAATCCTGCCATTGGTCTGCGATGTTTGAAACGATCCAATCGACGGCCTCGGCCTTTGCAGGCGTTCTGGCCGGTGCTGCGGCGGGCCTGGCATGGGGTGTCGGCGTGATGGCGCCGAACTGCTCATTTGACCGGCTGGATTATTCGCGAGCTGACGGGCATGTGCGCCAACTGCTCAAGGATGGTTCTGCGATGATCTCGGCACTCCTTCTGGCGGCTGCCGCGCTCGGCGTGCTCGGCGGGGCCTATGGTTCGGCGATCTTGTCGCTGCTCGCCGCGATCGGCTTCTTTACCAATCGCTGGACCCTGGCCCCGCGCAAGAAGACCGAGGGCGCACCGGGCCTGCGCCAGCGCAAGAAAAGCCAGCGCATTGTGGCCGTCAGCCTCAGCCTGATGTTTGCGGCTGTTGCCGCGATTGCAGCTGTGCTCGCCGTTTTCAACGTCTGAAATTTGTATGTGTGGTCATCCGCAGGGCGGCTGCAACCGTATCCTCACCAGATTGCAAATGAGCATGGGCTGGCGTGGAACGAACACCCCTGAATATTGTCTGGTTCAAGCGCGACCTTCGGACCACTGACCATGCCGCATTGAGTGCGGCTGCAGAGCACGGGCCGGTTTTGCCGCTGTTCATCGTCGAGCCGGAACTCTGGAAACAACCGGACATGTCGGGGCGACACTGGGCATTTGTCCGTGAGAGCCTCGCGCAATTGCAAGACGAACTGGGCGCGCTTGGCCAATCGCTTGTCATTCGTGTCGGTGATTGTGTTGGTGTCCTTGATGTGTTGCGCCGGCACAAAGGCATTGCCGCGCTCTGGTCGCACCAGGAAACCGGCAATGACTGGACCTACAAACGCGACCTGAGAGTGAAAGCGTATTGCAAGGACCATTCGATCATCTGGAATGAGCCAAGACAAAGCGGTGTGATCAGGCGCATCGATACACGAAATGGCTGGGCGCGCCGCTGGGACCGTTTCATGGCGCAGCCGGTCGTGCCGGCTCCGGCGTTGCAGCCGCTCGGCGATATATCGCCAGGCCGATTGCCTGTGGCCAGCGATCTCGATCTTGCGCCGGATCCCTGTCCGGGACGCCAGCCGGGCGGGCGCGCGGCCGGGCTGGAAACCCTGAGCAGTTTTCTCCATCAACGTGGGGAAGATTATCGCGCCGGGATGTCGAGCCCGTTATCGGGCTTTGAGGTTTGCTCGCGGCTCTCGCCCCACCTGGCTTGGGGCACATTGTCTTTGCGTGAGACAGCGCAGGCGACCTGGGCGCGCCAACGCGGTCTGAAAGCCCATCCGAAACAGGCGCGAGGCCAATGGTCGGGCGCCCTGTCGAGTTTTTCCGGAAGGTTGCACTGGCGGGATCATTTTACCCAGAAACTGGAGGATGAACCGTCGATGGAATGGCGCAATCTTCATCGCGCCTATGATGGATTGCGTCCTCAGCAGCCTGATGGTGACCTGTTTCAGGCGTGGCAGGCGGGTGAAACAGGATTGCCTTTCGTTGATGCCTGCATGCGCGCGCTGCACGCGACCGGCTGGATGAATTTCCGCATGCGCGCCATGCTGGTTGCCGTATCAAGTTATCATCTCTGGCTGCACTGGCGCCTGCCCGGAGAGCATCTGGCGCGCCTGTTTACCGATTATGAACCTGGCATTCACTGGCCGCAGATGCAGATGCAGTCTGGCACCACAGGGATCAACACGGTTCGTGTCTACAATCCTGTCAAGCAGGGATTTGATCAGGATGCGTCAGGCGATTTTGTTCGCAAGTGGGTGCCTGAATTGGCACAGATCCCAGGCCCGCTGGTGCACGAGCCATGGCGCTGGGAGGGGGCCTCCAGCCTGCTCGGCAAGGTCTATCCCTATCCGGTCGTTGATCATCTGGCCGCCGCAAAGGCTGCGCGTCTGAAGGTCTGGAGCCTGCGCGGCGGAGCGAGCTATCGTCAAGCCGCCGATGCGATACAAGACAAGCATGGCTCGCGAAAATCCGGTCTGCCACGGCAGGGCCAGAAGGCGAAACGCACGGACATGGACGGGCCAGAGCAACTTTCGCTACCATTGACTTTCGATCAGACCGAGGCGGGTTCATCGGGCACCTGATAACTTGCCGCAACCTCCCGTCAGGATTTGTAACCGGCAACCGCCGCGATGACGCGGTCCTGGTCCTCAATGCTGAGATAGGGGTGCATGGGTAGTGAAATCACCCGCTTGCAGGCCTCAATTGTCGCGGGCAGGCCGTCGGGGGCGACCGGGTAATCCTTTGCAAATTCCTGCTCATGCAGCGCAATGGGATAATAGACCGCAGTTGGAATGCCTTCGCCCTTGAGATGGTCTTGCAGCCCGTCGCGGTCGTCGTGCTCGATCGTATATTGCGCCCATACTGATCGCCCGCCCCTGATGATGTGCGGCACATCAGACACATGCGGGGCAAGCCCGGAGGTGTAATGGGCCGCAACACCCTGCCGGCGCTCGATTTCGTCGTCAAATATCTTCAGCTTTTCCAGCAAGATAGCGGCCTGAATTGTATCAAGGCGGGAATTCATTCCGACGCGCAGATTCATGTATTTCGGATCGTGGCGAAAACCGGAAGCTGCAACGTCTGAAGGCATGACCTTGCCATAGGTGCGCAACGATTCAATTCGCTCGGCCAGCGCATTGTCATTGGTGAGGATTGCACCGCCATCCCCATAGGCACCGAGCGGTTTGGCCGGGAAAAAGCTGGTCGTGGCGACATCGGACCAGTGCAGCGGGTGCCGGTCATCGAGTGTGCAGCCAAAGCCCTGCGCGCTGTCAGCGATCAGCTTCAGCCCGTGTTGCTGGCAGACCTGCGAGAGCGCCGGATAATCAGCCGGCTGGCCAAACAGGTCGACCGCAATCACGGCGCGTGGACGCAGGCGGCCCTCGGCCCCGACGGCCTCAATCGCTTCGGAAAGGCTCTGCGCGTCCATGTTGTAAGTGCGAGCATTGATATCGACAAAGACCGGAGTCGCGCCAAGCCATGGAACGATCTGCGCAGTGGCGACAAAGGTAAAGGCGGGCACGAAGACGGCGTCGCCGGGCCGCAGTCCCCACGCCATCAGTGGCAGGGCGAGCGCTTCAGTGCCATTGGCGCAGGACACGCAGTGCGCCGCATCGCCATAGGCGGCAAGTGCGCTTTCCAGCTCACCCACTTCCGGGCCCATCACATAGCGACCATGCTCGATCACGCGCTGCACGGCCGTGTTTATCTGGGTTTCGATGCGCCGGCGCTGGGCCTGCAGGTCTATAAACTGCATCGGACTTGCTCCACTTCTCAGCGCGGTCGGGTAGACCGGGTGGGCAGCGACATCAATTCAAGTTTTGTTCGGTTCTGTTTCATCGCAGGGTAGGGGACCACGCGCAAAATGGTAACACAGTTCCGGGCCCGCACGCTGAAAAGCGAAGCGGGCCGGGCCGGTGTTCACACGGGTTCGTTTCAGGTTAACAGACGTCTCAGGAAATCAGCGATTGCAGCTGCCCGGCGAGATCGGTGCGTTCCCATGAGAAGGTGCCGTCATTGCCGGGCTCGCGGCCGAAATGGCCATAGGCTGCCGTCGGCGTATAGATGGCTTTACCCAGCCCGAGATGGGTTCGTATACCCTTGGGGCTGAGATCGAACAGCTTGCGCAGCGCCGCGGCGATCTCGGTTTCCGGGGCCTTGCCGGTGCCAAGCGTATCGACAAAGATCGACAGCGGCTGGGCCACGCCGATGGCATAGGAGACCTGGATCACGCATTTGTCAGCAAGCCCGGCCGCCACGACATTCTTGGCGAGGTAGCGCGTGGCATAGGCGGCTG
>CAYUEM010000118.1:0-8743 GCA_964442925.1 uncultured Hyphomonadaceae bacterium
TCGTCACCACCACGACAGCATCGGTCCAGTTATAGATGCGGCGGAAGAACCTGCCCTTCGGCCTGGCAATGTAGAAACGCGCGGCAAGGTCGAGCGCGATCACCGCCCCGATGACATAATCCAGCCAGATATGGGCAACCTCGCGCGTCTCGAACGGTGCCCAGAGGAAATAGGCGATGGTCGCCGCATCGAAGGCCAGCAAGCCCAGCCGGAACGCCCATGGCCCGCTGCCGGTGCCCTCATACAACCAGAACAGGTGGCGGTTGAGGCCCGTTCGCTCGCTCAACCCAGCGGCCCCAGTGTTTCCTGGAAGCGCACCGGCTTGCCGCCGCCCTTGCGGGTGATCTCGCCATCGCGCATGACACATTCCCCGCGCACAATGGTCGCGACCGGCCAGCCTGTGGCTTCGAAACCGTCATAGGGCGTCCAGCCACATTTCGATGCGGTGTCTTGCGCGCGGATCGTCTCGCGGCGTTTCAGGTCCACCAGCGTGAAGTCGGCATCATAGCCTTCGGCAATACGCCCCTTGCCGACAATGCCGAAGACGCGCTGCGGGCCGGCGCTGGTCAGTTCAACAAACCGGCGCAGGCTCAGCTTGCCGGCATTCACATGGGTCAGCATGACCGGCACGAAGGTCTGAACGCCCGGCATGCCGGATGGCGAAGCGGGATAGGGCCGGGACTTTTCCTCGATCGTGTGCGGAGCATGATCGGTGGCCAGCACGTCAACTATGCCGGCATTGAGCGCGCGCCAGATGGCCTCGCGGTGGCGAGCCTCGCGGACCGGAGGGTTCTGTTGGGCATAGGCACCGAGACGCTGATAACATTCCGGTGCGGCAAGGGTGAGATGGTTGGGCAGCACCTCGACGCTGGCAATGTCGCGCGCCTCGCGCAGGAGTTCCATTTCCTCCGCCGTGGAGATATGCAGCACATGAATGCGCTTGCCCGCCTGGCGCGCCAGACGCAGCAGCCGGCGCGTGGACGAGACCGCAGCCTCAACATCTCGCACCACGATGTGGCTTTGCCAGTCGCCCTCCACGGCCAGCGCGCGGCGCTCAGCAAGGCGGTATTCATCTTCGGAATGGAACGCCGCCCGGCGCTTGATCGCAGCCAGAACGCGGGCCACGCCCTCATCGCTTTCGACCAGCAGTGAGCCGGTCGATGCGCCCATGAACACCTTGACACCGCAGCAGCCGGTCATCTGCTCCATTTCCGGCAGGATGTCAGCATTGTCATTGGTCGCGCCGGCATAAAAGGCATGGTCGGTGTCCATCCGGCCCTTCGCGCGCGCCAGCTTGTCGGCCAGCATGTCCGGCGTTGTGGTGGTCGGCTCGGTGTTGGGCATCTCGAAGACAGCCGTCACCCCGCCAAGCGCCGCCGAACGCGCGCCGGTCTCAAGGTCTTCCTTCCATTCCAGCCCCGGCTCGCGGAAATGCACCTGACTGTCGATCACGCCTGGCAGGATATGCAGCCCGGTGCAATCGATCACTTCGCCGCCACTGGCCGATGACAGGTCACCGATAAAGCCAATCGCCTCGCCATCAACGCCGATGTCGGCGCGCTCTTCCCCGCCCGGCGTGACCACAGTGCCACCGCGCAGGATCATGTCATAGGTCTTGCTCATAACCCCGTATATGCGCCCGACCGTCGGATTTGTCATGCGTTCTCGGCAAGCGATCCTGCATGCGGAAAAAATGTCACAATTCAAAAACACCCCTTGTCAGACGTTCGGTCGCTAAATACGGTTTATGCTCAGAATGCGCATAAGGGTCGCACATCAGGGCCGGGCAACCCCGACACGTGAATGAAGACAAGGCACCGGACTTGAAAACCTGCGCTTAGCACATAGATTATGCTCAAAATGAGCAAAACACCTCAGACGGGTGATTGGAGGCAAATGATGGCAAGGCTGATCGATTCCGAACCGGGTTGCCCGACGCCGACGCCGCTGCGCACGGCCAATGCCGCCGAAGCGCGCGGCCTGACCTATAGTGACGCGGTCAGACACGCAACCGACGCGCTTTATCCGCTGGTTGAGGACTTCATCACGCCGATGGAGTGGCCGGCCATTGCCCCGCTCGTGGATGAGATCAACCGACTGAAAAAGGCGAAGAACGCGGTCATCCTTGCGCACAATTACATGACGCCGGACATTTTCCGCCTTGTCGGTGACTTTCGCGGTGACAGCCTTCAACTCGCCCGCGAGGCGGCCGAAGTCGATGCCGACATCATCGTGCAGGCCGGCGTGCATTTCATGGCTGAAACCTCGAAAATCCTTGCACCCGACAAGACGGTGCTGATCCCGGACACGCGCGCCGGCTGCTCGCTCGCAGCCTCGATCACCGGGGCGGATGTGCGCCTGATCCGCGAGAAATTTCCGGATTATCCGATCGTCACCTATGTCAACACGACGGCGGACGTAAAAGCCGAGTGCGATATCACCTGCACCTCATCGAATGCCGCACAGGTCGTTGAGCATATCGCAACGCAATGGGGCTGCGACACGGTGATCCTCGTGCCCGATCAGTATCTTGCGAAGAATGTTGCCGCGCAGACCGATATCCGTATCCTGACATGGCCGGGCGCGTGCGAAGTGCATGAACTGTTCAGCGCCGAAGACATCTCCGCGCTGCGCGAGGCCCATCCCGGCGTGGTGGTCCTCGCCCATCCCGAATGCCCGCCTGACGTGCTGCAGGCTGCCGATTTCGCTGGCTCGACATCGGCGCTGTCGGGTTATGTGACCGAGCACAGCCCGCAAAAGGTGGTGCTGCTGACCGAGTGTTCGATGAGTGACAATGTGGCGGCGGAAAATCCCGGTGTGGAGTTTGTCCGCCCATGCAATCTGTGCCCGCACATGAAGCGGATCACGCTCGAAAATATCCATGATTGCCTTGTCGAAATGCGCCATGAAGTGACGATAGACGAAACCGTCCGGCTGCGCGCGAAACAGGCGATTGACGCGATGCTCGCACTGCCAAAGCCAGACAAACCTCTGGCGTTTGAAACCGGGCTGCAACCGATAGAGGTCGGGCTCGTCACAGAGGGCTGAGACGGGCGAGAAACGCAGGCGCTGATTTAGGCCTTGAAACGGGCGGCCCGGCGGGGGACAAGTTGATGTGTTCTCGCATTCAGAAACAGCAGGGATTGAGGTGCCGGAATGTCATTGCTCAGGGGTTTGACCATGGCCCTGTGCGCGCTGGCGCTGCAGGTTCCGGTTGCGCGGGGTGACGCATCTGATGCGCGCGACCCTGGCGATGTGCTCGGCACATGGAGTTTCCAGACCAAACCCTATCGCTCCGGCCAGTGCCTGATGAGCGGTATCATGCATCTCACAGAGCATCCCGAAAGCGGGCTTTACACTTGTGAGTTGACGGCGCTGGAAGCCTGCTCGCTCTGGGGCCGCTCAATGGTGCGCCAGTCGTGCGAGGCACGCCGCTTCGGCAATCAGTTGTCGGTACGCTCATCAATTGAGGAATTCCTCGAAACCAAGTCCGAGCTTGAGGGCTATGAATTCAACTATGTGCCGGACAATTTCGCGCTGACCATTGTCGATCCGCGCCGGATGTATGGCTCACTGGTGTCTGCGGTGACCGCGCCGGTGGAATTTCGCCGCACTGAAGAGGGCGTGTCTTGACGCGAAACTGGCATCGCGGAGCCCTGGCCCTTGTGGTGGCGGGTCTTGCCACGCCGATCTTCGCTGCTGGCGATGAAGGCGGGCAAAGCGAGCCCCCCGGCCCATCGATTGCCGGCCAATGGATGTTTACCAGCTGGACAGATGATGCCTGCGCATTTCGCGGCACTGCCCATCTGTCAGCCACGCGAACCCCGCAGCTCTATGACTGCGAACTGACCGCGCATCAGGTCTGCCCGAGTGTGACCTGGAGGGTGCGCCAGTCCTGCACTGCGCGACGCGTCGGTGACCAGCTGATCATCAATTCCCGGATCGAGGAATTTCTTGAAGGTGAGCCGACCGAAGCCTACTGGCCGGATAATTTCATTCTTTCCATACACAGCGACAACCGGATGACCGGCTCGCTGCTTTCGCATGGCTCGCATGCCAGCGAATTCACACGCACCGAAGGGGGCACATCATGATCCGGGTTTGGTTTGCCGCACTCGGCGCGACACTTTTCGCCGCCGGCGCATCGGCGCAGGACCCGGCCGGGGTCTGGCAGTTCCGCACCGATATCAAGGCCAAGGGCTGTTCAATCTCCGGGCAGATGGCCATCGAGCCTGAAGCACCGGGCAAAGCCCCGCGCAGCTGTCGTTTCTTCAGCATCGAGACATGCGGGCCGGGCGATGTTGAACCTGCGAAAATGGAACAGAGCTGCCGCGTCATCCAGCAGGGGGACTTCCTGCTCATCCGTAGCGAAGTCGTTGCCTCGCTGACCGATGGGGTCTCACGCGATCTTTACATGCCCGACCATTTCACCGTCAAGCCGACCGAGCCGGACCGGATGGCCGGAACATGGCAAGACCGGCTGTTCAGTGACGATGTTGAATTCTGGCGAGTGGAAAGCGCGGCGACCTCCTGATGCCCCAGACAGCTGAAACCCTCAAAGCCGGCGGCGGGCCTGCGCAAACCGAGATTCTGATTATCGGAGCCGGTCTGGCAGGGCTGTTCCTGGCGCTGAAACTGGCCCCGCGCGCCTGCACCATCGTCACGCCCGCACCGCTCGGACAGGCCGCCTCATCAGCCTGGGCGCAGGGCGGACTGGCCGCGGCGCTCGACCCTGAAGACAGCCCTGAGGAACATGCCGCAGACACAGTGTCTGCCGGTGCCGGGCTGGTCGATCCGGCGATCGCCCTGCTGATTGCCAGTGAAGGCCCCGCCCGCATCCGCGACCTGCTGGAACTGGGCGTGCCGTTTGACCGCACGCCAGAAGGCGCGCTGGCCCTGTCGCTGGAAGCCGCCCATTCGCGCCCCCGCGTGGCAAGGGTCGCCGGCGACCTCGCCGGGCGGGCGATCATGGACGCGCTGACCGGAGCCGTTGCCGCCGCCGCCAGCCATATCCGCATTGTCGAGGGTCTGAAGGCGGTCTCGCTGCTGCAGACGGGCGCTGGCCGGATCGCCGGGATTGTCACCGAAGATCGCGGCGGGCGGCGCGATACGCTGACCGCGCAGGAAACCGTCCTGTGCACCGGCGGGCTGGGCGGGCTCTACCGGGTGACAACCAATCCGCCTGGCGCACGCGGCGATGCGATCGCGATGGCGGCGGCCTGCGGCGCACTGGTGGCTGATCCGGAATTCGTGCAGTTCCACCCGACGGCAATGGATTTCGGCCTTGACCCTGCGCCACTGGCCACTGAAGCGCTGCGCGGAGAGGGCGCACGACTCGTCAATCGCGACGGCAATCCATTCATGACGCGCTACCACAGTGACGGTGAACTCGCCCCGCGCGACGAGGTTGCCCGAGCGATCCACGCCGAACGTCTGGCCGGGCGCGGCGCTTTCCTCGATGCGCGCGCCGCCGTCGGCGATGCGTTTCCCGAGCACTTCCCCACCGTATTTGCAGCCGCGCGTGCGGCCGGCATTGATCCACGCAAGGCGGCGGTGCCGGTCTCACCGGCGGCGCACTACCACATGGGCGGTCTGGTTTCCGACGATTGGGGGCGCACGACTCTTGAGGGGCTGTCGGCCTGTGGCGAATGTGCATCGACCGGCGCGCATGGTGCCAACCGGCTGGCATCCAATTCGCTTCTGGAAGCGGTCGTCTTTGCCGAAAGGATCGCCCGGCGGCTGAAGACTGAACCCGGCACCGCGCCGGATGCAAGTGCCGGCCGGGTCTGGCCAAGCCTTGCCCCGGCCACGCTGTCAGAGTTGCGCACGAGAATGCAGGCCGATTGCGGCGTCGTGCGCGATCGCGCCGGGCTCAGCAGTCTGATCGACTGGATCAGCGGGCAGATCGCGATGGCCGGCATAGCCCGGCCGCTCTCGGTCGCAGCAATGGTGGCGCGCGCGTCACTGGCCCGCGAAGAAAGCCGAGGGGGGCATTTCCGCAGCGATTTCACCGGACGCGACGGGGCGGCCCGCAGCTTTGTCACCCTTGAGCCTGATGGCGAGATCAGAACCTGGCAGGAGCCGGCTGCATGATCGCCCCTCCCCCGCTTCCCGAAATTGTTCTTGATCCGATTGTCCGGCTGGCGCTGACCGAAGACCTCGGGCGTGCCGGAGACCTGACCAGCGATGCCACGCTTACACCCGGCACCCGGCTGCAGGCGGCGATCCGTGCCCGCCAGCCCGGACGGCTGGCAGGCATGGACGCGGCGCGCCATGCGCTGATGCTGGTCGACCGAACGGTGGAAATGGAGACGCTGCGCGCGGACGGTGACCCGCTCGCGCCCGGCGACACAATCGCGCGGCTTGCCGGTCCGGCGCGTTCGATTCTGACGGCGGAGCGAACCATGCTGAACTTTCTCGGTCGGCTGTCTGGTGTGGCGACGCTGACGGCTGCATTCGTTTCCCGGATCGAGGGCACATCCGCCCAGATCGTCTGCACGCGCAAGACAACGCCGGGCCACAGGGCACTGGAAAAGCGCGCGGTGCGCTGCGGCGGCGGCACCTCGCACCGCTATGGGCTGGATGATGCGATCCTGATCAAGGACAACCACATTGCTGCCTGCGGATCGATATCGGCTGCGCTGGAGCGTGCGCGTGCCTATGCCGGGCATTTACGGATGATCGAGATTGAGGTCGATACGCTTGCGCAGCTTGAAGAGGTGCTGAGCGCCCCGCCACATGCCGTTCTGCTTGACAATATGGATACAGATACGCTGGCGCGCGCGGTTGCGATGATTGACGGGCGCTGTCTGGCCGAAGCCTCCGGCGGGGTCAGGCTCGAAACTGTCGCTGAGATTGCCGCAACCGGCGTTGATTATATCTCGGTTGGTGCACTGACGCATTCCGCGCCCAATCTTGACCTCGGCCTCGATGTGGCCTGACCCTGCTTTTCGGGAAAAAAGAATCGCCCTCACGAGAGGGAGCAAGGAGAGCACAGGATGGCTCAGGCGAGCGGACGCAAATCGATTTTCATCACCGGAGCTGCATCGGGCATCGGCGCGGAGACCGCCCGGTATTTCTGCAAGCGCGGCTGGTTTGTCGGCCTTTACGATGTCAACCATCAGGGGCTGGCGGAAGTTGCCGACCTGATCGGCGGCGCAAACTGCCACATGGCCCGGCTGGATGTGCGTGCGCGCGAGGACTGGGCAGCGGCGGTTACGGGCTTTGGTGAAAAGACCGGCGGACGGATGAATGTCCTGTTCAACAATGCCGGGATCGGCCGTCATGGCTGGTTTGAGGACATCCCGCCAGAGGATGCCGACTGGATTGTCGATGTGAATGTCAAAGGCGTGGTCAATGGCATATATGCCTGCCTGCCGCTGCTGCGCGAGACCGGCGGCGCGCGAATCGTCAATACCGCATCGACAGCCGGCGTGGTCGGTTCGCCGCGTCTGGCGGTCTATTCGGCAACCAAATTCGCCGTGCGCGGGCTGACCGAGGCGCTGGACGTGGAATTTCGCGATCTCGATATTCGCGTGACCAGCCTGATGCCATGGTTCGTTGACACACCGATCCTGGACATCGGCGTTACCGAAGGTGCGAATGTGAAAATGGCCGACGAGATCCGCGCGCAGGGCCAGACGGTCTACAGCCCGCTCGATGCAGCCGCAAAAGTCTGGGAAGCCGTGCATGGCAACGACACGCATTACATGGTTGGCAAGGAAGCCGAGCGCGCGCGGTTTGCCGCCCGCTTCCTGCCCCGGCGCCTTAAGAAACAGCTCAAGAAGTCGCTGCCCGACCGCAGCTGATGACCTTTGGGCACCCGGCGCGTTTTGTTTTGCGACTGCGTAAAAAAGGCCATCCCGCGCTGTGCGGAATGGCCTGTCGCATTCTGTAGACTGAAGGCGCGAATTACTTTTTTGCGGCCTTATTGCACTCGGCAAGCTCGGCCTCGGTCAATGCGCCCTTTTCGCTGACAAAGGCGGCGAGTTGTCCGATTTCGCTGGCAACCTGTTTGCAGCTGCGCACCGTCGGTGCTTTGCGGCTCAGCTCGGCAAGGCAGGTCTCGCCCTGACAAACCCATATGGCTTTATTGGCGACAAAATCTGTCGTTTCGGCAACCGGTTCAGCCAGTTTTGCGGTGAAGCTGGTGCCTGCGAAAGCGGGCATTGCCATCATGATGGCGATGCCAGAAGCGGTAAGGAGACGAAGCATGGGAGGACCCTTCGATAAACTGCAGATGCGCGCGGACGTTCAAGCCCGGCACAAATAACTATAGAACGAATGAACAATTTGTCCAGTGTTCAGTGCTGCAAATTTTGTTGCGTTGCAATATTTCCGGACCGGGCTCCGCCGTCTCAAAATTCGCTCCGATGGATTTCCCATTGCCGATAAGTGATAGCGGAGTATCCTCAAATTCAAAACCTATAACAGGGAGGCATTCGCACATGGACTTCAACATACCGCACGACTTGCAGGACTATCTGGAAGAGCTGGACGCTTTCATCGAGGAAGAGATCCGTCCGCTGGAGCGTGCAGACGACAATATCCGCTTCTTCGATCATCGCCGCGAATGGGCACGCACGGATTTTGACAATAACGGCCTGCCGCGTCCCGAATGGGAAGCGCTGCTGAGACAGGCCAAGGCACGCGCCGATAAGGCCGGACATCTGCGATTTGGCCTGCCGCAAGAGTATGGCGGCAGGAATGGCAGCAATCTCGCAATGGCCGTGATCCGCGAACA
>CAYUEM010000119.1:0-8705 GCA_964442925.1 uncultured Hyphomonadaceae bacterium
GCGCGGTTCAGCTCCTGCTGGGGCGCACAAAGATCGACAGTACCGTCCGGTATCTCGGCGTTGAGGTCGAGGATGCGCTCGCGCTGGCCGAGAGCATCGAGCTTTAGGCGCACGCAACGCGTTCAACAGCCACAGGTCTCGAGCGATCTTCTCGCGCAGAGAAACGCATAAAACGGTTGTCACATCGACCTGTCAGGGTGCGGTTTGAAGGAGGCTGTGTGAGTGCAATCAATTCGTCTTGGATTTGGAGCGTATGCGGGAGCCGGCAGAGCGCTGCTGGCGGCTGTGGTCGCGAGCCTCAGCTGTTGTCCGGGTGTCGCCGCCCAGAGCGGTGGCGCTGGCGAAAACACGATCGACGTTCAAACCGAGGCTGGCAATCTCGAGATTGCACTGAATAAGCTGGCTGAGCAGAGCGGATTTCAGATAATCGTCTTCAGCGAGGACGCTGGCGCGTTACAAAGCCCGGCACTGGATGGGCAGTATCCGCTGGAAGGCGCGCTCGACTCGCTTCTTGCCGGCACCGGGCTTGAGTATCGCTTCGTCAACGAACGCACCATTGCCGTAGCCGCACCCTGGAGGTTTTCGCCGCCGGAACCGGCGCAAAGACCGCCAGCGCCTATTAGGCGAACGCCCCCACCTGCGCCAGCGCCGTCGCCGGTGCCGGAGCGGCCGCTTCGCCAAACGCCGGTCATCGTTTCAGCAATGAAGCGCGACCAGGACCTACAGGATGTGCCAGCGCCTATAACCAGTTTCTCGATGGCGCATCTGGAACTATCCGGCAGCCGAAGCCTGCGTGATGTGGCGCGCCTGACGCCAAATTTTGTCGGCTCGACCTTCAACAACACCCAGCCCATCTTCGCCATTCGTGGCGGCTCCAACACCTTCTCGGCCATAGCGACGAGCAAGCCGATCGCGATCTTCGTGGACGAGATTTACCTGCCTCGCTTTTCATCGGCCGATTTCGACCTCTTCGACATGGAGCGGGTTGAAGTGCTGCGCGGACCGCAAGGCACTTTCTTCGGGCGCAACGTGGCGGCCGGAGCGATCATCCTGACAACGCAGATACCATCACTCGACACCTTCGAGGCGCGATTGAGCGCAGAAGCTGGAAATCTGGACGCCTATGGCCTGCGCGGATCGCTTAATGGTCCGATCAGCGATGATTTCGCCGGGAAACTCAGCCTCTCCCTGGTCGAGCGCGGTGGATATGGCCGCGACGTGCTCACAGGACGCGATCAGGATGATCTTGAGCGCACTTCTATTCGCGGGGCGCTGCTCTGGCAGCCAAACGGCAGTTTCGAGGCCTTGCTGTCAGCAGACTATGCCTCAGACCGCAGTGGTGGGCGCACCCTGTCCGTGATCGGGCAAGGTGACCTTGATCGCCGGACCTCCGAACTCGGTATCGACCAGCGTTTCGAACGGGATATTTTCGGTGGGTCACTGCGGCTGACCTACAACACGCCCGCGGGAGACTGGATATCGATTTCAGGCGCGCGGCTGTCTGAAAGCGATGAGGTGTTCGGTTTCAGTGGCCTGAATTTCGCGCTTCTTGACGCAGGATTTCAGCAGGTCGACCAGATTGCGGAAAGTCCGTCAACGCTCACGCAGGAATTTCGTTTCGTCAGCACCGAAACCGGCAGGTTTGACTATGTGGCCGGGCTCTATCTTCTGGCCGAGGTCTCCGATCGCCTGGTGGACCGTGAGCGGTTTGCGGCGGGTGCCGGTACCCTGATTGCCGATTTGCGCGTCGATCAGTCTGTCGAGACCGAAGCCTTCGCCGCCTATGCTGACGGCACATGGCGGCTTTCCGATACGCTCGATCTCACCGCGGGCCTCCGCTACAGCGTGGAAACACGCACGGCCTCGCTCGACTTCACCGACCGGATGGAGCCAGCCGCATCCTTTTCGGCCTCGGGATTGGAAGAGAGCTTCGATGCGCTGACCCCGCGTCTCGCGCTTGTCTGGCGGCCGAGCGAGGACGCGACATATTATGCCTCGGCCACGCGAGGTTTTACCGCCGGTGGCTTCAACACCGAAGCTGATACAATCGAGGAATTCTCCACACCCTTCGGGCCGGAAACCATCACGTCTTACGAGATCGGGGCGAAATTCAATCTCTCGAGCGGGCGCGGCTATCTGAACCTCGCAGCCTTTCATCAGGACTACGAAGACAAGCAGGAATTCGTGCTGGTGCCCGATACGGGCTTTGGTACCATCGTAAATGCCGCCGAGGCGACGTTGGAGGGCGTTGAGGTGGAGGCCGGCTGGCGGTTGAACGAGGCCGTATCGGTCGGCCTGTCTTATGGCTATCTCGAAGCGGTTTATGATGACTTCCGGATCGGTGACACGCCCGGCAATACCGGCAATCGCTTGGGCTCGTCTCCGCGCCACCAGTTTGCCCTTGGGCTGGAAGGCGACTGGCCGGTGCTGGGTGGCCGCGCGGAACTCTTCGGCCGGACGGATTTCAGCTACACCGATGAGTACTTCACCGGCGCTACGAATGACCCCGACCTCTTTATTGAGGGCTATGGCTTGCTAGGCGGCACATTCGGCTTTCGCTCAGCCGACGGCAGGGTCGCTCTGGAACTGTTCGGGTCGAACCTGCTTGATGAAGACTATGTGCTGATCCCGTCGGACTTTGTCGTGCAGTCTGAGTATCTCGGTCCGCCGCGCCTTTATGGTGTGCGGTTGAGGCTGAAGCGCTAATCCCGCCCCAGCCTGATCTCGGTGCCCCGGCGCTCCGCGCGCGCCTGGCCCGTCAGTTCCAGAGACGCGACCAGGGCTTCGGGGTCGCGGGCGTCGAAGACGGCGGAGACGCGCGCTCCAGCCAGATCTGAATCGGTGATCACGAGGCGCGTGCGATTGTAGCGATTGAACTCGGCAGCAATGTCAGAAAGCGGCGCATTCTCGAACACCAGCCGACCCTCTTGCCAGGCCGCGACATTGGCGAGATCGATGCGTCCCAGGCGCGGCTCCGTCGAACCGGCGTCGAGCGCCATCCACTGCCCGGCGCTCAGCAGGACCCTGCCGTCTGCAAGCTGCACAGGACCCGATTGCAGTGCCGATGCATGGGTGACGCGTTCGATCGGGCCGCCTGCGCCAACCAAAACCACACCCTCGCGCACATCCACGCGCAGAGCGCCGTTCAGGTAACGCACATTGAAGGCTGTCCCGAGCGCCTCGACGGGTGTGTCTCCCGCGAGCACGCGGAAAGGACGTTGAGCCTCAGGCGCCACGTCGGCGAAGATTTCTCCCGAGGCCAGCGATACGGTGCGGGCATCTTGACCCAGCGTGACACGCAGCTCGGTCTCGGTGTTGAGCGCCACGGTCGAGCCGTCCGCAAGAGCAAGCCTGTCGGTTTCGCCAAAGTCGGTCACTGCCAGAACTGGGGTCGGTTCGAGCGCTGGCAGACGATCCGGTTCGCGCAGCAAAGCCACACCAAGAACAGTCAAAGCGAATGCGGCCGCCACAGCACCGATCGACCGCACGTGCCGCGCCACAAACCCACGACGTGCGTGTTCGGCCTGAAGTGACACCACCGTTTCGTCGGTTGGCACCATTAGATCGGCGAGATCAATGGCGGCGCGATCTTCCGTGTCGCCAAGCAGGTCCAACATGGCGCAGGCGGTCAGGAATTCGTCCACATGGGCGGGCGACCGCTTCAGCCACTGGGCCAGTTCGCGGCGCTCGTGAGCGGAAAGGGCGCCGGCGTCAAGTTTGACCGCCCAGCTGGCCGCCTCTTCGCGAACCTGTTCCATGGTATCGGACTGATCTGTCATTGTCTTATTCCGTCCAGTCTTCGCGGCACCGCGCAAGCGCCTTGGTCAAGTAGTGGTGCACGGTGTGCGTTGAGATTCCGAGCTTTTCCCCGATCTCAGCATGGCTGTGACCGTCGCGCTTCCTGAGCAGCAGGACGGTGCGATAGAGCGGCGGCATCTGGCCGAGGATCTCGTCCAGCTTCGCGATCGCGGAGCGGGCTTCGATGGCTCGTTCGAAAGCGTCGCCATCGCTTGCGTAGAGGGTTTCGGCCACATCATCGACATCCACCGCACGCGGCTGGGAGCTGCGAGATTTGAGGAACTTGCCCGCCAGATTGGCCGCGATCCGGAAAAGATAGGCTTGTGGATTCTCGATCGCTTCAGCGTCGGGGACCTGCGAAAAGCGGATAAAGGCTTCCTGAGCGAGGTCATTGGCATCGGCCTCGTTCCCGGTACGCGAGACCAGATAACGGCGCAGCACCGGGCCATAGGTCCGAAACAGCTCCTCCGGGGTGGCGTCGCGCCCGGGCGTCTCATCGTCTTGTTCGGCCATTGGTCCTTGATGCCTGCGAGGGGCGCCTGTCTGTCCATGATTTTGAAGAGGCATCCGCGCAACCAAAATGGCTACGAAAAATCTCAGTAGAGCCATCCAAATGTGAAATTTTTATGAATTGATGACCAATCCGCCTCGTCGCCGACCTCTCTCCAATCGTGAGGTGGGAAACAGCGCGCTCCCCTCGCTTTACCTTCCCGCGCCAAATCAATCGGGTTTCATTCGAGGGGAACACCATGCCTGCCAACAACCGCCTTGCTGGGCTCAGCGCCGCAAGCTTCATCGCCCTGTCACTCTCCGCGCCGCTCGCCACCGCACAAGATGTCGAAACATCTGAGACTGCTTCGGAAAACGAGGCCACTCTCCGCATCCAGCCGGTCGTGGTCACAGCACTGAAGCGCGAAACGTTGCTGCAAGACACGCCTGCGGCCATCACCGCGTTTTCTGCCGAGGCGCTGGAAGACTTTGACATCGACTCCATAACCGACATTTCTCGCGTAACCCCAAACTTCCTCGCCACCAATTTCTCCGACAGCCAGCCGATCTTCGCCATTCGCGGCGGGGCCAACACGCTGGGTGCGCTTGGCACCAACGAACCAGTCGCTGTTTTCATCGACGAAGTGTTCATTCCGCGTCCAAGCGCGGGTGATATCGACCTGTTCGATCTTCGAAGCGTGGAGGTGCTTCGTGGTCCGCAGGGAACCTTCTTCGGCCGCAACGTGGCCTCCGGCGCGATTATCCTGCGCACGGCCGAGCCGTCGCTTGATGAGTTCACGGCCAAGGTCCAGATCGGCTTTGGAAACCTCAGCGCATTCGAAGCGCGCGGCGTGATCAATGGTCCCATCTCCGACACGTTCGCCGGCAAGTTCTCGGTGTCTTATGAGGACCGTGACGGCTATGGCCGCGACATTCTCACCGGCCAGGAGCAGAACGGGTTCAACGCCACCGGCATGCGCGGTGCGCTCCGCTGGGCACCGAATGCGCAGTTCGAAGCGGTGCTGTCGGCTGACTATCAGCATGACGAGAACACCGGTCGCACTATTTCCACGATCGACGTTGAGGACGATGGCGACCGGCGCACCTCCGCCGTCGGCGTGCCACAAGCGTTCGAACGCGATATTTTCGGCATGTCACTTCGCGCGAGCTATAATTTAGAAATAGGGGAGATTCTATCAATCACCGGCTATCGCCAGTCTGATGCCCGCGAGGACTTCAGCTTCAATGGCCTGAATTTCACGCTCCTGCCTTTTGCCTTTCAGCAGGTGAATACAGAGATCGAGAAGCCGCAGACCTGGTCCCAGGAATTCCGCTTCACCAGCGACTATGACGGCCCACTCAACGTCATTGCCGGCGTTTACTTTCTCAATGAGGACTCCGAAGCGGCCACCTTCCGCCAGCGCCGCGCTGCTGGCACGGGCGCTGTAATCCTGAGTGAAATTTTCTTCCAAGGCGCTGAGACCGATGCGTACGCGATCTACGCCGATGCGACTTGGGAACTCACCCCTAAGCTCGATATTTCTGGAGGGCTTCGTTACACGTTTGAGGAACGCACGGGTTCGCTCGACTACCGCAATCTCAACGCGGAAGAGCGCAGCTTCAACGCCCAAGGCCTTAGCGAGGACTTCGACGCCGTCACCCCGCGCGCTGTCATCACCTGGCGTCCGAATGAAGACCTGACGCTTTACGGCTCCTATTCCGAAGGCTTCACCGCCGGCGGCTTCAACACAACTGATGACAGCCTGGCCGAGTTCGAGCAGCCCTTCGAGGAAGAGAAGGTGAAATCCCTCGAGATCGGTGCGCGCGCGTTCTTCGCTGAGGGACGCGGCTATTTTAACGCCACCGCTTTTGACCAGAGCTATGAGGGCAAGCAGGAATTCGTCTTTAACCGGCTGACCTTCTTCGGCACGGTGCAGAATGCCGCCGACGCCACGATCCGGGGCATCGAATTCGAGGCAGGCTGGCAGTTCAGCGACTATTTCAGCGTCGATGCCACCTATGGCTATCTCGACACTGAATTCGACAGTTTCGAAATCCCCGGCGCGCCTGGCAATACCGGCAACCGCCTCGGCAACGCGCCGGAAAACCAGTACTCCATCGCCGCCCAAGGCTGGTATCCGGTGCTCAATCGCAAGGCCGAAGTGTTCGCAAACGCCAATTATGGCTGGACCGGCCAGTACTTCTCCGGTGCCGGCAACGAGCCTGACCTGAGCGTCGAGGAATATGGCCTGTTCAACGCCGTGGTTGGCCTGCGCAGCGCCGATGATCGCTGGCAGTTGGAGCTGTTCGGGTCAAACCTCTTCGATGAGGAATTTGTCCAAATCCCGTCGAACTTCATCGTCGACGCGGAAGTGCTTGGCCCGCCCCGGCTTTACGGCGTGCGCCTGAGCGCCTCCTACTGATCTTCAGTCAGGAGAAACCCCTCGGCAGGGGCGGGCTTCGGCCCGTCCCTCTTCCATGTAATCAGGAGTGTGCCATGTCTCAGGACTTCGATCGCCGCTGGCTTCTCAGATCGGCCCTCTCATCAGGGTTCTTGCTCGCGGGCTGCCAGAATGTCCCGTCAGGGCGCATGCGCTTCGATGCCTATCCCTTCACGCTGGGCGTTGCCTCCGGCGATCCGCTGGCCGATGGTTTCGTGCTCTGGACCCGGCTTGCGCCCGCGCCGTTCGAGGATGATGTCCTGCAGGGCGATATCGCCGTGGGCTGGGAGGTCAGCGAGACCGAAGATTTCAGCCGCATCGCCGCCGCCGGTCGCGCGCTCGCGCGTCCCGAATTCGCCCACAGCGTCCATGTGGAAGTGGGCGGGCTTAGGCCGGGCCGGGACTATTTCTATCGCTTTCACACAGGCGAGGCCGTTAGTCCAACGGGCCGCACGCGCACCTCGCACGTCATCGGGTCGCCGCTGGACCGGCTGCGCTTTGCCGTGGCCAGCTGCCAGAGCTATTCGGTTGGATATTATGGCGCCTATCGCGATATGGCCGAGCAGGCACCAGACCTCATCCTCCATGTTGGCGACTATATCTACGAAAGTCCGTGGACCATGCCGGTTCGCCGCATGCCAGCGCCAGAAGCCAATGACCTCAACAGCTACCGCGCCTACCATGCCGCGGTAAAGACCGACCCACACCTGCAAGCCGCCCACGCCATCGCGCCCTGGCTGGTCATCTGGGACGATCATGAGGCAGTCGATGACTACCGCAATGGCCACACGCCAGAAGGTCATACGGCGGAAAGCTGGGCCGCGCGACGCCGCGCCGCCTACCGGGCCTATTACGAGCACATGCCGATCCGACGCCGTGCCCGTCCTGGGCCCAATGGGGCCATGCAACTTTACCAGCGCGCAGTCTTCGGCAACCTCGCCCAGTTCGACCTTCTCGACACGCGTCAATATCGTTCCGATCACCCCTGCCCAGGCCCGGCCGGCGAAACTCCCGGCTGGGTCAGCTGCGATGCTTCAGACTCCGCCCGTACCATGCTTGGCGCGGCGCAGGAGACCTGGCTGGGCCTTGGTTTTGGTGCCTCCGGCGCGGCCTGGAACTTCATCACCCAGACCACGCAGATGACCTCCTATTTGCGAACCATCGAGGGCGCGTCGCACTACAGCTCGGATCGCTGGACCGCCTATCCTGCGGCCCGTGAGCGGCTCTTCGACCTGATAAAATCTAAGGGTCTGCCGGGGACTGTATTTCTCGGCGGCGACATCCACGCCTTTTTTGCGAGTGCCGTGTCAGGCGCGCCGGGCGCTGGAGCTTTCGCCAGCGAACTTGTCGTCGGCGCCATTTCCTCGGGCGGCGGCGGTGATGTGCGCCACGCCGCAGAGAGCGATTTCTACCAGGGTCTCGGCCAACCCTTCTTTTTCGAGAACCGGCAAAATGGCTATCTCCTCTGTGACCTATCACGCGAGCGCATAGATGCCAGCGTCCGTCTCGTGGACAGCGTACTAGATCCGGAAGCCGGCTCTGATTCCCACTATCAACTCACAATCGATCGAAGCAGGCCGGGACTGGCTTGAGCGGACCAAACAGAGGAGGAACAGAGCCTCAAGGCGCGTGTTCAGAAGAGCCTGGACCGAGGTTCGCAGGATTAACTGGCGTTTGGCCAAAGCCATTCGATGGTGCTCAATTTCTTCCAGAAAACCGTCACAATCCTCAGCGAAGTGGCCACAGTCCTGCAACCTCAATCGCTGACCGATTTCGAGTCCAACGCAGACCACTACCTGCCAAGTGCCTGTTGAAACTTCGCGCAGGCGGAACCTGCCTGGGTTTTTCCGGGGCTTCATAGAACTTGCTCCCTGCCGGGGCCGGGAGTTTGAGGTGATACACGATGGAAACACTTTGGCTCGACTTCGCAGGATGCCTTCTCCGTCGAGCAACTCTTCAAGGTCTGCTCTGGGCGCA
>CAYUEM010000120.1:0-8674 GCA_964442925.1 uncultured Hyphomonadaceae bacterium
GGCGACCTGCGCTGTCAGCGCAAGGATCGGCACGCGGGCGCGGCGGCTGGCGGTCTCGTCTGCGCGGATCCTGCGCGTGGCTTCGAAACCATCCATGACCGGCATTGAGCCATCCATAAGGATCGCGTCAAAACCGCCTTGTGCCGCGCGCTCAACCGCGATGCGGCCATTTTCGGCGAAAACGACCGAAACCTGCAGCATTTCCAGCACTTCGCTGAGCACTTCCCGGTTGACCGCATCGTCCTCTGCCGCCAGCACACGCGCGCCGGCAAAGTCGGGCAGGTCTGCGCCGCTTTCAGCCGTGTGCGCGCCCGAGCGGATCGAACGGCCAGCAAGCATATCCTCGACACCCTCGCGCAAAGCCAGACGCAACAGCGGCTCGTCCAGTTGTCCTGCGACGCCATCGCTATCGCCAGTCACCAGAGGCGCATCTGCAGTATTTCCGATGATCAGGAGAGGAATGCCCGGCACCCGGTCGTGCATGGCGGCTTGCGACGATGCGATGAGGATTTCAGCGCTTTCCGGCGCGCAGAGCCGGCCACCGAGCCCGGCAATCATCCGTTCAATCCGTTGCTGCATCTGCGGCACTTCGCATCGCACGCAAACCGCGAACACGCGATCCAGCGCCGTGGGGGCGGGCTGTTCCACGGCAAGGTCGAGCTGGACGGTAAAGCAGCTTCCCTTTCCCGGCTGGCTCTCGACGCTGATTTCGCCGCCCATCCCCGTGACGAGCCTTTTACAGATGGCAAGACCGAGCCCGGTGCCGCCAAAGCGCCGGTTGGTTGACCCTTCCGCCTGCGCAAAAGCCTCAAACACATGTTCGAGCTTTTCGGGGGCAATCCCGATCCCGGTATCGGTGACCATAAGCGCCAGCCGGGCAAAACCTTCGCTTGCCCCCTCACACTGCCGCAGCCGGATGTCCACCGTTCCGGCATCGGTAAATTTCAGCGCATTGTTGACCAGATTTGTGAGCACCTGCCCGATCCGGGTCGGGTCTGCGATCACACCGAGCGGCACATCCCAGTCGACCTCGCACGACAGCTCCAGCCCCTTCGCGCGGGCCTGTTCACGAAACAGGCTGACGGTATCGGCCACGAGTTGGTCGGTTGAAACGCTTTCCGCCTCGAATTCGACCTTGCCGGCTTCTATTTTCGAAAGGTCCAGAACATCATTGATGATGGTCAGCAGCCGGCGCCCGGAGCGTTGAATGATCTCAGCGTGACGACGCTGGCGTTCTGGTAGCTGGCTGTTGCCCAATATGTCAGCCATCACCAGCATACCGTTCATCGGTGTGCGGATTTCATGGCTCATCGTCGCGAGAAAATCGGATTTGGCCGCGTTCGCCGCTTCGGCCTCGTCGCGGGCGGCGCGCAGGTCGCGGGTGCGCGCCTCCACAGTCGCTTCCAGGGTCAGGACCTGACGGGCGATGCGCTGGTCGCGCTCGCGAATTGTCGCGATCATGGCATTGAAACTGTCAGCTAGAATGCCGGTCTCGTCATGGCCAGCTTCAATGCGGGGAATCTCGTCAGCACGTTTTGTCCCGACCTCGGCCATGATGCGGGCCAGTTCACGCAAGGGGCGGGTGATATGGCCGACCAGCATCTGTGTGATGAGATTGCCGGCTGCGATCATCAGCAGCGCGGAAATCAGCGTTGACCGCAGGTTCGCATAAATCTGCCGGTGAAGGTCGGAAATGTCCGCCAGCAGGGTCAGTCTCGCAATCTCGTGCGAATTGGACCGGACGGGCAGTTCGATCAGGATCTGACTGTCCATCCAGAGTCTGCGACCTGAAAGACCGCTCTGTCGGCTGTCATCCACGAGCATCGCGCCGGAACCCATCTGTGCGAATATCCGGCCATCGGGCGTGCGCACCGTGCTATGGACCATGCCCGGCAGGTTGCGCAGTCCGCGCAGGGTGATCAGTGCGGCCCGCCGGTCACCTGATTCAACAGCATCCGATACACCTGCGGCATAAGCCGACGCGGCCACGCTCAGAACTTCGCGACGCGAACTGAGTTCGCGGTTGAACCCGTTCCACGCATTCAGCATCGACAAGGCCATAACGGTCACGAGGATCACCACGCCGACGGTCAGCGACAGGCGGAGGGAAATCGAACCGCGCGCGGGAGTTTTCATGATTTTCATTGCCGGTGTTATGCAGGTCGAAGGCGATTGCAGCACAACCGGGTCATTTTTCAGCGAAACTCTCCCAGCAGGTTTGATGCAATATTCTTACTTTTCGGAAAGATTTCTCATTCCCAGGTCAACTGCATCTGGCGAGATGGGGCGCTTGCTTCAAATTTGACCGATCATATTACCGCCTTTCTCATACTCCTTCGGTAAGAAAATGTCTGGTGGACAGAAAATCAGGGGTCAGGCTCGTGAACATGCAATCAGCTCTCGTCATCGACGATGATCCACTGTTCCGGATCATTGCCGAAGAGACATTGCGTGCCATTGGATTCAAGTCGGTTGACCTTGCCGATGATGGCGCTGCGGGCCTTCAGCAACTGCGCGCGCGCAATGGTGGCGTCGATCTGGTGATGTGTGACCTCAACATGCCGAACATGGATGGGGTCAGCGTCATCCGGGAGCTTGGACAGATTGATTTCAACGGCGCGCTGATCATCGCTTCGAGTGAGGATCTCAGCCTGATCTCCTCCGTTCGAACAATGGCGCAGCTGGTCGGCGTGCGGGTGCTTGGCGCGCTGAAAAAGCCGCTGGATGAAAACGCCCTGACCGCAATGCTGCAGAATCAGGCATCTCAGGCGCGTCGAAAGTCAGAGCTGGTGACGCGCCACATGCTCAAGAGTGCACTCGGCGAAGATCTTATCCAGCCCTGGTATCAGCCGAAGCTTGACAGCCGACTGGGCCGGGTCACTGGCGTGGAAGCCTTGTTGAGGGTCACCGCCCCGAATGGCGAGACGCTTTCACCCGAACCGTTCATATTTGCGGCCGAACGCGACCGACTGATCGGCGAGGTCACGAATCGGATCGTCGAAAAGGTTGTCGCTGATCTTGGCACCTGGTCGAAAGCCGGGTTTGACCTTGATGTGTCGATCAACATTTCCCCGGTCTCGCTTGACGATCTCGACCTTCCCGACCGGATACGGGCAATGTTTCTGGCAGGCGGCATCGATCCGCGCAGGACAACACTGGAGATCACCGAAAACCGTTTTCTCAATCACGATGCCAATGTGCTCGATATACTGTCGCGCATGCGCCTGGCCGGGTTCCGGCTCAGCATGGACGATTTCGGCACCGGCGCGACGAGTATGGAGCAGCTGCGCCTGTTTCCGTTCAACGAGCTGAAGATCGACAAGTCCTTCGTTCTCGCCGCTTGCGACGACGAGTTCTCCCGCACAACAGTGGAGACCGGAGCGCGGCTGGCCGCGATGCTCGGGCTGGATGTTGTTGCCGAAGGTGTTGAAACGCCCGAAGCGTTGAAGCTGGTCACGCAAGCGGGGGCGGGCTTCATTCAGGGCTATCTCATTGCCCGCCCGATGCCGGGCGATGCGCTGGTCGGATGGATGCGGACCTGCGCAGTCAAGGCGGTGGCCGCAGCGGCCTGACCGTCACACCCGCTGACGCGTCTGGACTGCCGAGAAAGTGAAATCGCCTATTGAGGCGCGCGCAAGCCTTCCCATATCCCTGATCGAAGCCGTAGCTTTTCTGGCTGCGGCAGGTGAAACCCGAAGGCGTCGTCGTTCACGGGTGCTGCTTGGCAGGCCCACTGCAATATGTCTGATGACGGCCACAAATAGAGGAAGACGAGATACAATGGGTAAGATAATCGGCATTGACCTTGGCACGACCAATTCCTGCGTGGCGGTGATGGAAGGCGGCGACCCGAAGGTCATCGAAAATTCCGAAGGCGCGCGCACCACACCCTCCGTGGTTGCCTTCACCGAAGGCGGCGAGCGCCTCATCGGCATGTCCGCGCGACGCCAGGCGGTGACCAATCCCGACTTCACCTATTACGCCATCAAGCGCCTGATCGGACGCCAGTTCGACGACCCGACCGCGCAGAAGGACAAGGAAATCTCGCCCTTCAGCATCGTCAAGGGCCCCAATGGCGACGCCTGGGTGAAGGGCCGCGACAAGGATTACGCGCCGCAGGAAATCTCCGCCTTCATCCTTCAGAAGATGAAGGAAACCGCTGAAGCCTATCTCGGTGAGCCGGTCGAGCAGGCGGTGATCACGGTTCCGGCCTATTTCAATGACAGCCAGCGACAGGCCACCAAGGACGCGGGCCGGATTGCCGGACTTGAAGTGCTGCGCATCATCAATGAGCCGACAGCCGCCGCGCTTGCCTATGGCCTCGACAAGCAGGATGGCAAGACGATTGCCGTCTATGACCTGGGCGGGGGCACGTTCGATGTCTCGATCCTGGAGATCGGCGACGGCGTGTTCGAAGTGCTTTCGACCAATGGTGACACATTCCTCGGCGGCGAGGATTTTGACCTGCGCATCGTCGATTTCCTCGCAGACGAATTCAGGAAGGATCAGGGCATCGACCTGAAGACCGACAAGCTGGCACTGCAGCGGCTCAAGGAAGAGGCCGAAAAAGCCAAGAAGGAACTGTCGTCAGCCTCGCAATATGAAGTCAACCTGCCCTTCATCACCGCCGATGCGAGCGGGCCGAAACACCTCAACATCAAGCTGACGCGCGCGAAATTCGAGAGCCTCGTCGGCGATCTGGTCAAGCGCACGATCGATCCGTGCCGAAAGGCGCTCGCCGATGCCGGCAAGTCCGCCTCACAGATCGAGGAAGTGGTGCTGGTCGGCGGCATGACCCGGATGCCGGCGGTGCAGGCTGCCGTGCAGGACTTCTTCGGCAAGGCACCGCACAAGGGCGTCAACCCGGACGAAGTGGTTGCAATCGGCGCGGCCATTCAGGGCGGCGTGCTCCAGGGCGATGTCAAGGATGTCGTGCTGCTGGATGTCACGCCGCTGTCTCTCGGCATCGAAACGCTGGGCGGGGTGTTTACCCGTCTGATCGACCGAAACACGACCATTCCGACCAAGAAGAGCCAGGTGTTTTCAACTGCTGACGACAACCAGCCGGCCGTGACGATCCGCGTGTTCCAGGGCGAGCGCGAAATGGCCGCAGACAACAAGCTGCTTGGCCAGTTCAATCTGGAAAACATCCCACCCGCGCCGCGCGGCATCCCCCAGATTGAGGTGACCTTCGACATCGACGCCAATGGCATCGTCAATGTGTCCGCCAAGGACAAGGCGACCGGCAAGGAACAGCGCATCACCATCCAGGCGGATGGCGGGCTTTCCGATGACGATATCCGGAATATGATGGACGAGGCGGAAAAGAACGCCGATTCCGACAAGAAGCGCCGCGAACTCGTCGAGGCGAAGAACAATGCCGAAGCGCTCATCCACCAGACCGCTCAACAGTTGAGCGAGCATGGCGACAAGGTTTCCGCCGATATCCGCAAGGATATTGAAACTGCGAGCGGGGAACTAAAAACCGCTGCGGAAGGTGAAAATCTCGATGACATCACCGCCAAGCAACAGGCCCTGATGGCAGCAGCCATGAAGCTCGGCGAAGCGATCTATGCCAGCCAGCAGGAGACAGCGGCCCATACTGATGCCGCTGCCGATGCGGCCGGTGATGATGATGTCGTTGATGCTGACTATGAAGAGGTTGATGGCGACGAGAAAAAAAGCGCCTGACGCAGCCGTTTCGACGGCCCGTCAGATAATGAAAAGCCCCGGAAAACGCTCCGGGGCTTTTTTTTGTAATCAGAAGCGTGCAGCCGCCGCCCATGGCTCATGTGGGCAATTCAAGATTGGCCGCGAGCACATCACCTGCAAGATAAAGTGATCCGCAGATCAGGATCCGGGCTGCGCCTGTTGCGGCTGCGGCCGTCATCGCGGCCCTGAAACTGTCATGCGCGCGCGCCTGCAGGCCCGCTTGACGGGCCGCGTCGGCCAGGTCTTCAGGGTCGCGCCCGGCATGGCCCTCGGCATTTGGCGCGGTCACCACCTCAATCCCGAGCGGCGCGAAGGCGGAGAAAAACCCGACCGCATCCTTGCTCGCCATCATTGCGCAGACCAGAACGGTCCGGCCCGGCATTTGCGCCAGAAGCGCAGCAACAGCGCGAGCGGCATGCGGATTGTGCCCGCCATCGAGCCAGACCTGTGCGCCTCCCGCCATCGCGGTCACCGGCCCTTTGCCGAGCCGCTGCATCCGCGCTGGCCAGCTTGCCGTGTTCGCCCCGCTCGCGATCGCTGCATCGGTGATCGCCGGGTGCCCCCAGAGTTTCAGTGCCCGGGCGGCCAGCGCCGCATTCGCCTTCTGGTGACTGCCGGCAAGGGCAAGCGGTCGGTCAAACCTTTCAAGGTCCTGCCGCTTCAGGACATGCAGTGGTGCGCCCAGTGTGCGGGCCTCATCGGCAATCACGCTCGCGGCCACGGGCGACTGAACGGCCGAAACGACGGGGCGGCCAGGCCGGATGATCCCGGCCTTTTCTGCCGCGATGCCGGCCAGATCGTCGCCGAGAAACTGCTTGTGGTCATAATCGACCGGGGAGATGACGGCGACGGCGCTGGTGTCGATCACATTGGTCGCATCGTAACGCCCGCCCAGCCCGACCTCCAGCACCAGCAGGTCAGCGGGTTTCTCGCTGAAGGCAAGCAGAGCCGCAGCCGTTGTCGCTTCGAAATGCGTGATCTGGTCGCTGCCCAGCGCGACCTTGGTGCGCTCGAGAACATCGCCAAGCGTGTCATCATCGATCAGTTCGCCGGCGAGGCGAATGCGCTCGTTGAAACGGACCAGATGCGGCGAGGTAAAGACATGAACGGAAAGCCCGGCAGCTTCGGCCATTGCACGCAGGAAGGCGCAAGTCGAACCCTTGCCATTGGTGCCGGCGACATGGATCACCGGCGGCAGGCGGTCCTGTGGGCGACCGAGCGCTTCCAGCAATCGCCGGATGCGTCCAAGCGAAAGTTCGATCTCATCGGGATAATGCCCCTGCAACGCGGCCAGCGCCGCGCGGAGGCGATCTGAGGCGTCGACCAATCAGCTCTCGCTTGTCTCAGGGGCAGCGCCGCCCGCCGGCCCATCGGGTTCTGGTGCTGTCACGCGCGCCTCCGCAGCACCGCTGGCGCGGCGCAGTTTCGGCATCAGATGACCAATCACCCGCGCCAGCGTCGCTTTCAGCTCGCGACGGTCGCTGACAATATCCACCTGCCCCTTTTCGCGCAGGAACTCCGAGCGCTGGAAGCCGTCGGGCAGTTTCTCGCGGATCGTCTGCTCGATCACGCGCGGGCCGGAAAATGCGATCATCGCTTCGGGTTCGGCAATCTGGACATCGCCCAGCATCGCATAGGAGGCAAGCACCCCGCCCGAGGTCGGGTCAGTCAGCACAACGATAAACGGAAGCCCCGCATCGCGCACTTCGCACACGGCAAGCGTGGTGCGCGGCATCTGCATCAGGCTGAGCGTGCCTTCCTGCATCCGCGCGCCACCTGACGCTGTGCAAACGACAAAAGCCGCCTTGCGGGCAACGGCCAGCTGCGCTGCCGTAATGAACGTATCGCCGGCCGCAAGGCCAAGCGAGCCGCCCATGAAGGCAAAGTCCTGCACCAGAATGACCGCCGGAAGGCCGTTGATCTTGCCGAATGCGGCTGCCATACAGTCATCCTGTTTGACCGGCTGTCCGCCCGTTTCGGTCTCTGCCTTTTCGCGCTGGGCAATCTTGCTGCGTGCTGCCTTGAGCCGCGATGTATAGGTCTTGTCATCGCGAAATTTTAGCGGGTCGGCGACAACCGATGGCAGCGGCACCGCTTCCCACTGTTCATCATCAAACAGCAGGCGGAACCGGGTGCGCGGCGAAATCCGCAGATGCGCACCGACCGGCGTGACATGCCAGTTTTCCTCTAGGTCCGACTTGTAGACCAGCTCTCCCGATTTCGGGCATTTCACCCAGAGATTATCGGGCGCTTCTTTCTTGTTCAGCCAGGTCTTGAGGCCAGGAGGACGAAAATTCGTGAGCCAGTTCATATCTTTACCCGGTTTCTGCCCCGAAAGATGGAGCCCGTCCCCTGATCGCGTCGCTCAATTCTCGTGCCAGCGCGGCGATTCCGGCTGGCGCAGCGTCGAGGTCCCCCGTCCCGGCAGCATGAGCGGCATGATCCACGAATGCGGAGCCGACGACAACCCCATCGGCGATTTCTGCCATTGCGGCTGCCTGCTCACCGCTACGCACACCAAAACCGACGCAGACCGGCAGGCCGGTGATTTCCCGCAACTTTTGCACCTTTGGCGCAATCGCGGCTGGCTGAGCGGCCCCGGCGCCGGTTACACCGGTTACCGAGACGAAATAAACAAAGCCCGAAGCGCCATCGGCGACCTTCTCCATTCGCTGCGGTGTCGTGGTCGGTGTCGCCAGACGGATCACCGATATTTCGCGCGCCGACAATTCTTCGCGAAGCGGCCCGTCTTCCTCGGGTGGCAGGTCAACAATGATCACCCCGTCAATGCCGGCTTCGCTGGCCGCACGGGCAAACGCGCCATAGCCGAGATGATGCACCGGATTGGCATAGCCCATCAGGATCAGCGGGGTCTCGCTGTCGGTTTCGCGAAACCGGCGCGCCAGATCGAGCACATCGCGCAGCCGCGTGCCGGCTTTCAGGCTGCGCTGGCCAGCGCGCT
>CAYUEM010000121.1:0-8656 GCA_964442925.1 uncultured Hyphomonadaceae bacterium
CGCGGCCCAAATGGGCCGCTCCTCAGGATGAGGAATCTCAGTGGTTTTCCTCATCCTGAGGTGCGAGCGAAGCGAGCCTCGAAGGACGAGGAAAACCTGAAGGCGGGTTTTTCAGCAGCCTGTTAAAGCCCTGCGGGGGGCGGCAGCGACGCGCCCTCAGATTTCCTGATTGTAAGCACCGACCTCGGAATAGGCCGAAAGGCGTGGCTTGACTTCCTTATGGAAAAGATCGCGCATGTCGTCAGCGCTTTTCATGCTTTCGACGACAACCACGAGTTCGGGCTTGTTCGATGATGCCCGAACCAGCACCCATGAGCCATCCTCAAGTGTGACGCGCGCACCATTGACGGTGTTCACATCCACCACAGTGCGGCCGAGGATCTGCGCGCCGGCAAGCGCCTCATACTCGGTCACAACGCGGTCGATAACGCCATATTTTTCTTCATCGGCGCAGTGCGGCGACATGGTCAGTGACGTGTAGGCAATATCAAGCTCGGACTTGAGGTCGGCCATGGTCTTGCCGGGATTGCGGTCGAGCATTTCCAGAATCGCCTTGGCCGCGACGAGCCCGTCATCATAGCCAAGCCCGATTGGTGGGCGGAAGAAGAAATGGCCCGATTTTTCGAAACCCGCCAGTGCGCCCAGCTCATTCGTGCGGCGCTTGATGTAGGAATGGCCGGTCTTGTAATAGTCGACCGTTGCACCGTTCTGCTTCAGGACCGCATCGGTCTTGTAGAGCCCGGTTGATTTGACATCGACCACAAATGTCGCATCCCGATATTGGCGCGAAAGATCCCGCGCAAGCATCAGGCCGATCTTGTCGGCAAAGATTTCCTCGCCGGTATTGTCGACAACTCCGCAGCGGTCGCCATCACCATCAAAGCCGAGCGCAACATCAGCGCCATGTTTCTTCACCGCAGCGGCCATGGCATGCAGCATCTTGCTGTCTTCCGGGTTCGGATTGTATTTCGGGAACGTCCAGTCCAGCTCGCAATCCATTTCGATGACATTCGCGCCCATCGCGCGCAGCGCTTCGCCCGCGAACACCCCCGCGGTGCCATTGCCACATGCGGCTATGACCTTCAGCGGGCGCGACAGCGAGACGCCTTGCGATACGGACGCGATGTATCTTTCGCGCAAGCCGTCGACACGGTGATGACTGCCGCCGGCGCGCGTCTGGAACTGCGCATCGAGCACGATTTCTTTCAGTCGGCCCATCTCTTCGGGACCGAAGGTCAGCGGCCGGTTGGCACCCATCTTCACGCCGGTCCAGCCATTTTCATTGTGGCTGGCAGTGACCATCGCGCAGCAGGCGACATCGAGCTCGAATTGCGCCCAGTAGACCATCGGGCTGAGCGCGAGACCGACATCGAGCACATCGCAGCCGCCCTGCGTCAGACCGAGGATCAGCGCATTCTTGATGCCGCCGGAAATCGAACGGAAATCATGGCCGGTCACGACCTTGGGTTCGACGCCGAGTTCATGAAACAGCGTCGCCATGCCGAGACCGAGCGCCTTGACGCCTTCAAGATTGAGCTCCGGTGCCTTTTCATGGCCGATCCCGTTGAACCACCACCGCGCGTCATATTCGCGAAATCCGGAGGGGCGCACGAGCGGAAAGATCTCGAAATCGAGCGTGTTGGGCTGAATGTCGGCGCGTGGTTTCGGCATCATGGTTGCAGCGTCCCTTTCTGCTGGTGCGGTTTAGATACGATCTGCAACCGGCTTGCAAGCCTGACGCCAGACGAGATCTATTCCACCGCAAGAAGCGCTTCGAGATAAGCACCATATTCATTGCGGTGGCGACTGGCGAGGCGAAGCAGTTGCTCGTCATTGATGAGCCCGCACTGCCAGGCGACCTCCTCAGGGCAGGCCAGCCGGAAATTCTGGCGTGCCTGCAATGTCTGAACGAATTGACCGGCCTGCAGGAGCCCGTCAAAAGTGCCTGCGTCCAGCCATGCCGTTCCGCGCGGCAGCCGCATCACTTCCAGCGCGCCATCATCGAGATAGGACTGGTTGACCGCAGTGATTTCCAGTTCGCCGCGATCAGAAGCGGTGACGGCCCGCGCCCTGTCGGTTACCGTTTCGTCATAGAAATAAAGACCCGTCACGGCCCAGTGGCTGCGGGGGCGTTCCGGCTTTTCCTCAATCGAGATTGCGCCTCCGCTGCGGTCAAGCTCGACGACACCAAACTGGCTGGGATTGTGCACCTGACTGGCAAGAACGCGTGCGCCTGTATCGAGCCGGGCAGCCTGTTGCAGCATCCCGGAAAGACCCGCACCGTGAAAGATGTTGTCACCCAGGGCAAGCGCGCAGCGCCCGCCGGCAGAAAAAGTCTCACCGATCAGGAAGGCTTCTGCAAGGCCGCGCGGATGCGCCTGCTCGGCGAATTCGAAGGATACGCCCCATTCGGCGCCCGATCCAAGCAGCTTTCGAAACTGCGGCAGCGCTTCTGGTGTCGAGATAACAAGCATCTCGCGTATTCCGGCCAGCATCAGTGTCGAGATCGGAAAATAGATCAGCGGCTTGTCATAAATGGGCAGAAGCTGTTTTGAAACAGCATGGGTCAGCGGATAAAGCCGGGTTCCGAGCCCGCCAGCAAGGATGATCGCTTTCATGGGTCGCTCTGGCGCGTTTTGCTCAGATGTCTGGTTCATCGCCCGGAAATGCGCGTGCGGGCATGTGATCGTCAAGGGCGCATCTTTTTCTGAAGCGGTTTCGAAAGAGCAGGTCGGCGAAGCAGCGCGGCTACGCAGTCGCTGGTTCGCTGGCGCCAGTCGGGCAGGGTGAGGGCGAAGACATCGCCGGCTTTCCGGCTGGACAGGCGGGCATTGAGCGGACGGCGCGCCGGCGTGGGATAGTCGCGGGTTGCGATCGGCTGAACCTCTGCGACCGGGCCGCCAAGCTCTGCACTGTCGGCAAATATCGCCTCGGCCTGGCGTGCCCGGTCCGTCTGTCCGCTGCCAGCGAGGTGATAGACCCCCCAGTCGGCAAAGCCCGGTCGCAGTGATTGCAACGCCATTTCAAGCAATCCAGCTGCAAGATCGTCAGCATGCGTCGGACAGCCATACTGGTCACTGACCACGGTGACCGTGTCGCGCGTCTGAGCCAGTCCCAGCATCGTCCTGACGAAATTTCCTGCATACGGGCTGAACACCCAGGAGACCCGCACAATCAGATGGCGTTCGAGCCGTTCCGCAACGCCCCTCTCGCCCGCCAGTTTGCTGCGACCGTAGACGCTGATCGGGCGCGGCGGGTCGGTTTCGGTGTAAACGCCCGGCTTTTCGCCGTCAAAAACGCAATCGGTGCTCATGTGCAGCAGCGGGATGGCGAGGTCACTGGCAATCTCGGCCAGACGGCATGGTGCTTCGGCATTGATTTCACAGGCACCGGCTGGGTCATCTTCCATCTGGTCCACGCCGGTGTAGGCGGCGGCATTGATAATGATGCCGGGCGCAGCCGCTGCGATCGTGTCATGCAGCGTGTCAGTTGGCCCGGTCAGGTCAAGCTGTGGGCGACCGAGCGCGGTGAGCGCAACATCCTCGCGAGCCTCGCCGGCAAGGCGAAGCGCGGTTGCCACCTGTCCGGAGCGCCCGATGACAAGGATGCGGGTCGGTGATCCCGTCATGCCGGGCGGTCCCCCAGGCCCAGTCGTTGGCCGCGATAGGTGCCCTCCAGCATAGGGCGCCACCAGTGTTCATTGGCGAGATACCAGTCGACAGTTTCGGCCAGGCCGCGCGCAAAGTCCGTGGTGGGTTTCCAGCCAAGCTCGCGACGGATCTTGCTGGCGTCGATTGCATAGCGCAAATCATGTCCCGGACGGTCAGCGACATGGGTGATCAGCTGGCGGTGCGGTGCCGCCTGTGGACGGGCCACATCCATCAGGTCGCAGATCGCTTCGACAATTGCCAGATTGGTGCTCTCGCCCTCGCCGCCGATAAGATAGGTCTCGCCCGGCTGGCCACGCAGCGCAGCAAGCATCAGTGCGCGGGCATGGTCTTCGACATGCAGCCAGTCGCGCACCTGCATGCCGTTGCCATAGACCGGCAGGGGTTCGTCCGCGAGTGCCTTGAGGATCATCAGTGGGATGAGTTTCTCCGGAAACTGCCGCGGTCCGTAATTGTTCGAGCAATTGGTGACGATCACGGGCAGTCCATGCGTGCGGTGCCAGGCGCGGGCAAGATGGTCGCTCGCCGCCTTGCTCGCGGCATAAGGCGAATTGGGCGCATAGGGCGAGGCTTCAGTGAACCTTCCCTTCCTTTCAAGGGCACCATAAACCTCGTCGGTCGAGACATGGATGAAGCGGAAACGGGCCCGATGGTCCGCATCCAGCGTGCCGAAAAGCTGGCGGGCAGCTTCAAGCAGGCTGAATGTGCCATTCACATTTGTCTGCACAAAAACAGCCGCGCCATCGATCGAGCGGTCAACATGGCTTTCGGCGGCAAGGTGAAAGATGATCTTTGGCCGGATCGTGGTGAAAATTTCCGTCATGGCGCGCGCGTCGCAGATGTCGGCGGAGTGGAGCCTGATCTGGCCAGATGCCTCAAGCGGCGCAATCGAAGCGCGGTTGGCCGCGTAGGTCAGTGCATCGACGACATGGAGGTCATCGCGCCCCTGCCCGGCGAGGTGGTGGCAAAGGGCTGAACCGATGAAGCCCGCACCGCCTGTCACCAGAACCGGGCCGGCAAGCGGGTCATTGCGCATCCGTGCTGATCCTTTCGATTTCCGCCATTGCGTCACGATAGCGAGGTGCGGCGACATCTCTTGGCGAGCGCTCGGCCGTCCCTGGTGAGGCTGGCCAGTCAATGGCCAGCTCAGGATCATCGGCGGCGATGGCGCGCTCCAGTTCAGGGCGATACGGCGTGGTCGCCTTGTAGACGACCCGGCAATCGTCGATCAGCGTGCAATAGCCATGCGCAAAGCCCGGCGGAACCCACAGCATTTGCGGGTGATCGGCATCGAGTCGGATCGCGACATGCTGGCCACATCTGGGCGAACCGGGCCGGATATCGACCGCGACATCAAGGATTGCACCCTTGACGCAGCGCACGAGCTTGCCCTGCGCTCCCGGATCGAGCTGGTAGTGCAGGCCGCGCAATGTAAACGCCTTTTGTGACCAGGCTTCATTGTCCTGATGAAAATCAGGTCCGATGCCGGCTTCGGCGAAGCTGGTGGCGTTATAGGTTTCACTGAACCAGCCGCGGGTGTCGCCGAAGCGCTTTGCCGTCACGATCACGACGCCCGGCAATTGTGTCGGTTCGAAATGGTGCGGCATTCCGCGACCCCACCTGAGTTGGCATGAACGGCCTGAATGCATGAAACGCAATGCCATGGCCAGTGGCAAGACTGCAGATCTTTTGCGGGAAGGCCACTGCATCGCGAAGTTGCGATGCCCGTGGTCACAGCGGCAGCAGACCGGGTTGTTCTGGATGTCCAGATCGCAATGGGCGAGCCGGCAGGATGGAGTTTGTGCCGCGTGTATAACCCCATCCGCGCGAATCGGCTGGCAGCCAGCAACATTGCGGCATATCTGTCCGAATAACGAAAAGTGGGCTCGTGGCAGCTTCAACGCAGCGCAGGCATGGCCCGCGAATTGCGTGGTGACTGTCGCATTGAGGCAGGGTGGATTTGAGGATGGCCAGTGGGCAGCGGGACATATCGGGGGATCGCGCCGAGACGCAGTCTCCGCTGAAAGCAGCTGTTGCGCACTCGCGGCGGATATTCGTGCTCGCGGGCATTTTCGGCTTGTTCATCAATCTGCTGATGCTGACCGGGCCACTTTATATGTTGCAGGTCTATGACCGCGTGCTGATGAGCGAGTCGATCCCGACCCTGGTTGCGCTGACGCTTCTGGTCGCGGCGCTTTATATCACGCTGGGTATTCTCGACTGGCTGCGCAATGTAATTTTTGTCGATACCGGTTCAAGATTTGAGGAAACGCTGGCGCGTCCTGCATTCGAGGCCGTGATTCAGGCAAATCTGAAGGACCCCGGGCGGCCGAATGAACGCGCGCTCAGCAGTCTGCGGAGCCTGAGAAAATTCTATGCCGGACAAGCTCTGCCGGCGCTTTTTGACCTGCCATTTTCGCCGCTGTTTTTCCTCGTCCTGTTCATGATGCATTGGGCTTATGGCGCGTGGGCTTTGTTTGGTGCGCTTGCGCTTCTCGCGATTGCCTTCATCAACCGGCAGGTCTCATCGAAATCAGTCCGCCGCGCCGAGGAACTTGAGCGCGCCTCTCACAATCAGACGGCCGAGATCACCCGCAATGTCGAAGTGATGGAAGCCATGGGCATGCGCGCCCCGCTCGCGGCCCGCTGGCAGGGCTTGCTGGACAATTCCGATGCAGCAATCCGCGAGTCGTCGGGGGCGATTGGTGTCTTTTCGGCAGGGACAAAAGTGTTCCGGCTGTTCCTGCAGTCGGCCATACTCGGGCTCGGCGCTTATCTTTCGATCATTGGGCAATCGACGCCGGGCGCGATGATTGCCGCCTCGATCCTGATGGGGCGTGCAATCGGTCCGATCCAACAGGTCGTCAGCCAGTGGCGCACAATCGTCAATGCCGCCAGCGCATGGACCCATCTGCGGCAGACCTTGGAAAAACTGGAAAGTCCGGAGCAGGGCATGCGCCTGCCACCGATCCGCGGAGAGTTGTCGTTTCAGGGCGTTTATGCCGGCCCGCCAGGGACTGACGCCAACACGCTGCGCCTGATCAGTTTCGAGCTGGAACCGGGCGACAGTCTTGGTCTGCTGGGACCGAGCGCTTCGGGGAAATCGAGCCTGGCACGCGTGATGATTGGTCTGTGGCCTGCGCGCCATGGTGTTGTCCGCCTTGACGGCGCAGACATTCGCGGCCTGTCGCGTGACCTGCTCGGGCCGCAGATCGGCTATCTGCCCCAGCAGGTTGACCTGTTCACCGGAACGGTGATGGAAAATATTTCACGTTTCTCACCGCAAGCCGATCCCGAAACGGTCCTGGCCGCGTCCGCTGCGGCAGATTGTCACGACATGATCCTGCAGCTGCCGGAGGGTTATGATACGCAGGTCGGCGCTGCAGGCTGCTATCTGTCGGCGGGTCAGCGCCAGCGTATTGGACTGGCACGCGCCCTTTATGGCGCGCCCAATTTCGTTGTCCTTGATGAGCCCAATTCCAATCTTGATGGCGCGGGTGACCAGGCCCTGCTGAACGCCATTGCCGGGCTGCGCGCGCGCAAGGCCACAAGCGTCATCATTGCTCACCGCCCGAATGCGATTGTTCACTGCAACAAGCTGATGGTGCTGGAGAATGGCGAGGTCAAGGCGTTCGGCCCGCGTGAGGAGCTGTTGCCCCGCATCATGCCGAAATCTGCGATAGCCTCACCCGCTCCAAAGGCCGCAACCGGGCCGCGCAAGGCGCAAGGGGGCAAGGGTGAATAGCCGCAAGCTCAATCTGAAAGCCTATTTCGTGGCTGGATTTGCCGTCATCGGCTTTGTCTTTGGCGGCTTGCTGGTCTGGTCGATCGCTGCGCCTTTCGAGGGCGCGGTTGTGGCGGCAGGTTCGCTGACGGTCGAAAGCAATCGCAAGGCGGTGCAGCATCTCGAAGGCGGCATCGTGCGACAGATCAATGTCAGCGAGGGCGATCGCGTTGGCGCTGGCGATGTGCTGATCCGGCTGGACGGAACAGCGACAGCGGCCAATCTCGCCACCGTCGAGTCCCGGCTTGCTGAATTGCTCGCCCGTGAGGCCAGGCTGGTTGCGGAGCGTGATGGGCTTGGCGCGCCGAAATTGCGTGAGGAGCTTGGCGCATTTGGTCAGAGCGCAGCCCTTCAGGCCATTCTTGTTTCACAACAAACTCTGATGCAGGCCCGGCGCGACAGCCGCGACAAGCAGGCGGCGATCCTGCGCAATCGCGTGCAGCAACTGCGCGCGCGTGTCGACGGTTTGCGCAAGGAAGTTGCAGCAAAGCGGTCGGAAAGCAGGCTGGTGGCTGAAGAACTGGTTGGCCTGGAGCAGCTGTTCAGCAAGGGACTTGCCCCGCGCACACGCATCCTGGAACTGCAGCGCCTGCAATCGCGCCTGCTGGGCGAGGGAGAAGCGCTGACGTCTGCGATTGCAACAACCGAGGTCCAGATCGGAGAGGCCGCGATCGAACTGGAGCGCATGATCTCCAGTTTCCGCGAAGAGGTGCTTGCCGAATTGCGAGAGGTCACCGGCGAGATTTCGGAACTGACGGAAAAACGCGTTGCCGCGCGCGACAAGCTTGATCGTCTCGACATCCTCGCCCCGCGCGATGGCTATGCCATTGGTGTGCGCACGCACACGGTCGGCGGGGTGATCTCGCCAACCGAACCGGTGATGTTCATTGTGCCAGAGGGCGACAGGCTGATTGCCAAGATCCAGATCTCGCCGGTCGATATCGACAAGATCCATGTCGGACAGCCCGCCCGGCTGCGCTTTTCCGCATTCGACCAGCGCTCTTCGCCGGAGATCGACAGCCGCGTGACGCGGATCTCTGCAGATTCCGTCGTCGATGAACAGACCGGCGCGATGTATTACGAGGTGGTCGTCGATGTCCCCCGGGATGATGCGACGGTGCAGCGGTTCGCGCTCGTTCCGGGTATGCCGGTCGAGGCGATGATGCAGACCGAAAGCCGCTCTGTGATCAGCTATCTGACCAAG
>CAYUEM010000122.1:0-8621 GCA_964442925.1 uncultured Hyphomonadaceae bacterium
TGATCAGAATCACGCTCGGTCCATGCACCGGTATAGACCGCTTCCAGCATGCCGAGACGGCCCTGCAGCGTCCAGGACGTGTTGTTGAACGAATCCTCAAGTGAGTCGTCGGAGAAGCGCTGGATTTCGGTGTCGCCAAGCTCCGGATCGGTGAAGAACACACCATCAGTGTCGAGCTGCTGGCGGGTATGGGCCACGTCCAGCATCCAGTCATTGCTGAATTCATACCGGCCACTGATGCGGAACCCGGAATAGGTCGTGTCGTTGAAATCCTCTTCGACGAGCGCGGAATTGTTTGCTTCGAGGAAATTCACGCCCGAAAGGTCGGACGTCGACTGGATACCAGCCCTGTTGGCACTGACGGGCACCCCGTTGGCCCGCACCGTGCCTTCCGGACGGAACCGTCCACTTTCCGAAGCATCGCGCGTGCCGGCGACATTGTCGATATAACCACCCTGATTGTCGGTGTAGACGACGCCGCGCAGGGCGAACTTGTCGGTCACCGGCAGGTTGATCATGGCCTCGATATTGTTGCTCATCTCACCGCCTTCGGTGAAGGATGTGCCGCCTTTGACCGAAGCGAGGAACTCACCCAGCACCGGCTTGTTGGTGATCAGGCGCACCGTGCCAGCCTGCGAGGACGCACCGAAAAGCGTGCCCTGCGGGCCTGACAGTTTCTCGATGCGCTCAAGGTCGGCAGCATAGACGTCGAGATTGCGGCCCGGCTGTGCGAGCGGCTGCTCGTCGAGATAGAACGCAACATTTGGTGCAAGACCGGCCACACCGGCCACGGTCAGGTTCGGCGTGGTCGAGGCGAGACCGCGGATGTAGATCGTTTTCTGACCCGGGCCGCTGCCGCCGGCGCTGACGCCGGGCAGTTGTTGCAGGTAATCGGTGAACACTTTCACATCGAGTTCGCCAAGCTCCTGCTCGCCCAGCGCATTCACGGTGACCGGAATGTCCTGCGCCGTCTCGGTCCGCTTGGTTGCTGTCACCGTCACCGTTTTCAGCCGTCGCCGCTTGGGCTCGGCCCGCGCAGCGCCCGCGACCGGGGCGGCGGTTGCTTCGGTGTCGGCCTGTTGTGCGACGGCGTTCGGCGCGACGGCAAACGTCGCAGAAATCGCAAGCGCTGATGCGCCATTCAAATATCGTATCATATCCGCAGTTTCCCTCTTCTATTGCGGGCGCGATCGACGCCCGCTCTTTCCGCGTTCGCCGCGCTGCAAGGCCTGCCCCGTTCAACCGGAACCGGCAGCCATTGCAGAACGCTGTGCGAAGATGCCCTGACTAAACAATTCGTTCGACGAAGGAAACAGTTGCAACGGCAATATATTTTTGCCGTGGTGCAAATACAGGAAAAAAACAAAAAAAATACAGTAAATACAACACATAAACGCAGTGACCAAAATGCAACATTTTCATTCGTCAGCAGAAAAGTCACATTGCCGAATGAAAAATATTGCCGCCAGACGCGTGACCCCGGCGGCCCGCCGCGTTAGTCTTGACTGCAGAAGAACCAGAAAAAGCGCTGACAAGAGCGGCGTTTCGGAGCCCGATGCATGACTGAAACCGACCCCATATCCGTATCCGAATACGAAACCGAATATGAAGTTGGTCAGGATAATGTCGAATGGATGGGGCTGGACCTGCACAATCCGGTCTTCTTTCTCAGCGCAGCCCTCGTCCTGATTTTCGGCATCACAATGCTCAGCTTCCCAGCGGAGGCCGGCGCGGCTCTCAATGCTGCGAAAAACTGGACGCTGAACAGCTTTGACTGGTTGTTCGCGCTGGCCGGCGTGATTGTGACCGTGTTCTGTCTTGGCCTTGCGGTTACGCCGCTCGGACGGATCCGGCTTGGCGGGATGGATGCAAAGCCGGAATTTTCGCTGGCCTCTTGGCTGGCAATGCTGTTTGCGGCCGGTGTCGGGATCGGCTTCATGTTCTATGGTACCGCAGAGCCACTGTCTTTTTACAGCGGCTGGTGGAAGGGCACACCGTTTGATACGCCGGTCGACAGTGGGGCGGCGCGCCAGCTCGCCTTCAGCGCGACACTGTTTCACTGGGGCATCATCCCGTGGTGCATTTACGGCGTGGTCGGGCTCGCGCTTGGTTTCTTTGCCTTCAACAAGGGCCTGCCTCTGACCATCCGTTCGGCCTTCTATCCGCTGCTCGGAGAGCGCGTCTGGGGCTGGCCCGGCCACATAATCGATATTTTTGCAGTGATCTCGACCGTCTTCGGGCTGGCGACAACGATCGGGATCGGCGCCACGCAGGCGACCAGTGGGCTGGCTTTCCTGTTGCGCGGCACTGCGCTGGAGTTTGCACCATCGGCAGGAATGCAGATCGCCCTGATCGCAACCATTACCGGCGTGGCCGTTATCTCCGTCTATCGCGGAATGAATGGTGGGGTCAAATTGCTGTCGAACATCAATATGGGCGTGGCCACCGCGTTGATGATATTCGTCATCATCCTCGGGCCGACACTGGCGATCTTCACCGGCTGGGGCCAAAACCTCGTGCATTATTTCCGTGACTTTCCGGCCCTGACCAACTGGATCGGGCGTGAGGATGAGGCCTGGTTCCACAACTGGACGATCTTCTACTGGGCGTGGTGGATATCATGGTCGCCTTTTGTCGGCATGTTCATCGCTCGCATTTCGCGCGGACGCACGGTGCGTCAGTATCTCGGCGTTGTCGTGCTCGCTCCGGTGATCATCGCGCTGGTCTGGTTTACAGCTTTTGGCGAAACCGCCATCCAGCAATATGAGCAGAATATTGGCGGGCTTGCCGAAGGGCTTGGCCAGGCTGAGCTTGGCCTCTTCCAGATGCTTGCAAGCCTGCCGCTTCCGATTTTGACTTCGACCGGAGCAATCATGCTTCTGGTCGTGTTTATCGTCACCTCAGCCGATTCCGGTGCGCTTGTGATCGACGCCATCACCTCTGGCGGCAAGACGACATCTCCGGTCGCTCAGCGCGTCTTCTGGGCGTGCATGCTGGGCCTGACTGCGAGTGCGTTGCTTTATGGCGGGGGCAAGGATGTGCTCACCTCGCTGCAGGCCGGCACGATTACTGCCGCGCTGCCCTTTTCCGTGATCCTGATCGTGAGCTGTTTCAGCCTGTTTCTCGGAATGCGCGACGAACTGCGCGTGATCAGATCGATTGAAGAGCAAGAGCCCGGTGAGCCTCTTGAGGCTTGATTGCGCGTCGAAATCTGCGTCAGGGCCGTTTCCGGCAAAGTGAGAACATTTGGTCGTCTGGCGTTTCCGGCAGCATGACGGCGTGTCTTTATCGCTCTGGCGGCGTGGCAGGCCCGTTGCACCGTTGTGGCGAAGCTGTTCAGTCACGGATTTTTGCAAGCGCGTCTCAGTGTCATATAATCGCTTGTAATCAAACTGTTTTTTTGACAAAGCCTGAGCGCGACATAAAATTAGGCAAAGCTTCCCAGCAGGCGCAACGATCACGATGTCAGGATCACACGATACAGCACCGCCCTGCGGCCTGACAGTTGCACAGACCGCAAGGATCACGCGCAATGTCGCCAGGCTGTCTGTGGCCACAGCGACGGTGCTGATCGCGATCAAGGCATGGGCATGGCTGGCATCGGATTCGGTTGCGATGCTGTCATCACTGGCCGATAGCGGGCTGGATGGGCTGGCATCGCTGTTCACTTTGCTCGCGGTCGGCTATGCAGCCCAGCCGCCGGACAATGAGCACCGCCATGGTCACGGCAAGGCCGAAGCCTTTGCGGCCCTGATGCAGGCGATGCTTGTCGGTGTGTCAGCTACCCTTGTGGCCATCGAGGCCATAGGGCGTTTCCGCGATCCGCAACCGATCGTAGCCAGCACACTTGCCCTGGCTGTCATGCTCGTCTCGATTGCACTGACGCTTGGCCTGATTACGGCGCAGACGAAGGCCTTGCGGCGCACCGGCTCGGTCGCCACCCGCGGCGACCGCGCGCATTATGCTGCTGATCTGGCGGCCAATTTCGCCGTGATTGTCGGGATTGGCGCGGCCACTTGGCTCGGCTTGCCGTGGGCCGATCCGCTGGTTGGTCTGCTCGTCGCGATCTGGCTGGCCTGGAGCGCGCTCGATGTCGCGCGCGGCGGTTTTGACCAGTTGCTGGACCGCGAACTGCCGGACGAAACGCGCGAAAAGATCAGACAACTGGCTCTGTCAACGGGCGGATTGCTCGATGTTCATGGCCTGCGCACGCGTGCGGCGGGCCCGTATCTGCATGTGCAATTCCATGCTGAACTGCCCGCGCATCTGTCGCTGGTGGACGCTCACCGGCTGATGGTGGACGCCGAAAAGGCGATCCATTCGCAATATCCCGCGGCCGATATCCTGATACATCCCGACCCTCAGGGTCAGGCGGAACCGCATGGCTCGGACCTGTTCCAGCAAAGTGATGTCGAGCAGGCAAAGCCTGACCCAGCATGAGGCAATGTGTGCAGACCGCAGACCTGCCTCAGCGCGGCGCGCGCTTGGCGAGGATACGTTGCAGCGTGCGGCGGTGCATATTCAGCCGGCGAGCGGTTTCCGAGACATTGTGGTTGCACAGCTCATAAACCCGCTGGATATGCTCCCAACGCACCCGGTCTGCCGACATCGGATTGTCCGGCGGGGCCGGCTTTTCCTCTGCCGTCGCCGTCAGGGCCTTGACGATATCCTCGACGTCGGCGGGCTTTGAAAGATAGTCCACCGCGCCCGCCTTGACCGCCGCCACCGCTGTCGCAATCGCCCCATAACCGGTCAGGATCACCGAGCGGGTCTGCGGGTTGTGCTCATGCAACACCTCGATGACATCAAGGCCCGAACCATCTTCCAGCCGAAGGTCAAGCACTGCAAAAGCGGGTGGATTGAGCCGGGCAACATCCTTGGCTTCGGCGACAGACGAGATTGCGGAGACCAGAAAACCGCGCTGCGTAAGCGCGCGGGCCAGGCGTTGCAGGAACGGGCCATCATCGTCGAGGACGAGACATGTGCGATCTTCTACGCCCTTCAGACTGTCATGCAGCGTCACATTTACGGGGCGGTCAGTGCGGTTCGAATCGGTCATCATGATCCAGTATATATTCCAGGGCTGCCGGAGCTTCCAGTGCTTTTCTCGGCCAAAGAGCCTGAACAACGGCACCGGTCCTTGGCGGGGTGCGGTTTCGTGTGGCGATCCGCCCGCCGGTCCGCTCAATCAGCGTCTTGGCAATGAAGAAGCCGAGACCGAGATCGCCGCCACCTTTGTGTGCCTCGCCACGCTGTGAAACATAGGGCTCTCCAAGTTTCGGAATGACATCGGGTGCAAATCCCGGACCATCATCGGAAACGGTCACGATGATCTGGTCAGCGGTCCATGTCACCTGCGCACGCACTTCTGAACTGGCGAAACTGACGGCGTTTTCGATGAAGGCCGACAGCGCATGCAACGCATCGGGGGAACGGCGCAGCATCGGTGCCTTGAACTCGCCGCCCTCGCCGGGCTCCCAGCTGACCCGGACATCGACATCCAGCCCCTTGTGCGACGCGGCCGCCTCCTCGACCAGAGAGCGCACCGGCATCCGCGCATGCACGATATCGCGCGCTTCACGCTGCTCGCCCAGCTTCTGCAGAATGGAGCGGCAGCGCTCAGCCTGTTCGGCGATCAGCACGGCGTCCTCATGATTGGGATGATCAGGCGGCGTATTGGCAAGCATTTCGCGGGCAACAAGATGGATTGTCGCCAGCGGCGTGCCCAGCTCGTGCGCCGTCATCGCCGACATGGCCCCGATCGCCGACAGCCGCTGTTCACGCGCCATGACAACCGAAGCGGCATCAAGCGCGCGCACCAGCCGGGCTTCATCCTGACTGACCCGCAGGGCCGACACGGCGAAAAAGGCACCCCCAACCGCCAGCGCGACCAGCTGGCCCCAGCGAAACAGGTCAGGAATATCGGTTGGACCGTCTCCGCTCCACGGCAATGGCAGCGCCAGGCGTGTCATGCCAAGCGCCAGCAGAAATGCCAGCCCCGCCAGCATCATCGCCTGCCAGGGGCGAAGGGTCAGCGCCGCCACGGTGACCGGCGCGAGAATCAGCAACAGGAACGGATTGGCCAGCCCTCCCGTGAGCGCCAACAAGCCCGCGAGCTGCACCGTATCGAAGGCCAGTTGCAGCGCTGCCTCCCAGCCACGCGCAAGCCGCTGTGAAGGCAGGGCCAGTGACAGGAACACATTCAGCCAGGCAGAAGCGGAAATCACAGCAAGGCATGCACCCAGCGGCAGCTGAAAACCGAGCCCGAAATGGACGAAAAGCACCGCCGCGCTCTGTCCGGCCACGGCAATCCAGCGCAGCGTGATAAAGGTTCGAAGCCGTGTGCGCCCGAGCGCCGACTGCGCACTTCCCAGCCGCTCCGGCGTCAGCGCAAACAGGGTCTCGTCAAGCCCGGCGCGGCTGTCTTTCGTCAGGTCTTCCATATCTGCCCTGTCTGCAGAGTGTGCCGGCGCTGAATGTGCGCGTCGCAAAGTCTTGTCCATCTGTCTCTTCTACGAAGAATTGACCGCAGCCCCTAGGAAAATCGATCGATCCGGTCCATCTCGGCATTGCTATCATCTCAACTGACCGAACAGAAAGCCCGCCTCATGCCTCTGAAATTCTGGTCCCCCGTGCTGCTCAGCCTCTCGCTCATGGCCTGCGGAAGCGGTGGCGGCAGTCCTGAACCGAGCGCGGGCGGTGCCAATGCAGGTTGCATGACCCGGGCTTATGCCGAGATTGGCGGGCCGGTCACGCTTGTCGACCAGACCGGAAAGGCCGTCACCGAGGCGGACTTCAAGGGCCGCGCGAGCATGGTCTATTTCGGCTTCACATATTGCCCCGACATCTGCCCGATGACGCTGGTGACCCTTGAACAGGCCTATGAGCGCTTGCCGGAGGGCGTGGCTCCGCCGCGCACCATCCTGATCACCGTTGATCCGGAACGCGACACGCCGCAGGCGATGGCACAATATATTTCTACCGAAGCCTTTCCTGACGACATTGTCGGCCTGACCGGATCGCCTGAAGCCATCCGTGCAGCGGCGGATGCATTCAAGGCCGATTATGCCCGGGTCGAAGCGCCGGAAAGCCTTGCTGAATACACGATGGATCACACCTCGATCCTCTATCTCATGGATGAGAACTGGCAGCTGAAAAGCTTCTTTACCCATCAGGATACAGCCGAGAGCATTTCCGCCTGTCTGGCTGAACATCTCCGCTGAGGGCTCCAACACCCGCCCCGACGGAAGTTCTATCAATGGCTTGCCCGCCGCCGACCAAGCTGCCATGCTGTTATCTGAGCAGTGACGACAGGGAGAAGGTTCATGGATCTCGGGCTGGCAGGCAAGAAGGCGCTTGTTCTCGGCGGGACACGCGGCATCGGACGCGCGATTGCCGAAACGCTGGCGGGCGAGGGCGTTGATATCGGCCTGTGCGCGCGCAATGGCGAGCAGGTCAGTGCAGCAGTTGCGGAGCTTGAGGCCAGTGGCGTTCGGGCAACCGGCGGGGCTGTCGATGTTACCGACGCGAAGGCACTAACTGACTGGATTGGCTCGGCAGCCGATACGCTTGGCGGTGTGGATATTCTGGTCTCGAATGCCGGCGCGATGGCGCAGGGCAATGACCTTTCGGCATGGAAGAAGAATTTCGAGCTCGATATTCTTGGCGCAGTTACGGCATTCGAGGCCGCCCGACCGCATCTTGAAAAAGCCGCCGATGCCAGTGGCGATGCGGCCTTCGTGATCATCTCTTCAGTTTCCGCTGCCGTGGCCGACAGTGCCGGCTCCTATGGCCCGGTCAAAGCGGCGCTGATCCATATGGCCAAGGGGCTGGCGCGCGATCATGCCGGGCGCGGCATCCGTGTGAACGTGGTCTCTCCCGGAATGGTGTATTTCGAGGGTGGCGTCTGGCATCAGGTCGAGCAGAACATGCCAGACTTTTTCGAAAAGGCGATGAAACGCAACCCGACCGGGCGCTGCGCGACACCGAAGGATATCGCCAATGCGGCGGTCTTCCTCGCCAGTCCGGCATCGGGCTACACCACAGGGTCCAACCTGATCATCGATGGCGCGCTGTCGAACCGGGTTAATTTTTAGAACCTGTTCCCCGCAGTTCGACAGAAAAAAGCCAATACAAAGCTGCAAGGATCGGTTCCGATCCATGCAGCTTGGTATTATGCGTGAAGCGCAGGTCAACCTCGCGATCCGCTGGTTCATCGGCTACGCCTTGCATGAAGCCCTGCCGGACCATTCCTCGTTGACGCGCATCCGCCAACGCTGGGGTGAAGACGTGTTCCGCCGGATTTTCACCCGCGTCGTGCGGCAGTGTCAGGGTTCAAGCGTCAATTGATCGATCCCCCGGGGGGGGACGATTCAGGCGGAGAAGGCTTTGGGCAGTGGCCTCGCCCCGGATGCCAGCGCCACCCACGTGACCTGTCGAAGCTGCGGCGCGCGGCCCGTCATCCTTGCGGCGGGGACCACGATCCTCGGAATGACGCCGCTTCTGCCGGACGCGTTTTGCGCCTCGATGAGCGTCACGATCATGGGCGGGCTCGCCGTCGCCTCGATGCTGACGCTGATCGTCGTGCCGGCGCTCTACGCGCTGTTCTTCGGCATCCGCCC
>CAYUEM010000123.1:0-8439 GCA_964442925.1 uncultured Hyphomonadaceae bacterium
CATCTCCTTCTTGGCGATGCGCGCCTCGCGCTCACCTTTCTGGACGGTCTGGACGATGCGGCGGAAATCATCAACCGGAATGCCGATTTCCTGGGCGACTGAAGAAATGTCATCGCGCAGACGCTCGATTTTCGCGCCCTCGACCTCGACATATTTTTTCCATTTCTTCGATTTCGCAGCGATATCTTCCATCCAGTCAGGATCAAGTTCGCGACCAAAATAATTGTCGAGGAAATCCTTGCGCGACACGCCATGACGATCCGCCAACCGCATCAGACGCCCTTCCAGACCGATCAGCTTCTTGTTGATCTCATACAGCTGTTCGACCAGCGCTTCGATCCGTGCATTGTTGATGTGCATCGTCTTGAGATTGTCGACGATGGATGTCTGCAGGCTGTCATGGCTGGTCTGGTCGTTCGAAGTGAGGGCCTTGCCGGCAAGCCGGCGCTCGACCAGTCTTTCCTGCAATTTCCTGTATTTGGTGAAGTCGCCCGCGATCTCGTCAAGCTTGGTCAGGACACCTTCGCGCAGTTCGGCCTCCATGGCCGACATCGACATGGCCTGACCTTCTTCCTCATCCTCGCGTTCTTCGCGCTCGCGCCTCTCTTCCGGCGTCTCGTTTTCGCGCGCCTCAGCTTCCTGTTCGGAAAGTTCGTCGTCTTTTTCGTCCGGTTCAGGCGGCGGGTTTTCCGCACCATACGTCGCTTCGAGATCGATCAGGTCACGCAGAAGAATGCGTTCGTTCACGAGCTCGTCGCGCCAGACCATCATCGCTTCAAAGGTCAGCGGGCTTTCGCAAAGCCCGCGGATCATCGCGTCGCGACCGGCTTCGATACGCTTGGCAATCGCGATTTCGCCTTCGCGTGAGAGCAGTTCCACCGTTCCCATTTCACGAAGGTACATCCGCACCGGGTCATCGGTCCGGTCAGAACCGCGCGCATTCCCCTTCTTGACGACAGCTTTCTTTTCATCGGCCCTGGCAACAGCGCGGGTCTCACTTTCGGCTTCTTCCTCGGACTCAACGACGTTGATGCCCATTTCCGAAAGCGCCGCCATCGTGTCTTCGATCTGGTCAGAACTGAGCTGGTCCTGCGGAAGCACCTTGTTCAGCTCCTCGTGGGTGACGAAGCCGCGGGACTTGGCTTCCTTGATGAATTTCTTCACGCCCGCATTATTCATGTCGAGCACCGGACCTTCGGAAGGTTCGGTCTCGTTCTCGTGCTCTTCAATTTCGGCTTTCGCCATCGTGTGCTTCTCCCGTGAACAGCGCAGGTTTCCGCCGCGGCCTTACCGGCGGGTCGTCTGGCGTTCGAGCGTTAAGGTTGACAGTCTGGTCAAGATGTCAGTTGCGATCCAATTCCTCTGCCGCTTCATTCAGCCGAGCCAGTCGGGCCGGCCGCTCGGCTGCCCGGCGATGCAACAAACGCCACGCCTCAGGCGTCAGGTCCGCCTCATGCATCGCGCTGCCCGTCGCCGCCGGGTCGGGATCATCACTGTGCACGAAATGCTCAAGGGCGATCAGCCATTCCCGAGCCTGTGGTGTGCCAGCAATCAGCACGGGCGATTCGGGGTAATCCTGGAGCAAACTTACGGCGCGCAACTTCCCTAGATGCGTTAGATGGGCACATACGACCTTTCGGTCAACCTTTTGTCCGCTTTTCGCCAGATCAAAAATTGCATCGCGGACAGCTTCGACATCGGCATCGGGGAAATGTGCCGCCGCCAGCATCTCGCCATGATGGTCGATCAGCTCCGGGCTTGCCGCCGCGCGCACCACCAGTCCGAGCCCAGCCGTGCGCGCAGGATGTCCCTCGCCGGCCAATGGCCCCAAGGTCGAAGCCGCCTTTCCCTTGCGCCGGTGTGCAGACAGCTGCTGCCAGAAATGATCGCGCATCCGCGCCAGCAGGTCACGGGCATAGGCCGAGGACACGCCTTGGTGATCAATCCGGCCTGCGGCCTGCTTCAGTCGCGCCTCCAGCCCGGCCTTGCGTTCCGGCGTGTCCAGCGGTTCAGCGTCGCGCTCACGCCGCCACAACATTTCGATCATCGGCAGCGCGCCCGCCAGCAGGGCCGTCATTTTTTCCCGCCCGCCGGGCTGACCCAGCACGTCATCCGGGTCTTCGCCCTCCGGCAACTTGCAGAAATAGACCGAGCGATCGGGCAGGACGTGTGGCAGGGCAGTGTCAATCGCCCGCCCGGCAGCGCGCTGACCGGCAGCATCGCCATCAAAACACATCACCGGATCGGGCCCGGCCTTCCAGAGCAGCTGTAGCTGGTCCGGCGTCAGCGCCGTGCCGAGCGGGGCCACGGCATTCGCAAACCCGGCCTCTGACAGCGCGATCACGTCCATATAGCCTTCGCAGACAATCAGCCCGCCGCGCTCGCCATAACCCAGCGCCTCGCGCGCACGTTTGAAATTATAGAGGATCTGAGATTTGTGGAAAAGGTCACTATCGGGGGAGTTGAGATATTTCGCCTTGTCTGCCGGGTCGAGCGCGCGCCCGCCGAAGGCGATGATGTCGCCGCGCGCATCGGCGATCGGAAAAATGATCCGGTTGCGGAAAACATCATAGGGTTCACCACCTTTGTCGGAGCGTTTGGCAAGGCCGGCACCGATGATCTCATCCTCGCTGAAGCCTCCGGATCGAAGATGGGTATAAAGCGCGCGCCAGTCATCCATGGCATAGCCGAGTTGCCAGCGCTTCCAGGCTGTGGGGTCGAGACCGCGCCGGTCCAGAAGATAGCCGCGCGCCTCCGTGCCACAGGCACTGGCCAGCCGGTCTTCGAAAAATTCCGCTGCCACTGCGCAGGCTTGTTTCAGGCGCGCCAGCCGGTCATAGCGCTCGGCTTCATGCGCGGTGGCTTTGGGGATCTCCATTCCGGCTTCGGCGGCCAGACGCTCAACTGCGTCCATGAATTCGAGCCGTTCGGTCTCCATTAAGAACATGATGATGTCGCCGCCAAGCCCGGATGAGAAATCCTTGAAAATGCCCTTGGCGTCATTGACGTAGAAGCTGGGCGTCTTCTCGCTGGTAAAGGGTGACAGCCCAACCCATTCCTTGCCCTGACGCTTCAGCTTCACCTTGCGCCCGATCACATCGGAGGGGCGCAGGCGCGATTTGAGCTCGTCAAGAAAACCGTCTGGAAGTCGCAAAGCGTTCATTTCGCCAAGAGACATGAACCGATTCGCATTGACCAGCACCGCGCGCGCGCCGCCCACAACATCTGCCGTATTCTTGCACAGTTTTTTTTCAATCGTGCTCAGCCCTGTTTCAGACTGGCCAGCTTCTCGACAATATCGGGCAGCGGGCGGCGCGGCCGGCCATCGGCATGGATCTGCACGGCAATGATCTCTGCTTCGGCGATCAGCGTGTCTGCGCGCCAGCATGATTGCGAGAAAAAGATCCGCGCGCCCTTTGTGCCGCCATAGGCCGTGACAATATCGAGTTGGTCATCAATCCGCGCGGCATTGCGATAATCCAGCTCGGCGCGAACGATGGTGAAAGCCGCCGGATCGGCGCGATCCAGCAGCGCGGAATGAGCCACACCGGCATCGCGCAGGAAGTCGCTGCGCCCGCGCTCGAAAAACCGCAGATAATTGGCATGATAGACCATTCCGGTAAAATCGGTGTCTTCATAATAGACGCGCACCCGTTTCCAGTGGCGTCCCTCAGCATCAAAAGGCGCGGCGCGAAGCGATGAAGCGTCCATGCACTCTCCGATAGACCAGCGTGCCGCGAACGTCACCTGCCAAACAGGTCTTTATTCGGCGCGCCCGCGTGCTATCGGTTGCCAATGTCTGGATCGCCAGTCCCCTTTCCACCCGCCGATGCAGATGCACGCGCGGCGCTGCCCGATCTTTCCGGGCGCACAATCTTGCAGGTCATCCCGGAACTGGACGCAGGCGGCGCTGAACGCACCGTGCTGGAAATCGCCGAAGCCCTGCGCGAAGCGGGTGCCAGGGCGCTGGTCATCAGTCGCGGTGGACGGCTCGCACCAGACCTCGAAGCGCTTGGCGGCGAACTTATCGGCATGGATGTCAAGTCCAAAAACCCGCTGACCCTTCATGCCAATGCCCGCCGGATGGCTGAACTGATCAGTGACCGCCAGATCGACCTTGTGCATGCCCGCTCGCGCGCGCCAGCCTGGAGCGCACTGATCGCTGCGCGGCGCACAGGTACGGCGTTCGTGACCACTTATCATGGTGCCTATTCCGGGCGCACCCGGCTGAAACGCCACTACAATTCCGTCATGGCCCGCGGAGACCGTGTGATCGCCAATTCCGAATGGATTGCCGAACATGTCCGCACCACCCATCATGTTGAGCACGAGCGCCTCGTCACCATTCGCCGCGGTGTTGACCTGATGGCCTTTGATCCGGGCCAGATCACAGCGCAGCAAATCGCCCGCCAGCGCGAGGCCTGGGGCCTTGCAGCAACAGACACCCGGCTGGTTTGCCTGCTGCCCGGCCGGCTGACCGGCTGGAAAGGCCAGCGCCTCGCCATTGCCGCGCTGAGCCGGCTTGCGCCCGACGAGCGCGAAGGTCTCGTCCTCGTCCTGATGGGCGACGCGCAAGGGCGAGAGGCCTATGTGTCGGTCCTGCGCGAAGACATCATTGCGGCAAACCTGCAAGCCAGTGTGGTGATCGCTCCGCATGGCCGCGACATGCCCGGTGCGTTTGCCGCCTGCGACATTGTTCTGGCACCGTCGACGCGGCCAGAAGCGTTCGGACGGGTCGCTGCCGAAGCGGGCGCAATGCAGCGTCCGGTGATCGCGTCCGATCATGGTGGCGCGCGCGAGACCGTTATCGACGGACAGACCGGGACACGTTTCGAACCGGGCAATCCGCAGGCCCTCGCCGCTGCGATCCGAACGCTGCGATCCATCGGTGCCGCTGGCCGTGCAGGAATGGGAGAAGCGGGCCGCCAGCACGTCTTGCAGTACTTTTCCAAGCGGGGGCTTCAAGCCGCCACACTTCTTGTCTATTCTGATCTTGTGAACAGATCCGGGGGAACCAAATGAAAGGCGCGTCTTGAGACAGTCGGCGTCAGTGAAATCCGCACCTTCTCTGCGTCAGGTGCTGGTGATTGCCTTTGGTGATGGCGGAGACTTTCCGCTCATGCTTGGTGCCGTTCAGGCCGTGCGACAAGCCCATGCCGGCGCGAAGCTGACCCTGCTGACCCGCCCCGAATTCGAAGCCTTCGCCCGTCTCTGCCCATTTGTCGACGAAGTTGTCTCCCTGTCGGCAGATGAGGCCACAAAAGCCCGGAAGGCCACCATCGATACACTCCGGCCGGTCGGCATCGAACGGGTTTACGATTTCGACTGCACCGCGCAGACGGCCGACATATTCAGGCTCATCAACAGGCATCGCAGATCGCTGCAATGGTCGGGCACCGCAAAGGGCTGCAACCTGCCGGACATGCAGGATGCCCGCGATGAACTTCCGATGCTCGAACGGCTGGTGGAACAATTGGCGAGCGCCGGGCTCGATGCGGCATCTGGCCAGCGTCCGGGGACACACCTGCCTTCGCTACGCTGGGTGCGCGCATTGCTTGATGATCCGCCGCGCCTGCAGCCGACCTATTTCGGGATCAGCGGACCGTTCGCCCTGTTGCTGTGTGCCGGCCTGCCAGACAAGGATCCCTGCACATGGCCGGCGCAGGCCTGGAGCGAGATTGCCCGGCGCTGCATTGCACAGGGTGTGTGCCCGGTGCTGCTGGGTTCACTGCAGGCCGGTGCCGTGGCGCAGGCGGTCCAGAAAGCCGTGCCGGGCGCGCGCACCCTGCCCGGCCGCACCGACCTGTTCCAGCTGATCACCCTGGCCCAGCGTGCCACCCTGTTTATCGGCAATGACCGGCTTGCGATGAATTTTGCTGCGATCGAAGGCACGCCTGGCGTGGCCATGCTGTCGAGCCGGCGACATGACCCGGTGCGCGACCGGCCACGCGGATCGACGGTGATTGTCATTCATGGCGAAGATTGCGAGGCGATTGGTGTCGATGATGTCTGGCGCGCAGTTGCCGCGCTTGGCGTCCTGCCCGCAACGCGAACGTCTTGAAGACAGGCGCATTCATCGGCATACTAAAGAGATTCTCAACAACCACAGGAGACGTGTCATAGCTCGCAGACCCCAGGCGGCCCCACCGCAAAAGAAGACCGGGCCGCGGATCAATCAGGATATCCGCGCGGAGAACGTCCTGCTCATCGACGAAAATGGTGAGAAACAAGGCACCATGCCAATCGGTGCCGCGCTTGATGCTGCAAAGGAAGCCGGCCTCGACCTTGTCGAAGTTTCGCCAGACCAGGAGGTTCCGGTTTGCAAGATCATCGACTATGGCAAGCTGAAATTCGAGGATCAGAAGAAGAAGGCTGCGGCGCGCAAGAAGCAGAAATCTGCCGATCTCAAGGAGATCAAGATGCGCCCGAACATCGACACCCATGATTATGAGGTCAAGACACGTTCGATGACGCGGTTTTTCGAGGACGGCGACAAGGTCAAGGTGACCCTGCGCTTCCGGGGCCGCGAAATGGCGCACCAGCATCTCGGCATGGAATTGCTCAACAAGGTCCGAGAAGACTTTGACGAGATCGCCAAGGTCGAGCTTGAGCCGAAACTGGAAGGCCGGCAAATGACCATGGTCATGGCCCCGCGATGAGACATGTCCTGAAGGCTTTCGCCGCGCTCGGTCTGATTGCAGCGTGTTCAGGTGAGCCCCCGGCATCCGGAAACACGTCGCTGCCGGCCAGCCAGCAAGCACCGCCCCCGGCCGACGTGGAAGGCGAACGCACTCTCCAGCCGGAAATGGATGCGCTCGACCGCATGGAAGATACCTGCGCGAAAGATGACTTCCGGCGCTATCTCGGTCAGGCCTCTGGCGACATTCCGCAGGATGCGCTGCCGCCGCGCGCGCGCATTGTCGGCCCTGACACACGGGTCACGATGGACTTTTCCGCTGAGCGGCTGAACATCCTGACCGATGAGAATGGAATGGTGATCGGTTTTCGCTGCGGATAAGGCCGGAAGCGCTTGATTCTCCGGCACAGTTGCGACATACACCGCGCTTTCTGGCGCGCAGGGCGAACGGCATGCCTTGCGGCCATTACAAAGCCCCTCCGGGAGAGCTCCATCGGGCCCCGGAAACAAGGAGATCGGAAATGCCGAAGATGAAGACCAAGAAGGCCGTTGCAAAGCGGTTCAAGATCACTGCGACCGGAAAGCTGAAACATGGCGTCGCGGGCAAGCGCCACCGCCTGATCAGCCACAATGGCAAATATATCCGCCAGAACCGTGGCACGTCACTTGTCGCCAAGGCCGATGAAGCCCGGGTGAAGAAATACCTGCCCTACGGGCTGTAAGTCTTCCCGCCGCCACTTGAACCAATAGACTTTCAGAAAGCCTGACCCCATGCCACGTTCACGCAACAAAGTGCCCGCTCATGCGCGCCACAAGAAGATTCTCGACGCCGCAAAGGGCTATCGCGGTCGCCGCAAGAGCACATTCCGCACCGCCCATGCTGCCGTGTGGAAAGCCGGCGAATATGCCTATGTCGGTCGCAAGGTCAAAAAGCGCAAATTCCGCTCGCTCTGGATCCAGCGGATCAATGCCGCGGTTCGCATCCATGATGACACGCTGAACTATTCACGCTTCATCGACGGAATGAACAAGGCCGGCATCGAGATGGACCGCAAGGTCCTGTCGGACATCGCCATCCGCGAACCGGAAGCCTTCGGCAAGATCGTCGCGCAGGCGAAAGCAGCGCTGGGCTGAGCGGGCGGGTGCCGGATAGTCTTGTTTTCCGGGCCGCAAAGGCGGCAGACAAGGCAAGAACCGTCGCCCTGTGGCGGCTCTGTGGCCTGACAACTGAACACAATCCGCCTGAGTTGGATTTCGATCGCGCCATGGAATCGGGTTCAGGCGCGATCTTCCTGTGCTAGGACCATGACCGGCTGATTGGCAGCGTCATGGTCGGCGACGATGGGCACCGCGCAGTCGTCTACTATATGAGTGTCGCTCCGGACGTGCGGATGGCGGGGCTCGGTCGCCAACTGATGGAGAAGGCAGAATTCTGGGCGAAAGCACGAGGGGCGCGAAAGCTAAATCTCATGATCCGGGAAGAGAATACCAGCGTTCGCGCCTTTTACAGTTCTTTGGGCTACGAGGAAACGCCAAGGCTGGTCATGGCGAAATGGCTTGATAGATAGGCGGCCTAGCCTGCCAAGCATGACAAGTTGAGGACGTGATGACCGACATCGCCACAATCGAAACCGAAGCGCTCGCAGCGATTGACGCTGCCGGAGACCTCGCCGCGCTCGACGAGGTGCGCGTGGCCGAGCTTGGCAAGAAGGGTCGCGTGTCGGGCCTGATGAAGACGCTGGGCAAGATGAGCCCGGATGAGCGCCAGGAGATGGGCCCGAAGCTGAATGCGCTGAAACAGC
>CAYUEM010000124.1:0-8398 GCA_964442925.1 uncultured Hyphomonadaceae bacterium
ATGGCGGCTGGCGCACGCTGGCGGGCACGATTTCTGCTGGCCGGCCCCGCATCGTCGAGGTCAAGGACATGGCGCTGGAGGGCGATTTCTCGCCGGTGATGTTGTATGTGAACAATCATGACGCACCGGGCTTTATCGGCGCGCTCGGCCAGATGCTGGGCGAGGCGGGGGTCAACATTGCCACTTTCCATCTCGGGCGCACCGAGGCGGGAGGTGAGGCGATTGCCCTGATCGGGATCGACACTCCGCCGCCGGCTGACATGATCGAGCGGCTCAACGCCCTGCAGCATGTTCGCTATGTGAAAGTGCTTGAATTCTGAAAAACCGGTCCGGGCGGCTGACAAGCCTCGCAAAGGAGAGGCCAGCCGCCGGGCCCTTCCCTTGGGGATCGCTTCAACCGCTCGCCGGCATGTGGTAGACTGCCTCAGCAACGCAAGGGAGGCTTCGATGGCCGACGGTGAAAACGCCACGACAGAAACGCAGTTCAACAGCTTTGCCGAAAGCACGGCGCAGGACTGGGCGATCATATCTGATCATGCCCGCACCTTCGGCAAGGGGCTGGCCGGTCGGGTGATCGCGCACCTGAATCTGCTTGACGGTGATTTTGGCGGCTTTCCGGTCGACCGGCTGGAGCACAGCCTGCAGACCGCAACACGCGCGATGCGCGCCGGCCACGACGAGGAATATCTCGTCTGCGCCCTGCTGCATGATATCGGCGACACGCTCGGCAGCTTCAATCATCCCGACATTGCCGCTGCGATCCTGAAACCCTTCGTCAGCGAACAGAACCTCTGGATGGTGCAGCATCACGGTATCTTCCAGGGCTATTATTTCTTCCACCATCTCGGGCTTGACCGCGACATGCGCGAACAGTTCCGCGGCCATCCGCACTTTGAATACACCGCGCAATTCTGCCATCTCTATGACCAGACGGCATTCGCGCAGGATTATGACACTGCGCCGCTGGAAACCTTCATCCCGATGGTCGAGCGGGTATTGGAAAAGCCGAAGAAGTCCATGTATCTGAGGGCGATGGCGGACGGCGAATAAGTATGGCGTTCACGAAGATCCTGATACCGGTGGACATGCGACACCGCGATGAATCTGCAAAATCGCTAGAGGTGGCCGCCGGAATGACCAAAGCTGGCGCGCAATGCCTGCTGATGACGGTGGCCAATCCGCTGGGAAAGCATCTCGCAGATACACCTGAACAACAACGCGCAGCTTTTGAAGACTTCGCGAAAATGTCGTCGCACACGCATGGAACGACGTTCCAGCCGGTATTTCGCAGCCATGAGTCGCCAGATGTCGCGATCCTGCGGGAATGCCGCGAACAGGCTGTCGATCTTGTGGTGATGGCCTCACACGATCCGCGCCTGAGCGATCACCTGTTCGGCAGCCATGCCTCGCATATTGCGCGCGATGCACCCTGTTCGGTTCTCGTGGTCCGGTAGACGACCGGGCCTCGCAGGCCGCACCGCACCTCTTCGCCCCCGGCTCAGGCCCGAGGGTGACGAGAGAAAGGGCAGGCTCGGGGGCGAGGAGGAAAAACTCAACCCTTCGCGCCCTCGGCGACGCGGGCGAAGATGTTCTGGCCATGGCCGGAGCCGGATTCGAAATGCGTCTGAACCTGGCGATCCGTGATCTCGTCCCATTTTGCCGCCACCGCTTCTGCGGTCAGGGCATCGCCCACCCCGACAAAAGCGCCAGTTGTCTCGACGATTTCAGCCATTGAGAAGGCCCCTGCGCCTGCGGAAAGCACCATGCCCGTGGGTGCGTCTTCCTTGACCAGATTGATCACGCCGGGCGTGATATATTCCGGCTTGAGCGCCGCCAGCATCTGTTCCGACATCAGTCCTTCCGTCATTCGCGTCGCGGCAATCGGGCAGACCGCATTGATCCTGATATCGTATTTCGCGCCCTCGATTTTCAGTGTGTTCATCAGCCCGACCAGACCGAGCTTGGCCGCGCCATAATTGGCCTGTCCGAAATTGCCGTAAAGACCGGTCGAAGAGGTCGTCACGACCAGCCGGCCATAGCCCTGCGCCTTCATGATTTCCCAGGCTGCCTTGAACGGCTTGACCGACCCCATCAGGTGGACATCCATGACAATCTGGAAATCCTGCATCGTCATCTTGGAGAAGGATTTGTCGCGCAGGATACCCGCATTGGCGATGATGATATCGATCTTTCCGAATTCGCTCATTGCGTCTTCGATCATCTTCGCGACGCCGTCATCGTCGGTGACGGATGATCCATTGGCGATCGCCTGCCCGCCCATCTTGCGGATCTCTGCAACAACCTTTTCCGCCGCCTCGGAATTGCCGCCAGAGCCATCAACCGAGCCGCCGAGATCGTTGACAACGACTTTCGCGCCGCGCCGCGCCAGTTCGAGCGCATGGGCGCGACCAACGCCGCCGCCAGCGCCTGTGACAATGGCAACGCGATCATCGAAACGGATTGCAGACATGGCGGAATTTCCTTTTTCGGTTTGTCTGGAAGAACAGCTTCTGGTTCAACATCCGTTGACGCTAGCGTCAAGTCTGCCGCAGCGGCAGGCTCGCTTGCCGCTTGCGGGTTGCGTCAGCGCGGTTAAGGTCGCGGCTGTCAGTCGATGACAGATCCGGGAGAAAACAGATATGCTAGCCTACGTAACACTTGGAACCAATGACCGCGACAGGGCGCTGGCCTTTTATGACGCGTTCATGCCCGCGCTTGGCGCCAAACGCCTGTTCGACAATGAACGGCTGTATTTTTACGGACGCGCGCAGGGCGAGCCGATGCTGGCGATCGGTGGAACTTATGACGGCAATGCGGCGAGCTGCGGCAATGGGGTGATGCTGGCACTCGCCTGCGCAGACCGCGAGGCGGTTGACAAGGCATATGAAGCGGCAATTGCCGCGGGTGCAACGGACGACGGCGCACCGGGCGAGCGTGTTCCGGGCTTCTTCTACGGCGCATATTTCCGTGACCCGGACGGGCACAAGATCTGCGTCTGCAAGATCGGCTGACCGTGCTGCAGAGCAAACAAAACAGGCTGGCCCGCTCCGTATGAGCGGGCTATTGCTTGTCTAACAGGCGCGTCGGGGAGATCGGATCAATGGAATGGGGCTGGGACAATGCGCGCGCCCTGATCGGGATTGCGGCGATCTACCTGCTCGCCTGGGCACTGTCGGAACAGCGCCGGGCATTTCCATGGAAACTGGTGCTTGGTGCAACAGCGATGCAATTTGCATTCGCGCTTCTGCTGTTTGGCGTTCCGGTGATCCGCGGGGTGCTGTTCAAGGCCAATATTCTTGTCGATGCGCTGGAAAATGCGACGCGAGCGGGCACCAGCTTCGTGTTTGGCTATGTTGGCGACAATCAGGCCGCCAGCCAGATCATGTCCGGTGAAGCCCCACCGCTGTTCTTCTTCCAGATTCTGCCGATCGTGATTGTCGTGGCCGCCTTGTCGGCAATGCTCTGGCACTGGCGGGTTCTGCGTTGGGTGACCAAGGGTTTTGCGCTGGTTTTCCGCCGGCTGATGGGCATTGGCGGGGCGACCTCGCTTGCGGTTTCGGCAAATGTGTTCATGGGCATGACCGAAGCGCCGGTTCTGGTGAAGCCCTATCTGAAGGGCATGACGCGCTCGGAGCTGTTCATCCTGATGGTGTCGGGCTTTGCCACCATCGCCGGCAGTGTGCTGATCATCTATGTGACGTTCCTTGAACCGGTGATGGACCAGCCACTCGCGCAACTCCTGACGGCATCCTTCATGGCCGCGCCCGCGGCGGTTGCGATCGCGCTGGTCATGGTTCCGGAAACGACGGCAACTGAAGAGCGCGCGCACGAGCCGGATTTCAAATACGAATCGACGATGGACGCCTTTGCCACCGGCGCAGCGGACGGGCTGAAAATCGTGCTCAACATTGCCACGATGCTGATCGCCGCGCTGGCATTGCTGTATCTTGTCAACCAGCTGCTCTCCGCCCTGCCCGACCTTGCCGGCGCGCCGCTGACAATTGAGCGCCTGCTCGGCTGGCTGTTTGCGCCTGTCATGTATCTGATCGGTGTGCCATGGGCCGAGGCGGCACGAGCCGGTTCACTCATGGGCATAAAGACCGTTCTGACCGAGTTTGTCGCCTTCCTGCAACTGGCCGATATTCCGGCAGCCGAGATGACCGACCGCACGCGCATCATCACCGCCCATGCGATCTGCGGCTTCGCCAATTTCGGCTCGATGGGCATCCTGATTGGCGGGCTGACAATTATCGAGCCGGCGCGGCGCTCGACATTTCTTGATCTGGCCTGGAAGACATTGCTTGCCGGAACGCTTGCCACATGTCTCAGCGGGGCAGTGGTGGCTGTTTTACCCGTGGACCTGTTTGTGGGGAACTGAGTTTGACCGATCGACTGAAACTGGCTGTGTTTCTGGCAGCGGGCCTTCTGGCTGCGCCGGCCTTGGCGTGGGCCCAGACTGGCGAGCCCGGCGAGGCGGGCGACGGTGTCATCGTCCTCGAACATGACCCTTATCGCTTCGACAGGATCTTTGTCACCGATTCCGCGGGTGGGCTGATCACGCGCACCCCGGCCAGCCTCACGCTTTTGCCGGGCGAGACGGTCGAAGCGCAAAAGGCGCTCCGCATCGGTGAATTGCTGGCCAATGTCCCCGGCGTGTTTGCATCCGGCCTCAACGGGCCGCGCGAGATTGTCCAGATCCGCCAGCCGCTGGCCTTCGACAATCGTGTCCTGTTCCTCGAAGATGGTGTGCCACTGCAAAGCTCGATCTTTTTCGACCAGTCGGCGCTGGGCTATTCGCAGGTGCTGACCTCGCCGGGCGGGATTGAGGTGCTGCGCGGGCCGGGCACGGCGCTTTACGGCTCGGATGCGCAGTCCGGTGTGGTCAATATCCGCACGCGCGCGCCCGATACCGGGCCGGCACTTGGCGCGCGCATTCGCGGCGGCGAAGACGGCCTGTTCGACTTGCAGATGGAAGCAGGCGGCGAACTGCAGGACCTCAGGGGCCGTGACAACGCCTTGCGCGGAAGTTTCGCCTTCAATGGCGAGGATGGCTTTCGCGACGAGACCGCCTTCCACCGCACCCAGGGTGTGATCCGCCACCTCTATTCCGAAGGTGGTTTCAGCGCGCAGAGCGGGATCTATGTTACCGATTTCGAGACCGAAAGCGCGACCTCCATCGCGTTTGCCGATTTCAGCGCCGGTCGGATTACCGGCTCCGGGCTCAATCCTGCCGTAGACCCCGAAAAGGCGGTCGAGACAGGAACGCTGATCCGCGCTCAATCGCGCCTTGCCTATAACGGGTCGGGAAATTTCGCGTTTGAGGCCACACCCTATTGGCGCCGGCAGGAAAGCGATGCAACGCTGACTTTCCAGCCCGCCACGACGCCGCGCGAAAGTGCCGTGATCGAGACATTTGGTCTTTTGCCACGTGCGGTGTTTACCGATGCCGGCGACGGGCGCACGACCATCGGCGTCGATCTTGAGCTGAGCGAGCTGAACCTGCAGCTTTTCCAGTCGCGCCCGGATGCGGTCGTGTTCGGCGATCTGTTCAGGCAGGGCGCGCAATTCGATTACACCGTCGATTATCGTGCCATTTCGCCCTATCTGCAGCACACGCGCAGCTTAGGCGATGTCACGCTTGTGCTCGGCCTGCGTCATGATGATCTGCGCTATGATTTCGACAATCGGCTGGACGAGATGCCCGGCGACGCCCGCCTTCAGGTCGCCGACCGGATTGACAGGTTCGATGCGCTCAGCCCGAAAGCGAGCATTTTGTGGGATGTCGCCGAGGGGCAGACGCTGTTTGCTCGCTATGCGCGCGGTTTCCGGGTGCCGCGCGCTTCGGAGCTTTACGAACTCGAAGCCGGACAGGCGGAATTCACCCTGAAGCCGGAACGCCTCGACAGTTTCGAACTGGGCTGGCGCGGCAATTGGGACGGGCTGCGCGGCGAGTTGGTCGGCTACTGGCAGGACAGCGAAAACGGCGTCATCACCGATGTGCAGACCAGCGCGGGCAACATCTCGATCAGTGCCGGCGAGCGGCGGTTTGCCGGGATCGAGGCTTCGCTTGCAGCCGATCTCGGTGCCGGCCTGGAAGCACGGGCGGTCTTTGCCTGGCAGGATTTCACGTTCGAGCGCCGTTCGGCCGACGGTCCCGACCCTTTCGATGGCAATGCCTTGCCGGAGGCACCCGAAACGCTGGCCAATCTGGTCATCACATGGACACCGCCGGCGGCGGAGGACTTCACCTTCATCGTGCGCGCGCGCCATATCGGGGCCTGGCCCATGAATGATGCCAACACGCTGTTCACAGACGATGAGTATCTGTTCGGATTGCAGGGTGAATGGCGGCTTTCCGACCACCTGCTTGCTGAGGTCCGTATCGAGAATGTGACCGATGAAAACTATGCCGTTTTTGCCGATGCGCCGGCTTTCGCGCCGAATGGCCGCGCACGCCCCGGCGCGCCACGAACCGTGTCTGCCGGGGTAAAGATTCGCTATTGAATGCGATCCCCCCTAACACCCGGCGGCGTTCCTGGTATATTCCAATGATGAATCATTCCGCGAATCGCCCTTCGATCAGCCAGCTTGCTTCCGCGCAGGCTCCCGGTGCGCCCACTGGCGAGGCCGCCTGGCTTGACGGACTGAATACCGAACAGCGCGAGGCGGTGCTGAACACCGAAGGCCCACTTCTGGTGCTGGCCGGAGCGGGCACCGGCAAGACACGGGTGCTGACCACGCGGTTGGCGCACATCATTACCACCCGCAAGGCTTGGCCGAGCCAGACGCTGACCGTGACCTTCACCAACAAGGCCGCGCGTGAAATGCGCGAGCGCGCCCTGTCGCTGATCGGCGATGCTGGAGAGGGCCTTCGCTGGCTCGGCACGTTCCACTCGATCAGCGCCCAGATCCTGCGCCGCCATGCCGAACTGGCAGGGCTCAAATCCAGCTTCACCATTATCGATGCCGATGATGCGGTCCGGCTGTGCAAACAGGTGATCGAGGCGGAAAATATCGACGCCAAGCGCTGGACACCGCGCTATCTCGCCGGACTGATCGATGGCTGGAAGAACCGCGCACTGACACCGGCAAAGGTGCCGCAAGACGAGGCACATAAATTTGCCGACGGACGCGGCATCAAATGCTACGAAATTTATCAGTCGCGGCTTTCCGTGCTCAATGCCTGCGATTTCGGCGACCTTCTGATGCACAACATCCGCATCTTCCAGGACAATCGCGACCTGCTGGCCGAGTTTCATCAGAAGTTTCGCTACATTCTCGTTGATGAGTATCAGGACACCAATGTCGCGCAATATCTGTGGCTGAGATTGCTCGCGCAGGGCCATTCCAATATCTGCTGTGTCGGCGATGACGACCAGTCGATCTATGGCTGGCGCGGTGCCGAGGTCGACAATATCCTGCGCTTCGAGAAGGACTTTCCCGGCGCGCAGGTGATCCGGCTGGAGCGCAATTACCGCTCCACCGCACCGATCCTTGCCGCCGCCAGCGCGGTGATCGACAACAACAAGGGACGGCTCGGCAAGACGCTGCATGTCGGGGACGAGACCGCAGCCGATCCGGATGCGGAAAAAGTCACGGTGCGTGGGCTTTGGGATGGCGAGGCCGAAGCACGCTGGATCGGCGACGAGGTCGAGGCATGGGCCGCAAAGGGCCGCAGCCATGTCGATATTGCGGTTCTTGTGCGTGCAGCCTGGCAGATGCGCGCATTTGAAGAGCGTTTCATCATGCTCGGCATTCCCTATCGTGTGATTGGCGGGCCGCGATTCTTCGAGCGTGCGGAAATCCGCGACGCGCTGGCCTATTTCCGCCTTGTGCGCTCGCCTGATGACGATCTTGCGTTTGAACGGGTGATCAACCAGCCCAAGCGGGGCTTCGGCGCAAAGGCCGTCCAGACCCTGCAGGAGGTCGCTGCCAATCCGCCGCCGCAGGCCGCGCTGTTCTCCGAAGATGTCGCAATGGATGCCGAAACCGGCGAGATTCTGTCTGGATTTTCCGGTCCCTCCGGCCCGGCGCAGCGCATCTCGATGATGGCGGCCGCTGAATTTGCCACTGCGGAAGGTCGCCTGAAAGGCAAGGCGATGACCGGCTTGCGCAGCTTCGTTGCCGCAATCAAGGACTGGCGCCGCAAACTGACTGACGGGCTCTCGCACACTGAACTGGCCGCACTGATCCTGGAAGAAAGCGGCTATACCGACATGTTGCAGGCCGACCGCAGCCCGCAGGCCCAGACACGGCTGGACAATCTGAAGGAACTTGTCCGCGCCATGGGCGAGTTCGACAGCCTGCCCGCATTCCTGGAGCATATCGAACTGATCATGGATGTCGGCAGTCAGGCCTCGGGCGATGAGGTCCAGATCCTGACCCTTCACGGTGCCAA
>CAYUEM010000125.1:0-8386 GCA_964442925.1 uncultured Hyphomonadaceae bacterium
AGGGCGTTGTTGACCGCATCATCGCCGATCTCGCCGTGTTTGATGTCGTGCCCGGCGGGCTTGCGGTTGTCGAACTTGCACCCGGCGTCAGCCTCGACGAGGTTCGCGCAAAAACACTGGCTGCTATCGTTGAACCGGTCGCTGCCTGAGCCGATGCGGTTTTGCGCCCCGCAGACAGGAGACCACAGCCGATGAGCGTGTTCCTTTCCGGCCTTCAGCCACGCCCGGCCGATGCTCTGCTGGGCCTGATGGCCGCTTTCGCAACCGACCCGCGTGAGGCGAAGATCGATCTCGGTGTCGGGGTCTACCGTGATGAGACCGGCCAGACGCCGGTAATGTCGGCAGTCAAGGCGGCAGAGGAAAGACTGCTGACGAGCGAGACCACCAAGGTCTATGAAGGTCCACGAGGCAATGGCGCGTTTTGCGACGCGGTGGAAGCCCTGCTGCTTGGCGAGGGCGCGCCTGCGCGTGCTGAACAACGTGTGATCAGTTTCGCAACGCCCGGTGGCTGCGGCGCGCTGTTCGTGGCGATGATGTTTGTTGGCCGCGTCTCTCTGGAGGGGCGGATCTGGGCGTCCGATCCGACCTGGCCGAACCATGCCCATCTTGCCCGCTCAACCGGGCGGGAAATGCTGTCTTATCGCTATGTCGACGCGCAAACCGGCGCGGTCGACTTCCCAGCAATGATGGATGACCTGCGTCAGGCGCGGCCCGGCGACATCCTGCTGATACAGGGGCCTTGTCACAATCCAACCGGCATCGATCTGACACCGCAGCAATGGGCCTATCTTGGCGGATTTTGCGCCACGCAGATGCTGCTGCCGATGGTGGATATGGCTTATCACGGCTTTGCCGGCGGTCTGGAGGAGGATGCGTCCGGCATCCGCGCCTTCCTTGCCAACGTGCCTGAAGCGATGATCAGTTATTCCTGCTCGAAGAATTTCGGGCTCTATCGCGAGCGCACCGGCTGCCTGCTGTTGCAGGCGGAAACATCCGCCGAGGCCGGCGCAGCGGCCACCCATCTCGCAGATATCTCGCGGGCGGTCTATTCCATGCCACCATCGCACGGTGCGGCGATTGTTGCCACGATCCTCAATGATCCGGAGCTGCGCAGGGACTGGGAAGCGGAACTGACACAGATGCGCATGCGCATGACGGACCTGCGCGCCCGCCTTGCCGCTGCGCTGGCCGAAAAGACCGGAACGGACCGGTTCGCCACTGTCGCGACGCAGAAGGGCATGTTTTCGCAGCTTGCCATGGCACCGCATGTGCCTGACCTGCTCAGGCTGCAGCAAGCGGTCTATGTTCCTGCGTCGGGACGGATCAATATAGCCGGGCTGAACACGTCAATCATCGACGATGTGGCCGGTCGGCTGGCCCCTTATCTGATGGCGAGCGCGAACCTGGCGCAGGACTGACCGGCCTGCGCCGCCCGGCAAGGATCATCAGCGCGACAAAGCCGATAGATGTGCCCTGCGAGGAAAACACTTCGAGCATCGCGGCAAAAAACCAGCTCATCGCGCGTGGAGCCGCAGGGGGTGCGGTCTGAGCCGAGCGCAGGTCTGCCAGCTCCCCGCGCGCGGTTTCGATCTGCGTTTCCAGCTGTGCGCGGCGGCGCGCGAGGCCCAGTTCGACCTTTGCGTCACGATAGGGCTTCTGATGGCTGCGCCCGACGCGCTCGACCTCGGCAATATAGGCTTCCAGACCATCGACAGCGCGCACGTCGCCGGGAATCGCATCCAGTTGCCGGCTCCAGTCGGTGACCTGAGCCTCGACCAGTTCTGCGCGTGCGCCGGCCGCCTCGATTTGCGCTGTGCGACCGGCATCATTGCCTGCCATGAACATCTGTGTGCCGACAAGGCTGGTTGCCGCGCCGGCCAGTGCAAACATGACTGCGCGCAGCCCCTCTTTCAGCCGGCCCGCCGACCAGTGCCAGTAGACAAAGGTGAAGCCTCCAAACGAGCAGACCGAAGCGATGATCCCCGTCCATGCCCAGACCCGCGATTGCAGCGGATCATCAACCATTGCGCCAAACGCCTGATAGTTGGCAAAGCCGGACATTGCCGCCGCCAGCAGCCCGGCCAGCAGGAAAGCCAGCGCCAGAACCGCCACAATGATGGTTTCACCGACCGAGTGCGACGGGCCAGGCTCGGAAAGCGGGTCTGCGTCGGTCTTGCCAAAACCCTCGCCAGGCTCCGGCGTGCCCATTGCGATGCGATCAACGGCCTCGCGCGGCGGCATCTGCAGTGCCACAACATTGTCCGTCCGGTTGTCTTGTGAGGCGAGCGCCTCGCGTGTGCGTGCCGCAGGCGATCGCCTTGATGCGTCCAGCGTGTCGAGATGCTTATCGATTTCGGTCTGCTCGCGGCAGTCGCTGCAGCGAAAAACGTTTTCTTCCTGCCGCAGCTGGAAGCTCTCCTTGTGGCAATGCGGACATTCGAGCGTGACTCCCTCATCGCCGTCGACCGGAATGCCGAGCTTGCGCAAGCGCTCAATCCATTGCGACTTCCGATCCGTCTGCACTATCCATCACCCCAAGTGTTCCGGTTTTGTACAAGCCCCGGCCCTTTCAGGCAAGTGATTTTCGTTCAATTGCCCAAAACCCGTGCGAAAAAGCCTTGTTCGACAGCGCGTCAAGAAGCGATTATGCGCATCGACATGCAATTTTCCCCTCATGACCTGCCGCCCGTGCGAGGCAAACTGCTGATCGGTGCGCCGCTGGCGCCTTATTGCTGGTTCCGCGTCGGCGGGCCGGCTGACGCATTGTTCCTGCCGGCCGATGAGGAAGATCTTTGCACATTCCTGTCAGTCCTGCCGTCGGATATCAATGTGACGGTGCTTGGCGTGGGATCGAATGTGATCATCCGCGATGGCGGCATCGAGGGCGTCGTGATCCGGCTTGCCGGTCGCTATTGGGGCCGCGTGGATGCGCTGGCGTCCGGTGCACTTCTGGCGCGCACCGGGGCGCTTGATCTGGCCATCGCCCGCGCAGCGGCGGGGCACGGGATCGCGGGCCTGTCATTTCTTTCCGGCATACCGGGAACGATTGGCGGGGCCTGCCGCACCAATGCCGGCTGCTATGGCCGTGAGCTGGAGGATGTGCTCGACCAGCTTATCGGCGTGAACCGGCACGGCGAGCTGGTCACTTTGCAAGGCCAACGCGCCGATTATGGCTTGCCGCAGCTCGGACTTGACTATCGCCACAGCGACCTGCCGGAAGATTTCATTGTCACTGAAGTGCTGCTTGGCGGCGAGGACACAGGCGAACCGGCTGCCCTGCGCGCTGAGATCGAGGACCTTCAGGCGAAACGTGCCGCGACCCAGCCGATCCGCGAGAAGACATCTGGTTCGACTTTCGCCAATCCCGACCCGCCCGGAAGTGCGCAGGCCCGTTCGGCTTGGAAGCTGATTGATGCAGCGGGCTGCCGGGGCCTGCGGGTCGGCGGCGCGCAGGTTTCGGAAAAGCACTGCAATTTCCTGATCAATACCGGCGCAGCAACCGCAGCTGATATCGAGGCGCTCGGCGAGCTCGTGCGTCGCAGGGTGCTGGAGACCAGCGGGGTCGCCTTGCGCTGGGAAGTGCGCCGAATCGGTCGGCTTGCAGCACCCGGCTGCGGAGAAAACAGCGCATGAAACGGGTGGCGTGCAGCGGTGCCGCTTGCGACACGGCAGAGATGATGAACGAAACGCCCCCCATCCCGCTCGACCAGCGCGCGACCGCCTATTCGCGGATGGCCAATGCGCTGGCCTTTCTCGGTGATACCTGGCGCGACAAGCCGGACCTTGAGGCCTGCGCGCACGCGGTCGGCTTGTCGGCTGCACATTTCCAGCGCGAATTTACCCGCTGGGCCGGGATCAGCCCGAAACAGTATCAGCTCGCTTTGGCACATGGCGCGGCTGGTGAGGCTCTGCGCGAGGGAGCCAGCGTGCTGGACGCCAGTTTCGAGGCCGGCCTTTCCGGCCCTTCGCGCCTGCACGACCTGTTCATTGCGCATGAGGGGCTGACGCCCGGCGAGGCCAAGTCCGGCGGCGAGGGCGCGCAGCTGGTCCTCGGCCTCGCGCCGACACCGTTCGGGCGCGGCGTCTGGCTGATCAGTCCGCGCGGTCTGGTCGCGCTCGGCTTTGTCGATGAGGATGCACCCGCGCGCACCGGTTTCGAACATCCCGGTCGCAGCGAATCGGAGGCCATTGCCGATCTGGTCGCGCGCTATCCTGGCGCGCAGATCCGCCGCGACGACGGCGCTGCGCATGACATGGCGGCGCGCGCTTTCGTAAGCGATGCGCCGCTTCCGGTCGCGCTTTATGGCACACCGTTCCGCCGCCAGATCTGGCGCGCGCTGCTGGAGATCCCGCCCGGTGCGACCTGCAGCTATGGCGCACTGGCAAGGGCGGCTGGACATCCCGGATCGGCGCGCGCGGTCGGTGCGGCGGTGGGGGCCAATCCGATCAGCTGGTTCATTCCCTGCCACCGGGCGCTGGCAGGCGATGGCCGGCTGCACAATTATCACTGGGGTGTCGCTCGCAAACGCGCAATGTTGGCCTATGACAGTGTCCATGGCACCTGATAATGTGCCATTGATCCGGCGGGTCGCGCCAGAAGCGGAGAATGCATGCAGCTTGATACCTTGTTCACCGTCCCTCAGATGGTCGCTTTCCTGCTGGTCGTGTTCGCGCTCTGGGGCAGTTTTCTGTCCTGGAAATGGTGGCAGACCGTCAGCCAGGCTGAATTGATCTACATGACCAAGCGTGAACTGGGCGAACTGCGCGCCGATGTCAGTCTTGAGGATTTTCGCAAGGGCTATATTCAGGCCGAAAGCCCGCGTGCGCAGTCCTATTTCCTTGCCTCTGCACTGGCCAGCGCAATACTGATCCCGCCGCTGATGACGGTTTTCAGCCGTCTGTGGTATGAGATCTGGAGCCTGACCGGACGGTTCGAACCTGCTGCCAATGGAACGCTGATCCACACATTTGCATTGTTCGTTTTCTCGATGCTGGTGATGATCACCATTCTGTATTTCGCGATGAAGCGTTATCACACGGTTCGACAGCCCCGGTTGCGCGATGTGATGCGCGAGTTGAACGGAGAGACGCCATGAGCATCGAATTTCTTCACACCATGGTGCGGGTCAGCGATATTGACGCCGCGCTGGCATTCTATTGCGACGGGCTCGGACTGAAGGAAGTGCGCCGCGTCGACAATGAAGCCGGGCGGTTCACGCTTGTCTTCCTGGCCAGCGAGACCGACCTTCAGCGCGGCGGGATCGACGCATCGGCCGGCGGTTTTCCGACCGGCCTGCCAATGGTAGAACTGACCTTTAACTGGGACCGTGAAGACTATGCCGGCGGTCGAAATTTCGGGCATCTCGCCTATCGCGTGGATGATATCTATGCGGCGGTCGAGCGCCTTGCTGGTCTTGGTGTGACCATCAACCGGCCGCCTCGTGATGGCCGCATGGCGTTTGTTCGCTCGCCCGACGGGATATCGGTGGAGCTGTTGCAGAAGGGCGAACCTCTTGCGCCGCGCGAACCCTGGGCGAGCGCAGAAAATATAGGCACCTGGTAGCCGTTTCCTGATCGGACCGTCGCGAAAGTTTCGCATCGAGGTGATAGGCATGGTTTAAACCAGAAACGAAACCGCGCCCCCCGGAGGATGATTTTCCATGCGATTTGCTCTTGCTGCCGCTTCGATCCTGACACTTTCCGCTTGCCAGAACACCGCGATTGCACCTGAAACGCCAGAAGCTGCGCTGGATGCTTATTATGCGTCGATCCCGAACAGCGCGCTTCCAAAAGCCCCGCAGGCGCTTGACCTGCCTGGCGACCAGACCGTGCTGACGCGGATCCTCATCGGATCGTGCAATGACGAGGAAGAACAAAGCCCGGTGATGCAGACACTTGCCCGTCAGGACGCTGACCTGTTCCTGATGATTGGCGACAATGTCTATGGCGACCGTGACGGTCGCGCCTACACGAACAATGATCCCGATCTCGGCGAGCTGCGTGAATCCTTTGCTGAACTGGCCGCTGATCCGGCGTTTCAGGCCGTGCGGGCGAAACACCCTATGATGGTCGCCTGGGACGATCATGATTATGGTGCCAATGATGCCGGCGGAGAGTTCGTTTTCCGCCGGTTTGCCGAACGTATTCATGAGGTTTTCTGGGGGCTCGACACTCAGGATGTCGGTGCCTGGCCGGGCACCTATTATGCCCGCAGTTTCGGTCCGCAGGGACAGCGCGTGCAGGTCATCATGCTGGATACGCGCTTCTTTCGCTCCGCGCTGACGCCGAGCGACGAATGGGGCGCGGTCGGCAAGGAACGCTACATGCCCGCCCCCGTCGGCTCGATGCAGGATATGCTGGGCGCAGATCAGTGGACCTGGCTGGAAAACCAGCTCAACAAGCCGGCCGATCTCCGGCTGATTGTCTCGTCCATTCAGGTCCTGACCACCGATGGCCACGGCTATGAGCACTGGTCGAATCTGCCGGCCGAACGCGACCGCCTGTTTGGCCTGATCGCGGACACCGGGGCCAATGGCGTCGTTTTCGTGTCTGGTGACCGCCACACCGCATTCCTCTATCGCAAGGACGGCCTCGTCGATTATCCGCTGCATGAAGTGACAGCATCCTCGATGAATGTTTCGTTCCGCGATGAGAGCCCTGAGCGCGACAGCGCCCAGCTTGGTGCAGGCTTTGCGCCGCAGAATTTCGGCTCACTGGCAATTGACTGGCCGGCGCAGCAGGTCACGCTCGCCATCCATGATCAGGCTGGCACAAGCGTGCGCGAGACCCGTTTCCCGATCCCGCAATAAAGCGACTGTGTCGCATCGAAGGATGGTTGCGGAGGCTGTCAGTGATTGTAAGGCATGGCCTCTCATGGCCAGCTTCGATAAAAGCTGCGAAGCCTGCAACCGGGACCCTGTGACGAAGGCTGACAGGCTGCTGAAAAACGCAGACTCAGGTTTTCCTCGTCCTTCGAGGCTCGCTTCGCTCGCACCTCACCGATGAGGAAAACCAATGAGACTCCTCATCGAAGAGGAGCGGCCGCAAGGCAGCGTCTTGAAGGAGCGGCGGCGTGACCTGGTTTTTCAGCAACTTGCTAACGGTGGAACCTTGCCGCCCGACGTCGTCCTTCGACCTTGATCAGGATGAGGGCCGGGTTTAACTTCGCATTGTCAATTCGCTATGGGCCTCGACACATGTCGAACAGGGAGATCTTAGAGATGATCAGATCAGTGTTGTTTGCAACCGCCATGATGATTGCCGCGCCAATGGCAATGGCGGGACCGGTGACATATCAGCTCGATGGCCAGTCCTATGAGGGCTATCTGGCCGAAGCGACACGCGAGTCAAAAGGGCTCGTCATCGTCATCCATGACTGGGACGGTCTCGATGATTACGAGATCACGCGTGCCGAAATGCTCGCCGATATGGGCTATGACGCTTTCGCCGTTGACCTTTATGGTGCCGGCAACCGGCCTGAGACAACCGAAGGCCGCAAGGCTGAAGTTGGAAAACTCTACAATGACCGCGAGGCGATGCGCGCACGCATTCTTGCCGGTCTGGAAACCGCGCGCGGGCTGACCGGCCAGTCAAAGGCGGTTGTCATGGGGTATTGTTTCGGCGGTGGCGCAACGCTTGAGCTTGCCCGCTCAGGCGAGGGCGGTGACATTGCAGGTTTCGCCAGTTTCCACGGCACGCTTTCCACTCCGGAGGGGCAGGACTACGCGTCCACGCGCGCGCCGATCCTGATCGCCCATGGCGGCGCGGATGCCGGCATTCCGCTGAGCCAGGCCGCTGACCTTGCCGCGCAGCTTGAGGCCGAGGGCAAATCCTATGAGCTGGAGGTTTATTCCGGTGCGCCGCATGCCTTTACCGTTTTCGGATCAGACCGTTATCGCGCCAGTGCCGATGAGAAATCATGGGCCAGTTTTGCCGAATTCATGGCCCGTAACCTTACCGAATGAGGTGCTGGAAGCGGGCGCAAGCTGGGGGCCGAGTGCCTGTTTCAGCGGCCCCAGCCATGGCTCATACGGTTTCCATGCGGCCAGGCCCTTGTCGGTAATCGGCTGGCGCACCTGTTCTGAACTGGCGGTGCGCACCGCGCGCTCGGTCTTGTGGAAGTCAAGACAAGCTGGCTCAAACGCCAGACCGCAATATTCAAGCAAACGCCGAACCTGACCTTCCAGATCTGCCACGACGTCCTCATGCTGCACGCGCAGGATCTTTCCCGGCAACACCTTGTCCCAATGCGCCATCAGCTCGACATAGCCGCGATAATAGCGCCCGATCTCATCGAGCCCGTAGGTGAATTCCTGGCCTTCCGCGAACAGCTGCTTGAAGCCTGAAAAGCAGCAGGCCATCGGCTCGCGCCGCGCATCAATGATTT
>CAYUEM010000126.1:0-8373 GCA_964442925.1 uncultured Hyphomonadaceae bacterium
GTGTTGACGACGAAACTGTCGGGTTTCATCAGTTCCATGCGGCGGGCATTGAGCAGGTGGAAGGTCGCAGGCGTGTGCGGGCAATTGATCGAAACAATGTCCATGCGCGCCAGCATCTGGTCGAGGCTGTCCCAATAGGTCGCGCCGAGCAATTCCTCGATCTTTCCGCTGACCGGTTTGCGATTGTGATAATGGATCTGCAAGCCGAAGGCTTTCGCGCGCCGGGCCACCGCCTGCCCGATCCGGCCCATGCCGATGATGCCGAGCCGCTTGCCGGCGATGCGCCGTCCCATCATCCATGTCGGCGTCCAGCCGGAAAACGCGCCACGCTCCATCACCTGAACGCCCTCATGCAGGCGGCGCGGTACCGCCAGGATCAGCGCCATCGCGACATCGGCGGTGTCATCGGTCAGCACGCCGGGCGTGTTTGTGACGGTGATGCCGCGCTGGGTTGCGCTTTCCACGTCGATATTGTCGACGCCTGCGCCAAACTGCGCAATCAGCCGGAGCTGTTCGCCGGCGCGCGAAATCAGCCGGCCATCGAGCCGGTCGGTCACTGTCGGCACGAGGACATCGGCGCGCTGCAGGGCATCGGCCAGCTGCGCCTCGCTGAAGGCTTCGTCAGCGCCGTTCAACTCGGCATCGAACAGCTCCTTGAGCCGCAGCTCGACCGGTGCCGGCAGCTTGCGCGTCACGATGACCTTCAACTTGCGGTTCGGCATGCGACCTCCGATGTCTTTCCTGCACTCTTGCACAGCCTTTCAGCCCATAACAGAGCCGGCAAGCCGCGCCAATCTAAAGAGGCTTTACGCGCGATTCACCCTGTTGCGCAAAGAATGCCCGCGACCGCCCCCTTCCTGCAAGGACTTCCATGCCGCACCTTCTGCCTTCGCTGACCGGCCTTCTGGCATCTGCCCTGATTACCGCAAGCGCGAATGGCGAGCCGGCGGCTCCAAAACAGACGATCAGCCACTTTTCCGGCGAGCCGGTGCCACGCTTCGCGCCGCTGCGTTATGCCGCTGTCAATGGCCGTGCCGGACCCGGCGAAAGCCATCCGATCATCTGGCGCTATGAGCGCGAGGGCCTGCCCATGCTGGTGATCAAGGAAAGCCGTGACTGGAGACGCGTGCGCGATCCCGACGGTGACGAGGTCTGGGTCCATGCCCGGATGCTTGGAACGGGGCAAACCGCGATGGTGCGCGCGCAGGAAGTGCTGCACCGGCAAGCCGGCGAGTCGGCAGCCCCGGTTGCAGAACTCGGTGCCGGTCTTGTGGTTGATCTTGAACGCTGCGCCGAGGGTTGGTGCGAGGTTTCGGCTGACGGCCGATCGGGCTGGCTGCCAATCGCCGCGCTCTGGGGCGTCGATCTGACCGAAACCGGCGTTTAAGCCAATTTCGATCACCCCGTCATGGCAGATATACCCCGACAACCGGCTTGACCTTGCGGCCCGGCTCGTATCGAAAGCAGGGAGCTGATCACAGATTGAAAGGATCGGGGCCGTGGCCGGACCGCACGATTATCATACCCCGCAACCATCTTACAGCTATGAAGAGCTGATCGCTTCCAGCCGGGGCGAACAGTTCGGACCGGGCAATGCGCAACTTCCTGCGCCGCCAATGCTGATGATGGACCGCGTCACGCAGATCACTGTTGATGGCGGCCCGCATGGCAAGGGCAATGTGGTCGGCGAACTGGATATCCATCCCGACCTCTGGTTCTTCAAATGCCATTTTCCGGGCGACCCGGTGATGCCCGGCTGTCTCGGGCTGGATGCGATGTGGCAGGCGGTCGGATACTGGCTCGGCTGGACGGGCAGTCCCGGAAAAGGCCGCGCTCTGGGTGTCGGAACGGTCAAGTTTACCGGTCAGATCACGCCGGATGTGAAACTTGTGCGCTACGAGGTCGATCTCAAGCGGGTCAAGCGCGGTCGGCTTGTGCTCGGCATCGCCGATGGCCGCGTGTTTGCCGATGAAAAGCGCGTCTATGTTGCCGAGGACATGAAAGTCGGCCTGTTCAACCCGGACGAGCTTTAGCTGGCTGCTGCAAGACGCGCATGATCAACTGCATCCTTGGAGGACAGCCGTCGTCCGTGTGCCTCTCGGTGAGGATGTTCACGGGGTCTAAACGGCCAGATCCGCGTACCGGCAGGCTTGACGTCAACCCTGCGTCTGCACACATGAAGGGCTGAAATACTCACAGGGAGCCATGAACCATGTCCGACGCCATACATGCCGCGATAGATGAAGCGGTGAAGTCCAATGATGTGGTGGTGTTCATGAAAGGCACACCGACCTTTCCACAATGTGGTTTCTCATCTGTGGTCGTGCAGATACTGGATGTGATCGGGGCCGAATATGTCGCCACCAATGTGCTGGAAGACCAGGCTGTTCGCGAAGGCATCAAGGCCTATTCCGACTGGCCGACCATTCCGCAACTCTATGTGAAGGGCGAATTTGTCGGCGGCTGCGATATCATCCGGGAAATGTATGAAAGCGGCGAGCTGAAGCAGCTTTTTGTCGACAATGGCGTTGAGCTGACGTCCTGACCGGGACGCGCATGGCGCATTGCCACATGCGGCGCGCTGACACCTTCCACAGTCGTTAAAGGGGGTTCAAAAAGATGTTCAGGCAGGACTGAGGCCTGCCAATGGAGCATTCAGATGATCAATCCCGGTTGGATCGACCTCGCAACAGTGCCCGTTCCGCGTTATACCAGCTATCCGACCGCGGCGGAATTCGAAGCTGGTTTTCCGGTCGAAACCGTTATCGGCTGGGCGGGGGATCTGCCGGCCAGCGATCCGATATCGGTCTATGTCCACATCCCTTTCTGCGACCGGCTGTGCTGGTATTGCGGATGCCATACCAGCGTGCCGAACGGCTATGCGCGGGTTGCAAGGTATCTTGAGCGGCTGCACGCAGAGATCGACCTCTGGGCCGGCGCCTTGTCGGAACATGGCGGGGCCGCGCAGCTGCATTTTGGTGGCGGCTCGCCAAACATGCTGGTCGCCGATGACCTGTTTGCCCTGATCGAGCATCTGCGTAACGCGTTCGGCCTGCAAGACGATGCCGAAATCGCGGTTGAGCTGGATCCGCGCTCAATGGACAAAACCAAGGTTGCAGCCATGGCCGCCGGAGGCGTCACGCGCGCAAGCCTCGGTGTGCAGACGCTTGCCCCGCATGTTCAGACGGTCATCAATCGCCAACAGCCACGCGAGATGATCGAGCAGACCGTTGCAGAGCTGCGCGAGGCTGGTATCGATGCCATCAATTTCGACCTGATGTATGGCCTGCCGCACCAGACGGTTGAAGACATCGAGGCGGCTGCAGCCTTCAGCGCCAGCCAGCGTGTCGATCGGATTGCCGTTTTCGGCCATGCGCATGTTCCGTGGTTTGCAAAGCACCAGTCAGCGATTGATGCGAATGCATTGCCCGGCGTGCAGGAACGCTTCCGGCAAGCTGCGGCCTGTTCAGACGCACTGAAATCTGCTGGATATGACCAGATCGGTCTGGACCATTTTGCCAAACCTGCCGACCCGCTCGCGCGCGCGGCGCGTGCCGGCCAGCTGCGTCGCAATTTCCAGGGCTACACCACCGACCCGTGCGACACGATTATCGGCATTGGCCTGTCATCGATCTCGACATTTGCCGGCGGGTTTTGCCAGGCGGCCAAGGATATTCGCGAATGGACCGGAGCTGTGGACGCTGGCACGCTGCCGATCAGGCGCGGAAAAGCCACGACAGCAAATGATCATTTGCGCGCCCGGGCGATCGAGGCGCTGATGTGCAATCTCCGGGTCGATCTGGATTCAGTGACGCGCGAGATGCAGGCCCCTGAGGGTGCGCTTGATGATGCACTGGAGCGGCTGGCTCCGCTGGTCGCGCGTGGCGTTTGCGAAATGTCCGGTCGCGTGATCACGGTTCCCGAGCCAGCCCGGATGCTGGTGCGGGTCGTGGCGGAATGTTTCGATGCTTATCGGCAGGAACCGTCGCAGAACCGGCACGCGCTGGCGGTCTGATCACGAGCCTGGCCGACCCGCTTTCCTCCCTTTGTTTTTGGCGACGGTTTTGTTGCACACTTCTTGCATCACGAGAGTTATCTCTCTCCCAGATCATGCGAGGAACGAAAATGAACCGTCAGAAAAAAGCTGGTCTTGCTGTTCTTTCCGCCGCAATTGCAGGCGCGGGCCTTGCATTTGCCGGAGAAGGCCAAGTCGGAAACCCAGTCGTCGGCGAAGTGCGCCATTTCATTCATGAACACTGCCCTGCCGGCTATCTTCCCGCCGATGGCCGCCTGCTTGAGGCGCGTCTCTATCCGGGCCTCTATCCGCTTGTCGGCAACCGTTTTGGCGGCGATGAAAGCCGGTTCGCGCTGCCAGACCTGCGCACCGAGCCTGTCGAAGTGCGCGAGGTCCGGCTTTACCAGCATTGCGGCTTTACCGGCTGGAGTGTCGCGCTGAAACCGGGCCAGTTTAAAGCCGATGAGCTGAACGTGCCGTTTGAGGACAACCGCGTGTCGTCGGTTGAGGTTCCTGCCGGGATGAAAGTGACGCTGTTCGATGGCAGCAGGTTGAATGGCAAGGCGTTGACCCTGACGGGGTCAGATACCTGCCTGGCTGATGAGGGCTTCAATGACCTGGCTTCCAGCTTCCGCGCCGAAACCGTGACAGACAGTCCCGAAGAGGCTCCGACCGAGCTGCCGCGGACCGGCCTTTTCGCCTGTATTGCAGTCGGCGGGGCCGCGCAAAAACCGGTTGCGGCTGAATAAACCGGTTTCAGTGCGACACGCGAGGCTCAGGATGCTGTCATTTTTTTGGCTTTGCTAAGTGCGCGCCTGAGCTTGGGGTCATCGAACATGGCGGCCCAGGCACGGCCCTTTGTGTCGGCGGGAAGCGCCCGGAAGCTCTTCAGTGCCGTGACGCCGACCGAACACAGGTCGAGCTGCTTCAGCGCGGCCCTCTCGTCACCGCCGGCCATCATGGCTTTCATGATGGTCGGGTCGGTCATCAGCGACATCATGGCACCCTGAAGCGCTTGCTCGTCACCGCTTGTCAGTTTGCCATGACGAACCGGATTGGTCTTTGCCCGTTCGATCATCTCGAAGAAGTCGGCATTCATCCGCATCGTGACAGGTGCGAGGCTCTGCGCACTCTTGCCCTCGCGTTCGAGCAGGCTGACGGCTTGTTTTGGCGACATCCCTTCGAACTGCGCCAGGAAGCTTCCCTTGCACCATTTTGTTCCCGAGCGCCGGGCCGTCTCCAGCCCGGTCATGCCGCTCGTCAGCAACTGGTCGATGTCTTCGGCCGAGACATTGGCAAGCACGTCTGCGTTCTCGGCAAAAACAGGATAAGACGCCATGAACATGACCTTTCCCCTCGCCTGCCAGTCATCGCCCGCGCCCGGCAGTTTTGTCTCGATCTCTCGATAGGCTTTCGGCGACAGGCGCGAGACCACAGCGAGAAAGCGCTGCTCGTCCGGTGTGCGCGCGAGGGCATCAACGCCCGAAGGCGCGCTGATCGTTTCGGCGACATGAGGCGCGGCACCGTTTGCGGACCCGCCCGAGATCAAATCGGGGCCTTTCCAGGCGGCGAGAAACGCGGCGCAAACGACCACAAGCGTGATCGCTCCAAAGATGAAATTCGAACCGTCTGTGGCTGTCTTGTTGCGCGCATCATACATGGCTGCCGGTCTCTCCTGGCCGTGGATTCCGGAAGCAGTCTGCCACGGAATGGCAAAAAAAGGCTTAGCAGGCGGCCGAAATTACACCAGAGAGCCGCATTTACGGGGCTTGCGGCGGGGCCTGCCCGCTTCCGGCCCGGAAAATCAAAGACCCTGGATCAAGTCCGGGGCGGTGCCCGGAAGGTGAAGACACCTTTGCCCTCTCAGGCGGCTTCCTGTTCCATCAGATCGGTCGTAATCGCCAGAATTGCGAGGCTGGCGCGGTCATTGACATTGAGCTTTTCGTAGATGCGGCGCACGAATGTGTCGACAGTATTGGGCGTTATGTCGAGTTTGCGCGCAATTTCCTTGTTATGAAGCCCAAGCATGATCTGGCTGACAACTTCTTTTTCGCGCGGCGACAATACGCTGGGCGGCTCTCTGGCGTCTCGCGTCAGCAACTCCGTGAAGCGAAGATGCAGGACGCTGCACAACATGTGCGCCTCGTTCAGGTTCGCTTCGTCGACACCGTCCGGGTTGGCCGCCTGAACAATGCCATACCCCTAGGAGGCACGCGGGCCGAAAACAGGGATTGTCCAGCCGGGCGTGTCGTAGCAAGAGCGCAGGAACTGGTACATGTCCGTTTCGCCCAGCGGATGGGTGTCCCAGCTTATCGGCCAGAAATTCGTGCTCAGATAGGCGCTTGTCGGGTCGGCCAGCGCCCATTCCCGGTTATATTTTTCAGAAACGTCCGGCGAATAACCACAGCACACCAGTTCAAGTCGGGTGAATGCCGGTAGCGGCGATGCATCTCGAATTCGGGTATAGATCATGCGCTCAAAGCCGAGTTGCCGGACAAAGGCGGATGCGATGTCACAAATCTCATGAACAGTCGCGACGCTCCGCAGAGCGGTGTAACAAGTCCTCAAGTTGCAAGCGTTAATCGTACTTTTGGTTGCCATAAACCAAGCGTTGAACCAACAATGAGGCTATTTTTCGGTCACGCCCAGCAATTCGCATACGGCTCCACGAACGAGCTTTTCGGATGGTGACGGCGCGCCGACAGGCGTGCATTGCAGCCAGGCCTGCAACTTCTGGACGATTTCCGAATAGGATCGTGCCGGCGTGTCACTGAGTTGCAGAAGCAGGTTCGTTTCTGCTTCGAACAGGACCGCTTCGCGCTTTTCGAGACTTTCGATATTTGCGGCTGGATTTATCTCCGCATCCATCAGTTCCATGAGCACATTTTCAAGCTGTTGCGCAGTCGAAATCAGGGTCGCGCACAACGTCTTCACGTCACCTGACTGAGGGGACTGTGTTGGAGAATTGGATTGTCTGATACGGTTAGCCATTTGGTCTTTGCCCTCGTTTACTGAGGGCTGTATGTGACGGTGACCGCATTCAATTACTGTCCCGTGTTTACGGGACGACTGCTATTGGTTTTCCTGCATCTGCAATCAGGCCGGATCTTACGCCACCTTCACCATCAGCGCGCTTTCGGGCAGTTCGGCGTTGAAGCAGCGCTGGTACATTTCCGCGACCAATGGGCGTTCCAATTCGTCGCACTTGTTGAGGAAGGTCATGCGGAAAGCGTGGCCGAGATCCTTGAAGATCGCAAAATTCTCCGCCCAGGTGATCACGGTGCGCGGACTCATCACGGTGGAAATGTCGCCGGACATGAAGGCATTGCGGGTGAGGTCTGCCAGGCGCACCATTTTTGACAGCGTTTCATCGTCCACCCCGGTCGCCTTGGATGCGATGATCTCAACCTCGGCGTCATGGGTCAGATAATTCAGCGTGGTGACGATCGACCAGCGGTCCATCTGGCCCTGATTGAGCTGCTGGGTGCCATGATAGAGCCCCGTCGTGTCGCCAAGCCCGACCGTATTGGTGGTCGCAAACAGGCGGAAATCGGGATGCGGCGCAATCACGCGATTCTGGTCGAGCAGGGTCAGCCGGCCGGACGCTTCCAGCACCCGCTGGATCACGAACATCACATCCGGGCGCCCGGCATCATATTCATCGAACACCAGCGCAACTGGGCGTTGCAACGCCCATGGCAACAGGCCTTCCTGGAACTCGGTCACCTGCTTGCCGTCCTTCAAGACGATGGCGTCCTTGCCGACAAGATCGATCCGGCTGACATGGCTGTCGAGATTGATCCGGATCGTCGGCCAGTTGAGGCGCGCGGCGACCTGCTCGATATGCGTGGATTTTCCGGTGCCATGATAGCCCTGCACCATGACGCGGCGATTGTGCTGGAAGCCGGCAAGGATGGCGAGCGTCGTCTGCGGGTCGAAACGATAGGTCTCGTCAAATACGGGGACATATTCGGTGCGCGTGTCAAAGGCCTGCACAATCATGTCCGTGTCGAACCCGAACGTGTCACGCACGCTCAGATCATGGGTTCTTGACAATTCCTCAAGCCGGTCGGTTTCGCTCGTCACGCTCATGGCAATCCTGTTTGGTTCGGTATCTTGCTTCAAATGGTTCTAGCACGCTGCTGCGATGCGCCAACAGTTTCCCTGCGTCATACCGGCGCGCAGGGCAAGCGGAAGGGCGCGAGCCGGCAGGGATCAACCCATGCGCAGCGCAACAATATTCCGGTCCAGCGCCTGCAGGAAATTTGACCGGTCAGCACTGGAAAAGGGCGGCGGGCCACCATTCGGGCCTCCAACCACAGTGTCGCGCAGGTCCTGCATGATGGCGCGGGTGGCAA
>CAYUEM010000127.1:0-8222 GCA_964442925.1 uncultured Hyphomonadaceae bacterium
GTGAGGACTTCATGAAGCGCGCCAAGCAGTGGCAGGCCCTGAAGGCTGACAACCGCTTCGCTCAGATCACCTGGCCGGAGGAATGGGGCGGGCGCGGCGGCAGTGCCATGCACAACGTGATCTGGGGCCAGGAAGAAGGCAAGTTCGACGCTCCAACAGGCCCGTTCGCCATCGGGCTCGGCATGTGCATCCCGACGGTCATCGCTTTCGGCTCCGATACCCACAAGCAGCGCTATGTGAAGAAGGCGCTGCGCGGTGAGGAGGTCTGGTGCCAGCTCTTTTCCGAACCGGCGGCTGGCTCCGATGTCGCAGGAGTGAAGACCCGCGCGGTGAAGGATGGCGATGACTGGGTGATCAATGGCCAGAAGGTCTGGACATCTGGCGCGCACTATTCCGATTACGGCATATTGTTGGTGCGCACCGACCCGAAAGCGCCCAAGCACAAGGGGCTGACCATGTTCATCGTGGACATGAAGCAGGCCGGCGTCGAGGCACGCCCGATCCATCAGGCCTCCGGCGGGCGCGAATTCAACGAAGTGTATTTCACCGATGTGCGCATTCCTGATGCAGACCGCCTCGGCGAGGTCGGTCAGGGCTGGAAGGTTGCGATCGTGACACTGATGAACGAGCGGCTCGCGGTTGGCGGTTCGCCCGGACCCGACTGGTCGGAAATCATGGACTATGCGCGCGAGGCCGGCACATTGTCCGACAGTGATTTCCGCCAGACGCTTGCGGACTGGTATGTTGCCGCGCAAGGCTACAAGCTGACCAAGTTCCGCACCCAGACGGCGCTTTCACGCGGCGAGACACCCGGCCCGGAAAACTCCATCGGCAAGATCATCACCGCCAACCAACTGCAGGACATCTGCAACAGCGCGATCGAGATGCAGGGCCATTACGGCCTGATGACCGATCCCGACCGGATGCCGGCCGAGGGCCTGTTCCAGCAGAGCTTCATGTGGGCACCGGGCCTGCGCATTGCCGGCGGCACCGACGAAATCCTGAAAAATATCATTGCCGAACGCGTGCTCGGCCTTCCCCAGGATGTGCGCGTTGACAAGACCGTTCCGTTTGATGAGCTCAAACAGGGCTGATACCAAGCTGCATGGATCGGAACCGATCCATGCAGCGCAGGGCAAGCGCGTCGGCGCGTATGCGCCGTATGCGTGGATGAGTCTTCATCCACGCATTCTGGTATGAGACGGTCAGGCACCAGTTATTTCGCATACGGGGGGCGGCGCAGGTTGCGTCGCCCTTTTTACGGGTTGCGTTTCGGCTGCCGGCTTCAATCGGAGAATGTCGCGATCACCGGAACATGGTCGGACGGCTTTTTCAGCTCGCGCGCCTTGCGATAAATCTCGACGCTTTCGAGCCGATCGGCAGCCTGCGGACTGCATAGCAGGTGATCGATCCGCACGCCGTGATCCTTCGCCCAGGCCCCGCCCTGATAGTCCCAGAAGGAATATTGGTGCGCGCGCCCGTCAAGCGTCTCGAAAGCTTCGGTAAAACCCAGCCACTGCAGCTTGCGAAAGGCCGCCCGTGTCTGCGGCAGGGCGAGCGCATCATCGCCCCAGACCGAAATGTCCCAGCAGTCTTCATCACGCGGAATGCAATTGAAATCACCGGCAAGCACGAATGCCTCTTCCAGTTCCAGCCGCTCGCGCGCATGGTCGGCCAGCCGTGCCATCCATCCGAGCTTGTAATCATATTTCGGCCCCGGCGCGGGGTTGCCATTGGGCAGGTAGAGAGAAGCAACCCGAAACGGATGCGGTGCGGCCACAACCGCCTCGATATAGCGCGCCTGATCATCGCCGGGATCGCCCGGCAGGCCGGTCTCGACATCCTCAAGCGGATGCTTCGACAGCAGGGCAACGCCATTATAGGTCTTCTGGCCATGCACCGCACACGTCCAGCCGGCCTCCTCAAGCTCCAGATACGGAAACCCGTCATCGTCGCATTTCAACTCTTGCAGGGCGATGACATCACATTCGATTGCGGCAAGCACCTCCAGCACGGTGGGCAGGCGCGCCTTGATCGAATTCACGTTCCAGGTGGCGATTTTCATGATGTGCAGCGATAGTCGGCTTCACACCGCTTGACCAGAGCCCGTGCGGCTCATCGTGCGCCATCCTCAAAAGCGGCCAGCGCCCATTCTGCAAACTCAGCAAGATTGCCGCCTTTGAAAAGGAACCCGCCAACACTGGCAGCATGGGCCGCCTCGATATCGGCAGGCTTGTCGCCGATCAGGAAGCTCGCTTCGCGTCGGACCGGGAAATCGGCCATTGCGCGCAACAGCATTCCCGGTTTCGGCTTGCGGTCGAAACTGTCGCGCCGATAGGCAGCAACCGTGCCATCGGGATGGTCGGCGCAGTAATACAACCGGTCGATCACAGCGCCCTCAGCGGCAAGTTTGGTGAGCATGAGCTGGTGCAGCGCCTGCATCTGCGCTTCGGTGTAGAGCCCCATGGCGATGCCGGTCTGGTTGGTGACGATGAAAACGAACCATTCGCGTGCCCTGAAATTACGAATGGCTTCAGCTGCGCCGTCAACCCATTCAAGATCAGCGATATCGGACACAAAGCCCTTATCGACATTGAGAACGCCATCGCGATCAAGGAAGAGAGCCGGCTTATGGTTTATCATCGACACAACACATAAGTTGCTGCGTGGAATTGCGCCAGACACGTCAGCCAACTGCGCTTGCCGGCTGGACGAATTTATTAAAAGCTGTTCACTCTTTAGTGGGGCTAGGGAGAGCCCTGTTTTAAACGGCCTCTGGGAGGGCAAATCATGGAACAATATATTCCGCTCATACTGAGCGCGGTCGGCGGCACGGTTCTCGGTCCGATCATCTCGAAAGCTGTCGGCGGTTCGGGTGCCGGCGGTCTGATCGGCGGAATTCTGGGTGGCCTTGGTGGCCATTTTGGTGCCGATGCAGCCGGCATTTCAGGGCTTCTTGGCTCGGGCATCATGGCCCATGTCCAGAGCCTGCTTGAAGGCGGTGTCGGTGGCGGCGTGCTCGGCACGGTGCTGGGCATGGTGATGAAATCGCGCGGCTGATAAAAGCCAGAGCGAACGCCTTGCAAGACGGGCGAAAATGCGGGCGGTGCATCTTTTCGGGTGCGCCGCTCTTTTTATGTCTCGTCAGCCTATTTCTGCGGCGCTTCGGCCATTTGCGGCATCAGGCGCGCATTGGCGCGAATGCCTGCCAATAGCGGAAGCATCGCAACCGCTGTCAGCACGCCCGCCAGCAGGAAGGCGGCTCCGGCAAAGCGCACCGGCGCGTCACTCGCGGTAAACAGGTGCAGGATCTGAGTCATCACCAGCGGTGAAATGATCATCGCCAGCGCGTTCAGACTGGCCACGGCGCCGTGCAGTTCACCCTGCGCATCGCGCGGCGTCAGGTTCGAGGTGATCGTGCTGACGGCGGGATTGGCCACACCGCCAAGCGCCGACAGTGGAATGATCATATAGACCAGCCATGGATAGACCGCGAAAGCGAAAGCCAGCAGCGCGACCACATTGACGATGTATCCCAGCACTGCCGTTCGCACCGCGCCCAGCCGCTTGATGATCGGCCCCATCAGCGCAGCCTGAACCACCGCAGCGCCAACCCCCACCAGCGCAAGCGACAGGCCGATCTCGCCCGCTCCCCAGTCATAGCGGATTTCGCCATGGAAATTCCAGGTTGACGGATAAATCTGGTGTGCAAAGGCGAAAATTCCGCTCGCGGCGATGAACCAGGCCACGCGCGGCAGCTTCACGAAGTGGCGGAAGGCCCCGAACGGATTGGCGCGCGCCAGGCTGAAGGCGCGCCTGTCCTTCGGTTTGAGACTTTCGGGCAGGACAAACAGGCCATAGAGGAAATTGGCAAACGAAAACGCTGCCGCTGCAAAGAAAGGCGCGCGCGTATCGATCATGCCAAGCAATCCGCCCAGCGCCGGGCCGAGAATGAAACCGAACCCGAAAGCCGCTCCCATCATGCCGAAGGCACGCCCGCGCTGGTCGGGCTCTGTGGTGTCAGCAATATAGGCCTGTGCTGTGGAAAACGTCGCTGAAGACAGCCCGGTCAGTGCGCGACCGAGAAACAACAGCCAGATCGAATGGGCAAACCCCATGATCAGGAAGTCAACGCCGAGCGTCGCGATCGACGCCAGCAGGACCGGACGCCGGCCAAACCTGTCAGAGAGACTGCCCAGCGTCGGCATCGCGAGAAAATTCGTGACCGCGAAAGTGATCGTCAGGAAGCCGCCCCAGATCACCGCATCTTCGCCGGCAAGGCCTGTCAGTTGCTTGATCAGGTCCGGCATCACCGGAATGATCAGGCCGAAACCGAGCATGTCGAGACTGACACAGACAATCACGAAGAAAAACGCGTTACTGCCGCCCTTGCGCGGGGTCTTGTCGGCTTCAGCCTGCGTTCCTGTCGTGCTCATCTGCTGCCCAATGCGCCAGCCCGCCAGCAGCGTCAATCGGCAAGAGGTCGCGCCCTGCCAAACGCAATGGCTTTCAGGCCGAACCAGCTGATCCACATCGACACACCGATGCCGCATGCGCCCGCAAGCGGCGGCCAGAAGCCGGGTTGCCATGTCATCAGCCCTGCGAACAGGAGGTAATTCACGCCGGTCGCCGCGCTGGCGACACAGGCATAACGCGCCGCTTCCTCAGCCGGGTGGCGCGCTGAAGCCCCGAATGTAAAATGCCGGTTCAGCTGCCAGGCGGTCAGCATCGCCAGCGGCAGGGAAATCGCCCGCGCGACCAGCGGTCCGCTGCCCAGCCAGACAAGCAATTGCAATCCGCCAAGATCGACCAGAGCGGCAAGCGCGCCGACACAGACGAAACGGGCAAAGCGCTGCCAGGTTGCCAGCTTGCCGGCCATTACCGTTCTGCGGCAAGTGCCGGATAGCTGAGGAAGACCGCTCGCTTGGCCTCGATGCGTGCGCGCGCCAGGCTGTCGAGAATAAGCCCGCATACGGCTGAGATCACGCCGATGATCACGATCCCCGTTGCCAGGATTGCCGTCGGGAAGCGCGGCACCAGACCGGTTTCCAACCAGGTCGCAAACAGCGGCACCGACAACAGCGCCGCGCATATCATCAGGCCTGCGCCGATCCATCCGAAAAAGGCGAGCGGCCGGGTCTCTTTCATCAGCACCGCAAACATGCCGAGAATGCGCAGGCCATCGCGGAAGGTGCGCAGTTTGGAAGCGCTGTCCTGCGGGCGAACACCATAACGGGTCGGGCGCTCCAGTGTCGGAATGCCCAGCTGGCTGGCATGGACAGACATTTCCGTCTCGATTTCGAAACCACCTGAACAGGCTGGGAAGCTTTTGACGAACCGGCGGGTGAACACGCGGTAACCCGAGAAGATATCGGTGAAGTCACGGCCGAAAATCCGGGCATAAAGTCCGTTGAAGACCCGGTTGCCAAAGGCGTGTCCGCCGCGCCCTGCATCGCGGGTCACATCGGCGCGGGTGCCGACCACCATATCGACATGGTTCTTCTGCAACAGCTCGATCAGCGTTGGCGAAACACTGGCATCATAGGTGCCGTCACCATCGGCCATGACATAGATGTCGGCTTCGATATCGGCAAACATCCGGCGCACGACATGGCCCTTGCCCTGCCGCATCTCGCGGCGGACATGGGCACCAGCCGCCGCAGCCACTGCGGCGGTGCCATCAGAGGAATTGTTGTCATAGACATAAATGTCCGCGCCGGGCAGGGCCGCACGGAAGTCCCCGACAACGCCGGCAATGGTCGCTTCCTCATTATAGCAAGGCAGGATGACGGCGATCTGTGGCGCGCGCGCTAGCGCCATGGCCGGCGTGGCGGATTGGGAAGAAGCAAAACGGTCCATGGAACGGATGAAGCCTTTCGTAACTTCCTTCTGGCATACGACAACAGGCTTAATGAGCTGTAACGACGACCGGAAAATGTCCGGCAGGCAAGGGTGACAGGTCCATGCAGGATGCACGTTTCGACTGGCGGCCCAGCCTGGTGCTGATGGGGCTGGCGCTGGTCCTGATGGCTGGCAAGGCCGGTGAGATCTGGAGCGGCATCCTGCCGGGCAATGACGACATGATGCGTCTTGTCCAGGTCCGCGACTGGCTGGCCGGCCAGGGCCTGCACACTGTCGACCAGTCCCGTTTCATAACGCCGGAAGGCGGAGCGATGCACTGGTCGCGGCTTCCCGACCTGTTTCTGGCCGCAATCATCGTCTTGCTGACGCCGCTGATTGGCCAGATACAGGCTGAATATGCCGCCGTCATGGTCTGGCCAGCCTGCCTTTTGATGCTGACCATGGCGATGATGGCGCTGATCCTGCGCCGGCTCGGAGCGGGCACAGCCGGAGCGGCGTTTGCGCTTTTCTTCTTCATCACCTCCAAATCTGTCTATCAGTTCTGGCCGGGCCGGATCGACCATCACGGCCTTGAACTTGCGCTGGTGAGCGTTGCTCTGGCGGCACTGCTGTCACCGCGAGCGAGCGGGCGTAGCGGGGCACTGGCCGGGCTCTGTGTCGCCACAATGCTCAGTGTTGCGATCGAAAGCCTGCCTTATGCCGGCGCGCTGATTGGCGTGGCAGGGTTGCTCTGGATCATTCGTGGAGGCAAGGAAAGTCAGCGGCTGGCCGGTTTCGGCGGGGCGGCTGCGGTCGGCGGCTTTCTCGCCTATTTCGCGGATGCGCCTGGCCCCGGCGCGGCCCGCGCGGTTTGCGACGCTTTCGGCAATTTTCATCTTGCGGCCCTGCTCGCGGGCGGCGCCCTTCTGGCGCTTGTGGCGGCGTTTTCGCAGCGCCTGAGCGGCTGGCAACAGCGTCTTGGCGTGGGGGGTGTTGCGGGCGCGGCGACACTCGCGATTGCCGGGCTGACAGCGCCGGGCTGCTTTGCTTCGCCTTATGCCAGCGTCAGCGCCGATGCGGTGGCAAACTGGCTGTCGTCGGTGGGTGAAGCCCGCAGCCTGCCGGTTGTGCTGGCTGTCGATCCGGTAATGGCGATCGGCGATTTCGCGTTTGTGGTGGTCGGGCTGGCCGCTGGCGTCTGGAGGGTCTGGCGCGCGCCTGAGGGCTCCAGGATCGGCTGGGTCGCTATCGTCCTGCTGCTGGTTCTTTCAGCGACCGTCATGATCTGGCAGATACGCGGGGTTCTGTTTGCTCACCTGTTTGCTGCCCTGCCGGCCGGTGTTGTCGCAGGCATCGCCTTCATGCGGTGGAGACGAGCCGGCGGGCCGCGCGCTCTGCTTGTGGCCAGCGCGCTGACGCTGGCGCTCGCGCCCTCGAGCTGGGTGGTATTCGCCAGGATTATTGCCCCGGCCAAAGCGGAAATCCCGGGCGGTGTCGATTATGCCGCGATCTGCCGCGAACCCGGCGCTTATGACGCGCTGGCAAAGCTGCCCGCTGCGCGTGTTTTCGCCCCGATCGACCTTGGCACTTCGATCCTTCTGCGCACCGACCATTCGGTGTTCGCTGCGCCGTATCACCGCAATTCCGAGGCCATTGCGCAGGTCACGGCCATTTTCATGTCATCGCCGGAAGATGCCCGTCTTGCGCTGGGCCAGCTAAAGGCTGATTATCTGGTCTATTGCCGCGGGCTGGGCGAGTTTGGCCATTACAGGAACAAGGCGCCTGCCAGCCTGGCTGCCGCGCTGATGGATGGCGACATTCCGCACTGGCTGCAGGCTGGCGATGGCGACATGCAGGTCAAATCCGCCGTGCGGGTCTTCACGATTGTCCCTCCCGTCAGCGACACCGATGCCTTGACGCAAGGGCTCGCGCAGCGCCAATGAAGGCGATGTATACATCTCTTGAACCTGAAGCCATCGTTGATGCACTGGTCGAGCTTTATGAAGGCTCTGTCCGGGAGCTGAAAACAGCCCTCTCACATTTCCTGAAGACAGGCACACCACCAGACGAGGCCCTGCGCCGCGAGCGCGCATTCGCCTATCCGGAACTGGCGGTGCATTATCATCCTGACGGGCCGCCACCGCCGATTTCGCGCGCCTTCGGCAAGATGTCGGAAGCGGGAACCTATGTTTCGACGATCACCCGGCCGGGCTTCTTTCGCGCGTATCTGGTCGAACAGCTCAAGCCGCTGCTGAACGATTATCCCGTCCGTGTCGAGGTGCGCCGTTCCAATTCGGAGATCCCCTATCCTTATGTCTGGGACCCGGAAGAGGCTGCGGGGCATCCCGCCGTATCTCCAGCGGAACTGGCGCGCTGGTTTC
>CAYUEM010000128.1:0-8198 GCA_964442925.1 uncultured Hyphomonadaceae bacterium
AGCTGTTCCATCTGCTCGGGCGTGCCGATGTCGCAGGCCAGTTCCAGCCGGTGGCCATTGGGGTCGAAGAAATAGACCGACTTGAAGATGCCGTGATGGGTCGGCCCGATCACGTCCAGCCCCTCGGCCTCGGCCCGCGCCTTGGCGGCCATCAGGTCGTCCATCGTGGCGACCCGGAAGGCGATATGCTGGACCCATTGCGGCGTCGCCTCGTCGCGGCCCATTTCCTTCTGTGTCGGCAATTCGAAAAAGGCCAGCACATTTCCGCCCCCCGCATCGAGGAAGACGTGCATATATGGGTCTGGCGCGCCGGTGGAGGGCACCTTGTCCTCGGCAATGGCGAGCTGGAAATCCATGCCCATGACGCGCTGGTAAAAGCGCACCGTCTCCATTGCATCCTTGCAGCGATAGGCGACATGATGGACGCCGTGAAGTTCCGGGGCAGTGCTCATTTCATGGCTCCCTTGCGCGTCTTGTCAGTCTTCACGAGCAGCCACACAGCCGTGCCGGTGACCGCGCCAATCAGCGCCGCGGCGCCAAGCTCGGTCAGCCAGCCATTCATGAACCGCAGCGCGATGCCAGTGACCAGTGCGGAGATGATGCCGGAAAGAATGGATTTCATGTTCTGGACTCCTTGAAATGAACCACCACTGCTTAACCGTTCCGCGCGCGCTTGCCCCGCCGCCAGGCGTTGAACCAGCTTCCCAGCCCCACACCGGCAGCGACCCCGGCAATCGCGAGCGGAGAGATCACGCCGAACAGCCAGAGCACGCCTCCGAGAGCTGCGCCCACACCCGCGCCGGCAAGCCCTTCCTGCGGCGGGCTGAGCGTGACTTTGCGGTTCGGTTGGCTCATGCGTCTTCTTCAACCTTCAGCGCGCCGCGCCGGATCTGGTCGCGTTCCATGCTTTCAAACAGTGCCTTGAAATTGCCTTCCCCGAAACCCTCATCGCCCTTGCGCTGGATGAATTCGAAGAAGACCGGCCCAAGCCGGGTCTCCGAAAAGATCTGCAACAACAGGCGCGGCTGGCCGCCTTCGATCGTGCCGTCCATCAGCAGGCCGCGCGACTGCAGCGCGCCGACATCCTCGCCATGGCCAGGCAGGCGCTCATCCAGCATTTCGTAATAGGTCGCAGGCGGCTGTGTCATGAACGGCACGCCGAGCGTCTTGAGCCGGTCATAACAGGCATAAAGATCATCGCAGATCAGGGCGATATGCTGAATGCCCTCGCCATTGAATGCGCGCAGGAATTCCTCGATCTGGCCCTTGCCGCCCTCGCCTTCCTCATTCAGCGGAATGCGGATCTTGCCATCGGGCGCCGTCAGCGCCTTCGAGGTCAGGCCGGTATATTCGCCCTTGATGTCGAAAAAGCGGATCTCGCGGAAATTGAACAGGCTCTCGTAGAAGTCCGCCCAGTATTTCATCCGCCCGCCATAGACATTGTGGGTCAGGTGATCGACCAGCTGGAAACCGGCACCTTCAGGGCGGCGGTCCACACCGGGAAGATATTCGAAATCGATATCGTAGATGCTGAGATCATCATCGCCTTCGCCATAGCGGTCGATCAGGTAGATGATCGAATTGCCGATGCCGCGAATGCCGGGAATGTGCAGTTCCATCGGCCCGGTTTCGACATGCACCGGCTCGGCGCCCTTTTCGATCAGGTGGGCATAGGCCTTGCGCGCATCACGCACGCGAAAGCCCATCCCGCAGGCGCTTGGCCCATGCTCGCGCGAGAAGAACCAGGCCGCCGAGCGCGGCTCGTAATTGGTGATGAAATTGATGCCGCCCTGTCGCCACAGCTCGACCTGCTTGGAGCGGTGGCGGGCCACTTTCGTGAAACCCATGCTCTCGAGGACCGGCTCGATCACACCTTTTTCAGGCGCTGAGAACTCGATGAACTCGAAACCGTCAAGCCCGGCGGGATTGTCGAAAAGATCAGCCATTGCAGCGCTCCCTTGTGCGAAACTGGTTTCATCTGTAACCATTTTCGCGCCCCCTCGCAACCGGGAGATTTGCGCATGAGCCAGAAGCCGCAACAGAAACTGCAAACCGGTCATCCCCAGCCGGCCAGCGATGAAGGCGCTGCGCTGGCACTCGCCCGGTTCCTGCCCTATCGGTTGTCGGTGCTGTCAAACACGATCTCGCGGCAGATCGCGGCCGATTATGATCGCGAATTCGGGCTCAGCATCTGGCAATGGCGCTGCATGGCGGTGATCGGGGAGACGGCAGGACTGACCGCGCGCGAGGTCGCCGAGCGCACCGCAATGGACAAGGTGGCGGTCAGCCGGGCACTGGTCGGGCTGGAGGGCGGCGGGCATATCATCCGCCAGCGCGACACCAGCGATGCCCGCGCCCAGAGGCTCAGCCTGACGGCGAAGGGGCAAGGCGTCTACCGTTCGATCATTCCGATTGCGCTCGCCCATGAGCAGCGCATTCTGCGCGAGCTTTCGCCCGGCGATATTGCCAGGCTTGACCGATTGCTCAACCGCCTTGCCAGCGCTGCGACACGGCAGGACATGGCCTGAAATGACGCGATTGCGCGCGCCAGTCGCTCCAAGCAATTTGGCAAGACTTTTGCGCTAAGGTGAACGCTCGATAACGCCGGAGCCTTCAGGACTGCGGCGTACTGGGCGGGCCAAAGGGGCAGACCGGTCATGAATGCACTTTTCCCGGTGCTTGCGCTGTTGGCACTCCTGGGCGCTCACCTGCTCCGGCTGCCCGCCCGCGCCGGCATGCTGGGTTCGATAGCAGCCTTCCTGGCCGGGCTGGTCATGGTTGCGGCACTGATCCGGCTGGCGAGCGGGGTGACTGGCATCGGGCGCACCACTGATTTTGATCGCGTCGTCAACAGCGCCGTGGAACAAGTGCACAGTGATGCAACGCCATACATCCTTTTCACGGGTGCCAGCTACTCGCGCAACGCGCTGGATGACCGCCAGCTTGAAGTCTCGCTGCGTGCTCTCGATCGGGACTATAGGGTCGTCAATCTCAGCCTTGAGGCGGCTTCATTGCTGGAGCGCGACCGGCATCTTGATGCGTTTCTGGACCGCGCGGGCCGGCTGCCGGATGCGGTTTTCGTCGAGATTGCCGCCGATTTCGACTTCAATGCGGCGCAGTTTTTCAACAATTCGAAATATTCCGCTCGCGGCATCGAGCAGTTCGGCCCGACCGAGAGTTTCTGGACGCTGAAGGGGCTTGCAGGCGGGGCCTGTAGCGGGCTGACCGGCTGCGCCAAGGATGCGGTCCTGCTGGCTGGCCATGCCGGTCTCAACCTGCTGAATGTCGGTCTTGTCGCGCGCGGCGAGCGGCCCGAAGCGGCCGGCACGCTGGCGAGCTATGATCCCCAGAGCGAGCCGCGCGAGCGCGTTGACCGGATCGACCGCACAGCCGGGCTGGTTGATGTCACTGCGGCTGAAGCACGGTCGGGCCCGCAATGGGCGTCCGGTTTTCGCGCGCTTCAGCGGGCGCGCCTCAAGGCTCGCGGCGTGGGCGTCATCGGCTATTACTTTCCGCCGGTGATCGATGCCGAAAAACGCCGTTACGCACAGGGCCTCTGCCTTGGGGAGCTGGCCGGCCTGCCTTGCATCGCCCCGGATGACCCCGTTTTGCTGGACGCGCTCGACCGCGAGGTCTGGTTCGACGCCGACCACCTGCTTGATGCCGGTGCGCGCACCTATGTGCGATGGCTGGCGGTGAGACTGGATGCAAGCGGGGCGCTGGCCGACCGCGATGAACCGATTGCGACAGGGACGAGCCGGCAATGATTTTCACCGACTGGATCTTCTTTGTCTTTTTCGCGATTGTCTTCGCCGGCTACTGGTTCGTGCTGAAGGGGCGCGAAAGCCGGCTGTTCTGGCTGCTGGCCGCTTCGGCGGTGTTTTATGGCTGGTGGGACTGGCGTTTCCTGTTCCTGATCGGCTTTGTGATCGCGGTCAGCTGGATCAGCGCGCTGCGTGCGGGGCGGTATCCCAAAGGCGCACCGGTGCGGCGCTTCTGGCTGACCTTTGCGATCGTTACCAATCTCGCGGTTCTGGCGATTTTCAAATATTTCGGCTTTTTCAGTGAAAGCACTGCTGCAATCTTGCAGGCGATGGGGTTGAGAGCGTCATTTCCGGTCGTGCATATCCTGCTGCCGGTGGGCATCTCCTTTTATATTTTCCAGGCGATTTCCTATGTGGTCGACAGCGCGCGCGGCGAGATTGCAGCCGAGCCGCGTCTCAGTCGGGTCGCGCTTTATATCGCTTTTTTCCCGCAGCTGGTCGCAGGGCCGATTGTGCGCGCGGCCAGCTTCTTTCCGCAGATGGAAAGGGCCAAGGCCCTGTCCGGCGGGCTTCTTGCAGCTGGCGCGCGCGCCTTTGTCATTGGCTTTGCCTACAAGGCCGGGATTGCCGACAATCTCGCGCCGTTTGTTGATCCGGTCTATGGCGATGCACTGACACGCGGCGATGGAGACCTGTCGGTCTGGACCAATTCCGCGCTGATTGGCGCGACGATCGCCTTTGCCGGGCAGATCTATTTCGATTTTGCGGGCTATTCGCTGATGGCAATCGGCGTGGCGCGCTGGTTTGGCTATTATATCCCGAAAAATTTCGATTATCCCTATTCAGCCCTTTCGGTGAGCGAATTCTGGCGGCGCTGGCACATCTCGCTGTCGAGCTGGCTGCGCGATTATCTCTACATCCCGCTCGGCGGCAATCGTTCCGGTCGCTGGCAGACTTACCGCAATCTGATGGCGACCATGGTGCTTGGCGGTCTTTGGCATGGTGCAGCCTGGACCTTCCTGGCCTGGGGCGCGTTGCATGGCGGCGCACTGGCGCTGCACCGCGCATTGTTCGCCGCCACCGGGGCAAGGATCGGGGCGGTGCTTGCGCTGCTTGTCACGCAGGCTTTCATCCTGTTGTCATGGGTGCCGTTCCGGGCTGAAACCTTCGCGGACATGGTCACGGTCTGGAGCGCATTTTCAGGCCTGCGCGAGGGCGGAGCGCAGATATTGCCAGTCTTTGTCTGGAGTGTGCCGGCGCTGATCGCGCTTGATTGTGTGCTCGGTCGCAGCCGCCTGAAGAGCCTTGCCCGCGCGCCGTTCCTGCGTCATCCGGCGGTCTATTGGGGCGGCCTGGGCGGCCTGGCAGGCGTGCTTGCAGCGCTGTATCCGCTTGAGGCAGCACCGTTTGTCTATTTCCAGTTCTGAGCCTTGACGCACAGGCTTGTATAAGTGAGCTCTAGCACGGCGTGAAGTTTGCCTTGCTCCGGGATTGCCGGAAGCCCTTGCAATCGTCTACAGCAGAAAATGCGTGCGGGTTTGTGTCGGGACAACGAATTTGCGCAGTGTGTTGCAGCCGGACCGGTAAGTCGGGCAGAACATCTGTACATGCTGGAGGGTGATCATGGGAAAGTATTTTGGCACCGATGGCATTCGCGGAGAGGTGGGAACGCCGCCGCTGACGCCTGCGATGATTTCTGCTCTTGCTGTGTCGGCTGCCCGATGGATCCGCGCGGGTGCGCCGGGTCGGCGTGAGGTTGTCGTCGGTCATGATACGCGCGCGTCGAGTTACTGGATCTGGTCTGTCCTGTGCGGCAGCTTCAGTGCGATGGGGATCGATACGGTCTATCTCGGTATCGACACCACGCCGGGCGTTGCAGCCGAGACCCGGGCGCGTGAAGCCGTGCTCGGTATCATGATCACGGCCTCGCACAATCCGTTCACAGACAATGGGGTCAAACTGTTCGGTCATGACGGCTTCAAACTGTCTGACGACATTCAGATGCAGATCGAAGCGATGATGGATGAGGCCGGCACGCCTTCAGCGCGCGCCGATCAGCTTGGCCATCTTGAAGAGGTCGAAGAGGCGACCGCCTATGACCGGCAGATTGAAGCCCTGATGGCACCGGGTACGCTCAGCGGGATGAAACTGGTTGTCGATGCCGCACATGGAGCGGTCGCGCCGCGCGTTCCGGGTGTCTTCAGGCGTCTGGGTGCCGACATCGAATGGATCGGTGCCGATCCGACAGGGCTCAACATCAATCTGGGCGTCGGGGCCACGCATCCGGAAGCCGTGGCTGCGCGCGTGATCGAGACCGGCGCTTATGCCGGTGTGGCGTTCGATGGCGATGCTGACCGGCTGATCATGGTGGATGAGACCGGCCAGCAGGTCGATGGCGACCAACTGATCGGTCTGATCGCGACGAAATGGCACCAGGGCGGCAAACTGCGGGGTGGCGGCGTTGTGACCACCGTGATGTCGAATCTCGGGCTTGAGCGCCATTTGGGAGCTATGGGACTGAATCTGCTGCGCACCCAGGTCGGGGATCGCAATGTGGTCGCAGCGATGCGCGAGGGCGGTTTCAATATTGGCGGCGAACAGTCCGGCCATGTCGTCATGCTCGATCGCACCATGACCGGCGACGGCCTTGTCGCCGCGCTGGAAGTTCTCGACATCGCCCGCAAGGATGGACGGCCTTTCTCGCAGATCGCCCACGTGTTCGAACCCGTTCCGCAGAAACTGATAAATGTGCGCTATAATGGCCACGATCCGCTGCAGGCCGACAGCGTGCAGGCGGCGATTTCTGCGGCCTCGCAGGCTTTGGCCGGGAGTGGACGGGTCTTCGTGCGCAAATCGGGCACCGAACCGCTGATCCGGGTGATGGCCGAGGCAAACGATCCGGGCGAGCTGGACAAGGCACTTCACGAAGTTGTCAACGCCATCCGCGCCGCCACCTGACGGGTCTGGCAGGCGCTGTGCTTGAGTTTCCTCACAATGGACACCATCCCCCATCCCAGCCCTTCAGGCCTTGTCGCGCTGACCGCTGGCGGGCCGCATGCCTGGATCACCATCAATGCCCTGCGCGATGCCTATGGCGAAGTGCCGGTGATCGTCGAACAGGGTGAGCCGGCGGGCCAGTTCTGGCGGCGTCGGCTGAAGCGTCTGGGCCCCCTGACCGTCGCCGGACAATTGGCGCTGCGCCCGCTCACACGCCTGATGAAGCCCGCAGCCAGCAAGCGCATTGACCGCCTGATCCGCGAACAGGCCCTGCAGCCTGAACCGCGCAGCGACCAGCAGATCATCCCGGTTGCTTCAGTCAATCGCGAGGAGTGTCGCCGTGCACTTCAGGCGCTGGCACCGCGCGCCGTCTATGTCGTCGGCACAAGGATGATCGGCGAGGCAACACGCAAATGCATCGATACGCCCTTCATCAATTACCATTCCGGGATCACGCCCGGCTATCGTGGTATTCATGGCGGCTATCATGCGCTTGCGCGCGGGGAACCGGAACATTTCGGCACAACGCTGCATCTCGTCGATAGCGGCATCGATACCGGTGGCATCCTCGCGCAGGTTCAGGTCAAGGTCGAGCCTGCGGACAATTTTCACACCTATCTCTGGGTCATGGCGGCACAATCGCGCCCGGCTGTAGTCGATGTCATGGGCCGCGCACTTGCCGGGCAGCTGAAGCCCTATGCGCGCGATGACATGCCCGATGGCCTGTTTTTCGGACCAACCGCGTGGAGCTATCTGTGGACCGGAATGCGGCGCGGGGTCTGGTGATCAGGCTGGCAGGCCATAAAGATCGTATTCGTCAGCGTCGGTGATCCGTACACTGATGATGTCACCCGGCGCGGCGTCTGGCGTTCCGGCCATATCGAGATGCACGACACCGTCAATTTCCGGAGCATCGGCCCGTGTCCGCCCGATCCATTCGCCGGGCATCTCTCCCGGTGCGTCGAGGATCACGGGCTGGGTCGTCCCGATTTGCGCGGCCGCCCTGTGCGCGGAAATCTCAGCCTGCAGCGCCATGAACCGGTGCCAGCGCTCTTGCTTGACCGCTTCGGGAAGGTGGCCGGGCAGGGCGCGGCTGTCGGCATGTTCGACATTCTCATATTTGAAACAGCCGGCACGGTCGATCTTCGCTTCGGTGATGAAGTCGAGCAGCATCTGGAAGTCATCTTCGCTCTCACCGGGAAAGCCGACAATGAAGGTCGAGCGGATCGCAAGCTCGGGCACGGCGCGGCGCCATTGCGCGATGCGCTCAAGCACGCGGTCCTGCCGCGCCGGGCGCTTCATCGCGCGCAGCACATCGGGTGAGGCATGCTGGAAGGGAATGTCGAGATAGGGCAGCACCCGGCCTTCCGCCATCAGTTCGATCACCTGATCGACATGCGGATAGGGATAGACATAATGCAGGCGGACCCAGGCGCC
>CAYUEM010000129.1:0-8016 GCA_964442925.1 uncultured Hyphomonadaceae bacterium
TGCTCTCGGCCAGCGCCAGCGCATCCTCGACTTCAACACCGAGATACCGGACGGTGCTATCGATCTTTGTGTGACCGAGCAGAAGCTGGACCGCACGCAGATTGCCAGTCTTGCGATAGATCAGGGTCGCCTTGGTGCGGCGCATCGAATGGGTCGCATAAGATGACCGCGGAAGCCCGATCGATGCGATCCAGTCCTCGACAAGACGCGCATATTGGCGCGTCGAAAGATGCCGGTTCAGATCCTTCCGGCTCGGGAACAGCCATTCGGGTTCGCCTCGATGCATCTGCCAGGCCGGAAATCTTATGTCTCAAAATGCGCTCGTTGCTGACAGTGAGAATGACCTCGAAGGTAATATAACTTGATGAGACAAGTGAACTGCACGAAACCGTAACAAGTCCACACCTAAGCCGGGATATTGAGAACACCGTCGGTATATTCGATGCGGTTCGCCCCGGCTTCTGGCTGGATATCGCCGCGAATTGGGGCTCGCATTGCAAGCCCGTCCTGCCCCGTTTTGTCGGGCAACGCCCGGCGCAGGACCTGACTTTCCGGCAGAGCGCCTCGGCGGAACAGGTGCTCACGCATCAGTTCCAGCGACTGGTGGAGCGATGGCAAAAGCGGATTGAACCGCTGGGAAAGTCCCGGAACCATCAGCAGGGATTCAAAATGTTGCGCGGTCTCATGCTCATAATAGCGCCAGTTGCGCGTGTCGGTTCCCGAAGCAGACACCGCGGCGAAATAGGCTCTGGAGGCATGCTCTGCACTGATCAGGGGGTCGCACCTGCCATGCAGGATGATTGTCGGTGCGCCGCGCGATCTTGCGCTGGCCAGGACTTTTCCGGCACCGGCCCTGACACGGCGTGCAGCCGCTGTCCTGCCCGCGCACAGATCATGAAGGGCAATTGCATCGGCGAGGTCCGGTTCAGTCTTGCCGTTGCGATAGATCGTGAATGCGCCGCCTCCGGGTGACAGGCCGCCACTCAAGGCACCAAAAAGGCGTTTTTGTTCTGCCATCCTGCCCTGACTGGCAAGTTGCGCCTGCCCGAAGGCGTCAGCGCTCGAAAACGCCACATAGGCGCCCACCGGATCGGCATCGACAGGGTATCGTCCGTATGCACTGACAAATGTGTGGCTGACCGCCGGCCAGATCTGCATCGCAAACATCATATGGAGGAGCGGTTCGGAGCCCGTTGCAAAACCAAGCGCCCTGATCCGACTTAGCGCATCGCTGGCACGCTCGCTATGGCTGGTGCCTTCAATCAGCCCATATCGGCCCAGCCCGCTGGCCCATTCCGCGTGCCCGGTTGCACGCTGAGCCGACATTTCCGCATAGGGATGGTCCTGCAGCGCCGCAGCCCCGAGGGCCGCAGGCAGCAAAAGGTTCATGACAGTGGCATAGCTGATCAGAAGCCGGCCTGGAGATTTGACCGCGCCATCGTCAAACCGAACGCGGCCACCATGGCAAGTGGGCGGTGTGATATTGGGCTCGGCAGAGATGACACCATGCAGCAATCCGGACCTGTCAGCCTCTGCTGCGCGCAGGACCGCACCCCCTCCATTGGAAACGCCGGCTGCAACCACCTTGATCCGGTTGAGAACTGCGCTCGCCTTGCCTGAACCTTCGCGTGTTTTCATGACCTCAAGTCCGTATCGCGCAGCAGCCAGAACAGCATCAGGCCACGCCGCTTCGATATTTTCCATGCAGTGGGCATGCTTCAAGGCGATCGCACCGGGATGGGCCTTGCAGAACCGCCGCAAGGCAGAGGTCGGTTTCAGCCGAAAATTCGTGGGCGCGTCTGAGGCCTCTGTGGGTTCCAGGTGCGGCGTGAAACAGACATCCTCGGCGAGAAGCTGAACTCCACCCGTGCCTTTGTCGGTCAGCACGAGCGCGCACCGCTGTGGCAGGGCCCACGACCCGATATCACCGATCGCACCTGTGGCACCGCGCGATCCTGAGGAAGGCGCAACGACAATCATGGGGCGATCCCAGTCAAACCGGTCAGGCACAAGCACCCGCACGCAGACCGGATGGCGCGAGGCCGCCAAACGGACAAGCGCAACATATTCACGTCCGGGCACTTTCAGCCCGCCGCCTTCGGTAACGGTTAAGGCTTCGAAGCCGCCGCCCGGCGAGAGGTCGACAAGATCACGAAAGTCCTTGTGCGCGGCGGCCACGCGCGGCGACACCCCTTCCGGCAGTTGGAGATTGCGCAGACCCTCCAGCCCGAGCCCGGCGGTGAGCAGGTCATCGCCGGGACCGTCACGCCGGATCGGCCCCTGTTGCCATATGATGCGTTCAGCTCGCATGAAAAACCGTATTTCCGGGCAATGTTCGAGCGCGTCTCATGCTGCCCGCAGGCCCTTCGTGTTGGCAGCAACAAAGTGTTGAAGGGAACAGAGCTGGACCCGACCGCCGCTGCTAGTAGCGGTAAATCAACCGGAAGTCATAGGTTCTCGGGGCACCGAAAAACGCGGTTTCAACGCCGGGAAATGAAGCGAGATTGAAGCCCTGAACCAGGATGCTCTCATCGCCGATGTTTCGAATGCCGGCTCTGGCTTCCCAGCGGTTGTCCTGCGTCTTGATGGCAACAAAGGCATTTGAGAGCCAGTAGGAGTCCTGCCTGAGATTGGGGGAGTCGGTGACCTCATTTGCATAAGAGTCCCGATAAGCGATGTCGCCATGCAAGGTCGCTGTCAAAGTGTCTGTCAGGCTGAAATCATAGGTCGCTGCAAAGCTGCCGCTGAGGTCTGGCGTGTTGACAAGGTCGCGGTCACTGACATCGGTTATCACGCCGCCGACCTGAATATCGAATTCATCATATTCAGCGTCCATCAGGCCCAGCGAAGCCGACAGGGTCAGGCCCTTTGCAGGCAGGGCGAGCAGTTCAAGCTCCAGTCCCTGAACCGTCGCTGCCGCCGCATTCGTGAACAGATCGACGAACACGCCCGTCACCGGATCGGCTCCGAAAGATGTCACCTGAATGTCGGTGTAATCATTGTAGAAATACGCAGCGTTGGCGACAAGGCGACCGTCATGCCAGCTTGATTTCAGGCCAGCCTCATAGCTCCAGACAAATTCCGGCTTGAAGGGCTGGAAGCTGAAATCACTATTGGCACGGCCCGAAAACCCGCCGCTCTTGAAGCCGCGCGCAGCTGAGCCGTAAACAAGAATATCGTCAGACACATCGTAGGAAACCGAGAATTTCGGTGTGAAGGCCTCGAAGTCTTCTTCACCCTCAATCACCACACCCGGCGTGCCAACGCCCGCAAGAAACGGTGGAACGTCCGCGATCACTGACTGGTTCGGATCGAAAAAGTTCTCGAACCGACGAGAGGATTCCTTGTCTTCGATCGTATAACGCGCCCCGATGCCAATGCTCAGCCGGTCGGTCAGGTCATAGGCAATGTCACCAAAAACAGCGTAGGAATCCGTGATCTGATCGGTATCGGCAAGTGATGACGTTGCAAGACCAAAAGCGGTCACCGGAAAGCCGAAGATTGAAGCGGACAGATTATCAACTCCGCTGAAGGTCAGGTCGTCATCGTGGAAATAGTAGACACCGCCGGTGAAGCTGAGCGGGCCGCCGGCATCATATGACGCACGCACCTCCTGACTGAACTGATTCTGTTCCTGATCGAGATAGACATCGAGCAGCTTGAGAGGCGTTCCGTCCGTATCGAGATTCAGCTCGAAATCGAAGCTGCGATAGGAACTGATAGCTTCCAGCTTCCAGGCCGGGCTGGCCTGCCAGCTGGCACGCGCCGTAACACCGAAAGCATCAATATCGGAGAGGCCACCGGCGTTGACATCGACATCAAACGGATCGGTCGATGCGGGGAATGCTTGAAACACTGTAGGGGCGGCGATCGGGTCGGGAATACCGGCTGCAGGCGTCATCCGCGTCGGATTGCGCGATGTGTCCGGGCGCTCGCGTCTGGCGTCCACTGTCAGATCGATCGAAAGCGTGTCACTTGGTGTGAAATACAGTCCGGCGCGCCCCGAAAGGCTATCAACATCGCCATCGTCGCGACCAGTGAACGCATTGTCGTTGAAACCGTCGCGCTTGGAATAGGCAAAGGCACCTTTGGCATAGACTCGCCCCTCGACAACTGGCCCGCTCAGCCGGCCCTTGGCGATCTGAGAATCGAAGTTACCAAAACCGATTTCGCCATAGGCTTCGACATCATCAGTGGGGCGTTTGGACACGAATTTCACGGCACCGCCAATGGTGTTGCGGCCATAGAGCGTGCCCTGCGGTCCTCTGAGAACCTCAACGCGCTCAACATCGAACAGTTCAAGAAACGCGGCCTGCGAGCGCGCGATGAAAACATCATCGACATAGATGCCGACCCCGGGATCAGCAAAAGCCAGGCTGTCATTCTGTCCGATACCGCGCAGGTAAACTACGGCGTTCGAGGCGTCACCTTCGTCGAAATAGAAGTTCGGAGTGACATATTGCAGACCGGAAAGATCATCTGCCTGCAGATTGGATATCTGCTGCTCGCCGAGCGCAGAAACCGAGAGTGGCACGTCCTGAAGGCTTTCCTCGCGTCGCCTTGCGGTCACAAGAACAGTGTCGAGCCTTGCCTGTCCCGCTTCATCCTGGGGCGGTGGCAAGTCCGATTCCTGAGCGCTGACCGGGGCGGCAATCGCTGCCATCACCAGAATTGATGCGCCGAGCGCCAGCAACCGGACAGGTTGAGCCGGTGTGCGTACACCGCTGAATGGGCTGTTCGAAATATCCATGAGTCTTGCCTCCCGAAAACATGCCAGTTCCTAGCCGACACTCTTGGAGGGATATCACTATGGGTTGCGCCCACTTGCCCACGACAAATTCAGTCTTTCGATCAGGACATTTTCGCTCAGCAGAACATTAGCCTCGCACCGGAGCTTGATGATCATGGTCGTTACGGCTGCGGCGCGCTGGCCGTATCCGCCCTGTCCCGGAACGCCGTCGGGGTCAGGCTGTTCCATCCCACAAAGGCGCGCGAGAAACTCCGCAGATCGGAAAACCCGAGCTTGTCTGCAACCTGATCGACTGGCTCGCCGCGTGCGAGCAGACGTCTGGCACGCGCATTCAGCGCATCGGCGCGAAGCGAGCGAAAGCTCGTCCCTTCGCTGGCGAGGCGCCGGCGCATTGTTGCCGGACTGACACCCAGCCATGCGCCGGCTGCCGCCTGCTTATTGATCCCTGACGCAATGACATGACGCACCCGCTCAGACCATGAACAGGCTTCATCACACGACTGACCATCGCTCGACGGATCGTTTGAAGCGGCGTCAAAAATGCTCAGATAAGATGTTTTGCCGGGTTTGGTGACCGGCCAACTGGCGACCCGGCCATCATACTCAACCGAATAATACCGCGCGCCGAAGCGGATCGGGGCGTGCCAGAATTTCAGGAACGAGCCACCGGGATCGGTGGGCTGCCGCTTGGTTGAAACTCTGATGACCCGGTTGGCAAGCGGCTGCCCTGTGATTTCACCAAACAGGCCATGCAGCGACACCAGAATGCTTTCGATAAAGGCGTGGCTATGCTCGGCAAGTTCCGGATGAGAATAGGGAAAGTCTTTGTCATCAATGATGTAGCTGAGGCGGTTTGGACTGATGCGGACCCTGTTATAGGCCGCCCCATGCGCAATGTTGTAACCGTCTGCAAGGCGCTGGAAGACCTCGCCGAGCCGGCTGTTTTCGGACACTCCGGCGAGCAGGAAGGGTGTGGTTCCCGGAAGGATTTGCCGTGCGGACCCGGTGCATGTCTCATCTCCCGACATCTCAGCCAGGAAACTCAGTATCCGCACATAATCCGAGAGGCTGGCATGCCAGTTTGCGCCCACCTCGAAAAGGTTGAGCGGCAAGCCAAGTTCAGCCAGAACCTCGCAGCTGGACAGCCCGCACCCCCGGATCAGGGTTTCGACAAATACGATATCCTCAATGTCCAGTCTGACACTCAATGACGACGTCCTGCTGCCTGCGTGCAAAAACCGCATCACCTCTCAGCAAAGCGATAAAAGCGCTTCCGTGCAAGCTGTTGCACTGATCTCCAACGACAGACCTCGTAATTCACAAATTTTCAACGGGGGGCATCTGTAAAACCTGCGGAGCCATTTTCGGTTTCTGTTCAGGCGTCATGGCGCCAATGCTCGCGCTGGGCCGGGCGTGTTGGCCTGGCGGGTTCCGATCGCTTTGCTGGCAGCGCGCGCCATTGCGGCGGTCACGGGTCCCAAGATCGAACGCCTGGCAGGCTCTATCCGTCAAGCGCTCTCAGGCCAGGCAAAAGACCATGATCTCCGACAACAGTGCTTAATCTATTGTTGGGTGCCCGGCGTGACAGGGTCATGAACGCCCTGAACCGCCGCAAATCCTTATGACTGGATTTGCGCCCATTGCTGAGGTGGGATCATCCCGGATGGAGACATTAACGGGCCGCGTTCGGATTGCTATATTTTCGATTACGATACCAGCGACACCGAGACTTGCCGAGGCTTGTTGAGCGACAACCACCTCGTCTTTGGTTCCGGACACCAGCCATTCATTCTTCAGGTCATTGATTCGACTGTGAATAAATGGAGCGCCCTACTGGTCGAGCGTATTGTTCCTGTCCAAGATCGAAATCCGGCTTTGATTCAAGCTATGCAGCGATATCAGAAGCTTCGTACGGACAGGTATATCTGAATGGGCCTGCCTGATGCCGATGGCTTCGTCTGCGAGCATCCTGACCCTTACGTGCCGCTATGCTTCAAGCGGACCGTGCGAGAGACTAATCCTCTGTCTCTCGGGGGTCGTGATTATAGAATTCGACCATCATTTGCATGGGCCCCAAAGGCTCGACCAGATGAGGTTGATCCGGCATCACAAAGCCGGGGCTGTCGACGTCGAGGGTGGTTTGCGAGGCCGGGTCGAGGATGCTGTACTTCACCTGGCCGTGAATTATCCTGATGATTCCCCAAACCCCTGCCTTGGTGCGATGTTCTTTGCGCAGTCCGGCCGGCAATGTGTTCTCGTCAAATATCGGCGTCATTGGACCGCCTGGCCCGGGTGATCGCTGAAACCCAGCCGTCTCGCAAATGCCGTCTTGTCCGGAACAAGGTCATCCAACCGGTATCCATCAAGGTGGTCGAGAAAGGCTGTCAGCGCGCCGCTAAGCGCTGGCTTGAGCCCGCAAGGACCATGGACAACGCAACCTGGCCCTGATGCAAAACACGATGCAAAAGCATCAAAGTTCTCAAATTCGCGCACGACCTTGCCAACACTGATGTCGTCCGGCCGTTGCGCCAGCCGCATCCCGCCGCCGCGCCCGCGAAAGGTCTCGACATAACCTTGCGCCTGCAAGCGCTGGGCAACTTTTGCGAGTGTGTTACCCGACATTCCGTAACGCTGCGCAATGTCATCGACCATCTGGTCGACGCGTTTTATACCAAGGTGCGCAAAGACCAATTGCTAGGGCCTATCTTTGCCGAACGGATCGCCGATTGGCCCCCACATCTTGCCCGGATGAAGCAATTCTGGCGTTCCGTCCTCCACAGCAGCGGAGAGTTTTCGGGCAACCCGATGCTCAAACACCTCGCCATTCCCGGGCTTGAGCTGAGCCACTTCGCACATTGGTTGAAGTTATTTTAAACGACGTTGCGTGACCTCGAGGAGCATCCCGCGGCAACCGCACTTTTCGGCGGCCGGGCGCGGATGATTGCTGACAGTCTGTCCACTGCGATCGAGGTGCGCCGCGCTGGATTGACGGCAGGGCTCGGTGGAAAGGCACTTCCTCATGTTTGACGTCATTGAATGGCTCGCAATCCATCGTTTGCACACGGCAGATCATCCAACCACTGCTGCTCTCAACCGAACAGCATCTGATGATCCACCGTCCAAGTTAGTCGACAGTCAACCCGAGCAGATGGGTGTCTGGCCGAAAGCTTTTCGTGTGCGATGCCAATGACAGTTCAAAGGGCCGAGGTGCCCCTATCCGCCAAATTGATAGCTCGCCGCGATCTTGAAATTGCGGCCGGGCTCGG
>CAYUEM010000130.1:0-7997 GCA_964442925.1 uncultured Hyphomonadaceae bacterium
GAACGTGTTGGTCTCAAGGAGATCCCCGCCGGCGGCGATCAACTCGCCATGGATCGCCTCGATGATATCCGGACGGGTCAGGTTGAGCAGGTCATTATTGCCCTTCAGCGGCTTTTCCCAGTCGGCAAAGCGCGCGCCACGAAAATCATCCTCACCGAGTGAGCGGTTCTGGATCATCGTGCCCATCGCGCCGTCAAGCATCAGGATACGTTGCGCGGCCTCTTGCTCCAGCGCGGCGAAAACATCAGTCAGTTTCGTCATGTCAGGCAGCCTCTGCTTTGCTCGGTGCCGGCTTCAGACCAAGCAGGCGGCAGGTCGAAAGCGCCAGACCTGCGCGGTTGAGCGTGTAGAAATGGAAATTCTCCACGCCTTCATCGGCAAGGTGATGGCACAATTCAGCGGCGACATTCGCGGTCACGAGATCGCGTGTCTCCGGGTCGTCATCAAGCCCTTCATAAAGCTGGTGCAGCCAGTCGGGCAGGTGCGCATCACACAGGCCGGCAATCCGCTTGAGCCCCTGAAAATTCGGCTGCAGCATGATACCCGGAACAATCGGCATGGTGATGCCTGCTGCCGCCGTGCGGTCACGGAACCGAAGATAGGTGTCCGGCTCGAAGAAGAACTGCGTGATGGCGCGGTCGGCACCGGCCTCCTGCTTGGCCTTCAGCAACGCCATGTCCTCATCCCAGCCGCGGCTGTCGGGATGGCGCTCAGGGTAGCAGGCCACCGAAACCTCGAACACCTTGCCAAGATCGGGACGATGGGCGCGCAGACCGGCGACAAGATCGATGGAGCTTGCATAGCCGCCCGGATGCGGACGGAACGGCTCACCCATGCCATTCGGGCTGTCACCGCGCAGCGCAACGATATGCTTGACCCCGGCCTCCCAGTAGGATTCGGCAACCTCGTGCACCTCTTGTCTTGAAGCATCCACGCAGGTCAGGTGCGCTGCCGGCGTCAGTGTTGTGTCCTGCGCCAGACGCCGAACCGTATCATGTGTGCGTTCACGGGTTGAACCGCCCGCACCATACGTCACAGACACGAATTTCGGTGCCATCGGCTCCAGCCGTCGCACACACTCCCACAATTTCTCGGACATCGCCTCATTCTTCGGCGGGAAGAATTCGAACGAAACGACAGGGGTGCGTTGCGCCTCGCGGCTTCGCGCCATCGACATCACGCTCATGCTGCAGCCTCCTTGCGGCTTGCCTGTTTTTCCAGGGTCCAGATCCGGACACCCAGTCCGGCGGGTTTGTCGGTTGGCGGCGAGAAACTGCGCACCTCGCTGATATCCAACCGCGTCGTCGCACTCCATTCGCGCATCGCATCCTCGCGGATGCCGAGACGGCGATGGCCATAATCCGTGCGCAGGAACTCAAGGTCATGCGGCGCGAAATCGACAATGATCACGCGCCCGCCCGACATCAGAAGACGATCAGCTTCCGCCAGCACACGCGCCGGCGTATCGATGAAATGCAGCACCTGATGGATGATCACCAGATCGGCGGACCGGCTTGCAAATGGCGTCGCGCAGGCATCTCCCTGACGCACCCGCGCATGCCCGATCCCGGCGGCAGCCAGATTGGAGCGCGCCAGCGTCAGCATCTGATGCGACAGGTCCAGCCCCTCGGCACCGTGCGCTCTTGGTGCCAGAAGCGCCAGCATCCGTCCCGTTCCGGTACCGATATCGATCAGCTGGCGAAACGGCCCCGGGCCAGCCAACGCCAGCACAGCGTCTTCGATCGCCTGGTTGGGATAATGCAGCGCCCGCAGCGTATCCCAGTTTTCTGCGATGTCATTGAAATAGGCTTCGGCTTCAACTTGCCGCGCCTGCGCGATTTGCTCCAGCTGTTCGCGGTCGCGTGCAAACCCGGCCTCATCTTCGCCAATGCGGGCAAAGACCGCATCGAGAAAATCGCCCGACCCACCTGATGAGACGGCACGATAGAAGACCCAGGACCCTTCCGGCAGACGCTCGACAAGGCCAGCACTCGCCAGCACCTTGAGGTGATGCGACAGGCGCGGCTGGCTCTGCCCAAGAATCTGCACAAGCTCCCCCACCGCCAGGTCTCCGCGCCTCAAAAGCGCAAGAATACGCAGGCGCGACGGCTCTCCGACCGCCCGCAACTGATCAATCACGCGGGTCAATGCATCACTCATATGCGCATATAAATATATATTTATCTCTCGCGCAAGATGCTGTTGCGTAGAAACCATCCCGCCGAGAAATAAGTTATCGTTCACATCTAGTTGTCTTGAAGCTGTGCTAGCGGCTTCTCATAACTAGGCTTGGGAACAAGAGGTTGATACGTATGCTGAGATTTTGCGCCGGACTTGCCGTTGCCACCCTGGCAACCGGATGTGCCAGCACTTCGGCCACCAGCGCCAGCAATGACGGCGCTTATGATCCGATCGAGCCATTTAATCGCAAGGTATATGCCTTCAATGAAGCTGCTGATCGCGCGGTGATCGGGCCGGCGGCAGACGCTTATGTCGCCGTCACGCCAAAGGTTGCCCGCACCGGCATCAGCAATGCGCTGGCAAACCTCAATTCGCCGGTTGTGTTCGTCAATGACATCCTGCAGGGGGAGTTTTTACGTGCCGGCGACACGACCTATCGTTTCCTGATGAATTCGACCATCGGGCTGGCTGGCCTGTTTGATGTGGCCAGTGAATTCGGGGTCGAAGGCCACTCAGAGGATTTCGGACAGACGCTTGCGGTCTGGGGGGTCAATCCGGGCCCGTATATTGTCCTGCCATTGCTCGGCCCGAGCAATCTGCGCGACACCACAGGCTTTGTCACCGATATCGCCTTTGATCCGCTGACCTGGTCGGAGATCGACAATGATCAGGGCCTGACCGACGCAATCAATTACACAGCACTCGGGCTGGGTGTTTTCGACACACGCGTGGCGCTTGATGACCAGTTGGAAACCCTGCGTGAACAGACCGAACCCTACATAGCCCTGCGCCGCATCTATTCCTCGCAGCGCAAAGCAGAGATCCGCAATGGTGTGGAAGAAGACGACCCCTACACAGATTTGCCTGATTTTGATGATTTTGAGTGAGCCGGCGCAAGACCGGAACAAGGAGAGCTGAAATGAGCCGTATCAACACACTCCTCACGGCCTGCCTTGCGGGTTTCATGATGGTGCTGCCCTCGCAGGCCGACAAGGCGACAGAGGACTATGTCGAGGAAAATGCGAATATTGTCCTCGACTCGCTGAATGACCCCGCGCTCGACGGCGAGGCGCGCACAGATGCGTTCGCCGGTTACATGGAAAAGTTCACCGATATCAATCTGGTATCGAATTTCGCGATCGGGAAATATGTCCGCCAGTTCACGCCTGCCGAACTCGAACGCTATCGCGGCGCTTTCCGGACCTACGCCCTGGCAGTCTATGAACAGCAGCTCGATCAGTATCGCGGCGAAAATGTTGTTGTGCTCGGTTCGGTTGACCGCTCTGCGCGCGATTCGATCGTCAACACGCGGGTGCGTCATGCCGACGGACATGAAACCGATGTCCGCTGGCGCGTGCTCAATCGCAACGACGAATATCAGGTTGTCGATGTCGCGCTCAACATCGATGGCAATCTGATCTGGCTCGCGATTGAACAGCGCGCACAGTTTCTCGCCCTGCTCGACCGGACAAATGGCTCGGCCGATGCCCTGATCAGCAAGATCGAAGAGATGACGCAGAAACTGCGAAGCGAAGGCACCGCAACGGCTGCGGGTCAGGCAGATCCGGAAGCCGACCAGAACGGCTGAGCCGCACGGCCGGCATCTTGAAGGTGGGGGAGCAGGCCATGTTCAGGCTTGAAGCGATTGAGAGCATCAATGATCCCGGCCAGCCCGGCTCCAGCGGGGACGACAGGTTCGGATTTGATCTCGGTGCCGGGACAGCCTGGGTGCTCGACGGGGCGACAGATGTCACTGATCTCGCGCCTTTCCCACGCGCCGAAAGCGGCGCGGCGTGGTTTGCCGAAGCGCTGAGCGCCCGGCTGATGACCGCGCCCGGGCGCGGGCAGAGCGCTGCTGATTATTTCCGTCACGCGCTGCAGGATGTGCGCGCACGGTCCATTCGCGAAACAGACCTTCCGCTTGACAGTCTGCCGCGTGAGGCAAGTCCGATCGCTGCAGGGATATGGCTGCGCGCCACAAGCGATGCGGCCAACACACTGGAATTGTGCTGGCTGGGCGACTGTATGGCAATTGTCGCTGGCGATGATGCCCCCGCCCGGCTGATCGGCACGCCGGAGAAAGCCGAAAGCGAAACCGAAGTGGCGCGCGAGTTGCTGCAACTCAGCGAGGCCGACCGGATGGAAGCCCTGCGCGCCGCCCGGCGCTTTGAGAACCGCAAGGGCCGGGCCATTTTCGGTCTGATCCCCGATGCTGCGGAGTTTCTCGAACGCGAGTGCATCGAACTCGACAGCCCCGGCGACATTCTTCTGATGTCGGACGGCTTTTTCCGTCTGGTCTCGCCCTATGGTGCGGTGACAGCGGACGAACTTGTTGCGCAGGTGCGCAAGGACGGGCTGCTGGCCGCCCTGCGCGAGCTTCGCAGCTTCGAAGGTCCGGAAAGTGACAATGCGAAGCTCGGCCGGCTGAAACGTCGCGATGATGCCTGCGCGCTCTGGCTGCGCTGGGCATAAGTGACGCTTCTGGCGCGTCGCGGGCTTCAGATATCCACCACGATCTTGCCGAAATGCTTCTGTGACGCCTGATGGGCGAACGCGCCGGCAAGCTGGTCGAGTGGGAAATGATCGCTGATCACCGGGCGGATGCCATTGGCCTCAATCGCCGCGATCATGTCGTCCTGGTGGGCGCGCGAACCAACCGTTATGCCTTTCAGCGTGACATTTCGCTGGAACAGCAGCGCTGTCGGCACTTCGCCCGATATGCCCGTCAGCACGCCGATCAGAGAGATATGCCCGTCAATACGGGTGGCATGGATCGATTGCGTCAGCGTCCCCGGCCCGCCAATCTCGACCACTTCATCAACGCCGCGCCCGCCCGTGATCTCCAGCGCTTTCTTTCCCCATTCCGGGGTTTCCTTGTAGTTGATCAGGTGATCGGCACCCAGCGTCTTCAGCCGGTCGAGTTTTTCCGCGCTCGATGAGGTCGAGATCACGCGGCAGCCGGCAGCCTTGGCAAATTGCAGTGCGAAGATCGACACTCCGCCGGTGCCCTGCGTCAGCACCCAGTCGCCCGGCTTGACCTTTGCTTCTACCATCAGGGCACGCCATGCGGTCAGCGCAGCACAGGGCAATGTCGCCGCTTCTGCATCGCTATAACCTTCCGGCACGCGCGTGAAGGCGTCTTGCGGCATCGCCACCAGCTCGGCTGCAAAACCGTCCATTCCGTCGCCGGGAACCTTGGTGAAGTCGGCGGTTCCCGGTGGTCCGGAGTGCCAGCCGGGAAAGAAGGTCGAAACCACGCGGTCACCCGACTTGAACCGGGTCACACCGGCACCGACAGCGACGACTTCACCCGCGCCGTCCGACATCGGAATGCGTCCTTCCTCGGTCGGGATCATCCCGGCAACGACCGCGAAATCATGGAAGTTCAGCGAGCTGGCCCGGCAGCGCATCAGCACTTCGCCGGCACCCGGCTGCGGGTCTGCGCGCTCTTCGATGATGATGTTTTCCAACCCGCCGGGCTTTTTCAGTGCGGCAACTTTCATGGCGTGGAACCTCCCTCAGACTGTTTTGACGTCAGCGCCACAACCCACGCAGCCGACGCAGGGGAAGTCAATGGCGTTTCGGGGTTTCTGCAAGCCGACCCAGCGTCATATGGGGAACGGGGACAAACCCCGTAACAAAACTTCGATGGCGCTCGCGATGAGGTCGGTTCCTTGAGGTGAGGATGAGGACAGCTTGTTATGGAAAGCAGCGCCGCCCCCTACTCCGCCCCGACAAGCGCCCTCGCAAACGCCTCGGCGCTGAACGGCTGCAGGTCCTCGGCCTTCTCGCCCACACCGACGAAATGGATCGGCAGGTCGTGCTTGTCGGCGATGGCGACCAGAACCCCGCCTTTGGCGGTGCCGTCGAGCTTGGTCATGACGAGGCCGGTGACGCCGGCGGAATGGCGGAACGCTTCGACCTGTGACAGCGCGTTCTGTCCGACCGTCGCATCCAGAACCAGAATGACATCATGCGGCGCATCCGGGTCGAGCTTGCGGGTAACGCGAATGATCTTGGTCAACTCGTCCATCAACTCGCTCTTGTTCTGCAAGCGCCCCGCCGTATCGACCAGGACGAGATCGAGATCTTCACGCCGCGCCCGCTCGACCGCCTCATAGACCAGCCCGGCCGCATCCGCGCCAGTCGGTCTGGAGATCACCGGAATTCCAGCGCGCTCGCCCCAGACGGTGAGTTGCTCAATTGCGGCGGCGCGGAAGGTATCGCCGGCGACAAGCAGCGCCCGCGCGCCCTGATCTTTCAGTTTCGCCGCGATCTTGCCGATGGTCGTCGTCTTGCCCGACCCGTTCACGCCGACGAACAACACGATGCGCGGACGCGGGCCCTCGGCAAAATCGACCAGCTGTTCGCGCGGTTTCAACACCGCCGTGATCTCGCCGGCCAGCGCCGCCTTGATCTCCGCATCGGTGACCTCCTTGTTGAACCGGTCTTTTGCCAGGCTGGCCGTCACACGCGCAGCAACCCCTGCGCCAAGATCGGCCGCGATCAGCAGGTCTTCCAGCGCCTCCAGCGTCTCGTCATCGAGCTTGCGCTTTGTGAAGACCCCGGTGATTGATTCGGAGAGTTTCGAGGAGGAACGCGACAGGCCCTTTGCCATGCGGGAAAAGAAGCCGGTCGCCGCGCTATCTTCCCCCGCTTGCGGGGGAAGTGGCTGCGCAGCGGTCGATGGGGGCACTTCTGCCTCAGACGCCTCTTGCCCCCTCCGCCCTTCGGGCACCTCCCCCGCGAGCGGAGGAGGATGAGAACGACCGCCCGTCTCGGGCACCTCCCCCGCAAGCGGGGGAGGATCAGAACTATCTTCCCCCGCAAGCGGGGGAAGTGGCCGCGAAGCGGTCGATGGGGGCGCTTCTGACTCAGACCCCGCAGGTGGGGAAGGATCGGCTTCGATCGCCTTGCCGGCCTCTTCCAGTTCCTTTTTCTTTTTCTTGTTGCCGAACCAGAGGATCATGCGGGCACTCCGATCAGTTTCTCGCTGTCATGGCCGGTTATCGCGAGCCTTGCGGGCCGTCCAGCCGGCGGCAATGGGCCCTCGATCCGAACCGGTGTGAAATCTGGCAGGCGGGCTGCGTCATCGCGCTCGACAAGCGCATCTGCCAGTTGCCCGACATGGCGCTGCAAATGACGGCCGAGCGCTTCGGCTCCTGCCTCACGCAGGGCGCTTGCTCGCGCGCGGATGATAGACGTCTCCAGCTGCGGCATGCGCGCAGCCGGGGTGCCGGGCCGCGGGCTGTAGGGAAAGACATGGGTGAAGGCCAGCCCGCAATCGGTGATCAGCCGCACGCTGTTTTCAAAATGCGCTTCGCTTTCGGTGGGAAAGCCAGCGATGATATCGGCACCAAGCGCAATCTCCGGGCGCACATCGCGCAGGCGACCGGCAAGCGCGACTGCCTGCTCGCGCGAGTGGCGGCGTCTCATCCGTTTCAGGATCAGATTGTCGCCATGCTGCAGCGACAGGTGCATGAACGGGGCCATCCGGGGCTCAGCCATCGCCTCGATCAGAGCCTCATCCATCTCGATCGCATCGATGGAGGAAATCCGCAATTGTGGCAGGTCCGGCACCAGTTTCAGGATGCGCTGGACGAGGTTTCCAAGCGGCGGGCTTCCCGGCAGGTCGCCGCCCCATGAGGTCAGGTCGACCCCGGTCAGAACGACTTCATGATGACCGCTGGCGGCCAGCGCGCGCACCTGCGCGACCACTTCGCCGGCAGGCACCGAGCGCGAATTGCCCCGGCCATAGGGAATGATGCAGAAGGTGCAGCGATGGTCGCAGCCCTGCTGGACCTGGACATAGGCGC
>CAYUEM010000131.1:0-7942 GCA_964442925.1 uncultured Hyphomonadaceae bacterium
TACCCCTGTTAATATGCCCATAGATCAGTATATCATCTGAAAATCCGTGCCCCTGTGGCGGAATTGGTAGACGCGCGGGATTCAAAATCCCGTTTCCTTCCGGAAGTGTCGGTTCGAGCCCGACCACCCGTACCAGAACCGGGCTTCGTCCTGCGTGCGAAGACCTTTCAGTATTCGTAGGTCTCGATCGAGTCCAGCTTGAACGTGTAAGCCGCATCGGCGAGATCGGATTCCTGGGTCTGGGTGTGGATCGTGCCTTCGATCCAGACCGCCTGTGCGAGGTCTTTCAGCTTCAGCGGTTTGTCTGTCACCACGAAAATCGTCTGGTTCGGCGGTGGCGCCGGGGCGTGGATACAGGCACCGAAATAGGGCACAAGCAGAAACTCGCTGACATTGGCCTCGGCGCTGTATTCGAACGGCACCGTGTAACCGGGCAGGCGCACGCGCTGGCCATTCAACTCGGCGACCGTGTTGAACGTGCCGATCTGGACCGCCACGTCGCCGGCCGATCCCTCGGCAATCGGGCCGGCGGAATAAAGCAATGTCATCTGCTGCTGATACAGTTGCACCAGACGTTCTTCCTCGCCTGCTGGCATCAGCTCTTCCCAGCCGAGAATGCGCACGCCGTCAGGGGTGTATTCGATCGGCTGCGAGGTAAGGTCATTTTCGCTGCCAGCCTCCTGACGCGTGGCACCTGCATCTTCGATCCGGTCACCAACTTGCGGTTCGGCCTTTTCTGCAACCGGTTCGGGCGTTGCCACCTGAAGCAATTGCAGCGATCGATCAGGCGCAGCGGTGTCCGTGGTATTTGCCGACGGGCCACATGCGGCCAGCAGCGGGGCGAACAGAAGCGGAAAGAACACATTTCTCATAAGCGACCAATAATCCTTATCGGGGCCGAAAACCAGAGGGACAGGCAGATATGACCGGTCACAGTTTCACGTTCAGTCCGTCAGCGAGCGAGCGCCGGAACGCCATCCAGGCCGGCACTGCGCCGATCAGCAGCGACGCGCCGGTCACCGCAAGCACCGTGTAGAGATCGACGCGCCCCGGCCCGGTCCCGGCCAGCGAAATGCCATATTGCGACATCAGCAGCGGGCCCGCCACCGCCAGGATCGCATGGATCGCAACAACGCCGAGTCCCGCGCCGAGACATCCGATCAGACCGGCCTCGGCGACCAGCAGGGTGAAGATGTGTCCGGGCCGCGCACCGGTCGCACGCAGGATCGACATTTCGCGCCGGCGCTCGTTCAGGCTGGTCAGGATCGAGGTGAGGATCGAGACCAGCCCGACGGCGATCACGAACAGCGACACCGCAAGCAGCGCGCGCTCGGCCACCGAGGTCACGTCCCAGAGCTGCGCAAGCGCAACCGCCGGGATGATCGCCAGCAGCGCCTCGCTGCGATACGTGTCGATCTCGCGCTTGGTTGTCAGCACCGAACCGCGCCGCTCCAGACCCACAAAGACCGCCGTGACGGTCTTTGGCGTCAGGTTGAAGCTGCGGATCATCTCTTCATTTATGCTGTCGGCAAGCGGGTTTTTCGTCCCGGTTTCCCAGCCGACATGGATCGCGGTGATGGCTTCGAGCGAGACATGAATGGTGCGGTCAACCGGGGTTCCCGTTGGCTCAAGAATGCCGGCCACCCGGAACGGGCGCTGGTCATGCGCCTGCAGGCCCGCGCGTCCCAGCCCGTGCGTCAGCACCATTGGCGAGCCAATCTGATAGTCGAGCTTGCGCGCCACTTCCGCGCCGATAACCGCATCGAAAAGGTCATCAAACCGCCCGCCCGTCGACAGGCGCAGGCTCTGGCCTCCGGAATATTTGTAGCGATCGAAATAATCCAGCGTGGTGCCCATCACGCGGTAGCCGCGATGGCTGTCACCCAGCGATATCGGCACCGTCCATTCCACATTCTCGTGGCTCTGCAGCCATTCATAGGTGGGCCACGACACTTCCGCAGTGGCATCGCCCAGCCGGAACACCGAATAGAGCAGCAGATTGACCTGCCCGGAACGCGCGCCAACGATCAGATCGGTTTTCGAGATCGTTGCATTGAAGCCCTCGCGCGCGCCAGTTCGGGCCTTGTCGACGCCGAGAAACAGCGCCACCGACAAGGCCACGGCGAGAATGGTCAACAGCGCCGAACCCTTGCGGTTCATCAGGCTGGCCCACGCCAGCGACAGGATCGCGCCCATCAGACAGTTCCCATCAGAGGCGCGACAGCGCGATTGATCTGGGTGAGGTCAACAGCGCGGTCAAAATGCGGGGCGAGCGATGCGTCGTGACTGACAAACAACAATGCAGCGCCGGTGCGCGCAGCTTCCTGCGACAAAAGCTCGATGAACCGGTCACGTGCATCGGCATCCAGCGCGGAGGTCGGCTCGTCGGCAATCACCAGACCCGGCCCGCCGATCAGCGCCCTGGCCGCGGCCACACGCTGTTGCTGGCCAACCGACAGGTCCAGCACGCGGCGGGCGAGCAGGGCCTCGTCATCCAGCCCGAGACTGGCCAGCAAGCGGCGCGCCTCGGCCTGCGGCGCTGCACCGACAGCCTGCCGGCGTCGCTTTGAAAAGCGCACTGGAAGGGTGACATTCTGCACCACAGACAGGTAGGGCACGAGGTTGAACAGCTGAAAAATGACACCGAGATGATCGGCCCGCACCCGGTCGCGTGCAGCAGCACCAAGCGCCGACATGTCATGGCCGAGCACATCAATACTGCCAGACTGCGGCTGCAAGATGCCCGCTATCAGGCCGAGCAGCGTCGATTTGCCCGAGCCAGACGGCCCGCGCAGAAACACCCGCTCACCGCGCTCCAACTCAAACCGGTCGATATCGATCAGCGCCGGCTCCGCAAGGCTCCAGCCAAAGCGCACAGCCTCAAGACGCACGGCAGGCGCCGCCATGGCCGCCCCCTAATTGCGTCGCAGGATGGCGTTTTCCGGTGTCAGCTCTGCTGCAGACTGATCCGCGCCCGAAAGGAAAACCGCCTCGATCTCCTCCAATGACGCAAAGCTCTCAAACAGGGTCAGCTCAAGCGCATCGAGCTGTTCCGGGCTGGCGCAGTTGAAACGGTATTCCAGTTGCGCAGAGCCATGGTCGCCGCGATAACGAAAAGATACATCGCTGCCGCTGAACACACATTTGGCCTCTGCCGCCGGGCGCGCGACCTTGAACGGGTCGCCAAGGATCAGCCTTTGCTGCTGCATCGCCGCGCTTTCGGCTTCGTTTTCCGGTTCCTGTTCAGGCAGGCCGAGACTTTCAAGCGGCGCATCGACACTGATCGTCAGTTGATTGCCTTCAAGAACCACTGCCAGTTCGCCATGGCCATGCACGTGCGCTTCGCCGCCGGCCATCTCATCGTCGTGCGCATCATCATGTTCATCATGCTGTTCCTCGCCGCGGTCTTCAGGATCAGCGCCGCTGATCTCTCCGACCTCTGCGACCCGGTCAATGCTTGTTTCAGCCGGTTCGCTCTGGTCTGGCTCGACGGTTTGCTGCCCGCAGCCGGCAAGCCAGACCAGAGCCAGCCCGGCAAGGCATGTCTGCGCGCGGCGGGTCATCAGGACATTCGACATTGTGCTTCCTTCCAGGCCCTGCCTCTTTCGATCAGGACGAATGCGGGATTTCATGAATTCGGGACTTGCAATACTATAACATGATGAGGCATCACAAGTGACAATCCTGTTCATCGAGACCGGACGGGTTCACAGCCGCCGCTCATGCTACCCGCAAACCCTGTCAGCCGACAACAAGAGGACGCCGCAGCAATGTGGTCAGACATTCAGGCCCCGCTCGCCTTCGGGGTGATTGCGGCTTGCGTGACAAGCCTTGGCCTTTTTTTCGTCGCACGCTGGGCGGACTGGGCGCAGCGACATGCCAGCCTGTTTGGCCTGGCCGCCGGCGGCATGCTGGTGACACTGACGCTGATGCATATCGCGCCGGAAGCGATGGCGCGAACGCCCCGCGCGCCGGGCTGGATGCTTGGTGGCTACCTGCTGGGGCTCGCTCTCAATCTGGTGGTGCGGGCGCTTCCCGGCGGACAGGCCGAACGCGCCATGCCGCGCGATGCGATCACACCGGTCATTGCCATCGCACTGCACAGCCTTGTTGACGGGATCATCTACGCCATCACTTTTGCGGCGAGCTTCACATCCGGCGTTTATGCCGCATCCTCGCTGATCCTGCATGAAGTGCCCGAGGGCATGATCGCGTTCGCGATCGTGCAGCGTTGCGGCATTGCCATGCGCCCGGCGCTGGTCCTCGCATTTCTCGCAGCCGCCGCGACAACCCCGTTCGGCGTGCTGATCTCCGCCCCGGTGGTGGCCGGGCTCGGCGATGAGACGATCGGGATGCTGTATGCGCTCTCGGCCGGCCTGTTGCTGTTTGTCGCCACAGGCCCGTTGCTGGCACCGGTGCGCGATGCAGCGCCCTTGCGCGGGCTGGGCGCAATTGCAGCAGGGGTGGCGACCGGTCTTGTTCTCACCGTATCGCCATTGCATTCCGCCAGCCATCATGGCGACCACCCGCATGAGCATTCGCTGAGCGCTGAGCCGCGGTTTCCGCCTTTCAGATGACCCCATTTATTCGCCTTCTTGCCGGCCTTTTTGTGATGCTCTGGATGGCGTCACTTGCATATGCTCATCCGGCAGATGAACTTTGCGGGCCCGGAAGCGAGTTGGACCGTGAGCTTTGCCGCGCCCTGTCGGAAATCGACAGCGCCGGGGCGCAGCCAACCATCACGTCCGGCGCCCCCGAAAAGGCCTCCGCATACACATTCGAGCGCAAGATGATTGACACGCTGGCCATCTATATCCGCATCGGTTTCGAACATATCCTGCCGGGCGGCGCGGATCATATCCTGTTTGTGCTCGCCATCGTCCTGACGGTCCAGAAATGGCGTCCGCTCGTCGTGCAGCTGTCGGCTTTTACGCTTGCCCATTCGGTCACGCTGGGCCTGACGGCCGCAGGTATGATCAGCCCACCGCCCGCCATCATCGAGCCGCTGATCGCCGCGACCATCGCCTTTGTCGCCATCGAAAACCTGTTTGTGCGCGGGCTGACCCGGTGGCGGCCTTTTGTCGTGTTCGGTTTCGGCCTTGTCCACGGCATGGGATTTGCCGGCGCATTTGGTGAGCTTGGCCTGCCGCAGGGTGTGTTCTGGAGCGCGCTTGTCGGCTTCAATGTCGGGGTGGAAATCGGTCAACTCTGCGTTGTTGCCATCGCTCTTGGCGCGATGGCGATGCTGGCGCGCGCACTTCCCGTCACGGCGGACGTCGCCGGGCGGCAAAACCTTCTGATTCGCCCGCTTTCGCTGATGATCGGCCTTGTCGGCCTTTTCTGGTTTTTTACCCGGCTGTGAAACCCGGCTTCATGCGTCCGGAAGCAGGCCCGAGGCTTCCGGGTCACCGAGCCGATCTTCCAGAACCTTGCGCATCTTGCCCAGCGCCTGGTGTTCAATCTGACGCACGCGTTCCTTCGAAATGCCAAGCTGCTGGCCCAGTGTTTCCAGCGTCACGCCGTCCTCGCTGAGCCGGCGCTGGCGAATGATCAGGGCCTCGCGTGCATTGAGCGCCTGCAGCGCATCGGCGATCCAGTCCTTGCGGCGCGCACTGTCATGCACCGTCATCACCTGTTCTTCGGGCTGGGCTGCATCATCGGCCAGCAGGTCCTGCCATTGGGTCTCGCCTTCTGCCCCCATCGGCGCATTCAGCGAACGGTCCGAAGCCGACAGCCGGGATGCCATGTTTTCGACGTCGCGCTCGGGAACGCCAAGATGATTTGCGACCCAGGCCGTGTTTTCCCGGCTCATTGATGCGTCTTCCGTATCGCTGATCTTTGCGCGCAGGCGGCGGAGATTGAAGAAAAGCGATTTCTGCGACGCAGTCGTTCCGGTGCGCACGATCGACCAGTTGCGCAGCACGAAATCCTGAATGGCCGAGCGAATCCACCAAGACGCATATGTGGAAAATCGCACTTCGCGTGAAGGTTCAAAACGTGCGGCGGCCTGCATCAGGCCAACGCTACCTTCCTGCACCAGATCCGCCATCGGCAATCCGTAATGGCGAAATTTTGAAGCCATCGAAATCACAAGACGCATATAGGCCGAGGTCAACTCGTGCAGCGCCTTCTCGTCGCCACCGTCTCGCCAGCGCCGCGCAAGATCAAGCTCGTGTTCCTGTTCAAGCAGCGGCACCTTCATGGCACGTTTCACATAGGCGCGGTCAGCGGCTGGATTGTCCTGAACATATTGCGACATCCCCGTCTCCTTGTTCGCGCAGCAGCGCAAAATCGCGCAACCTGCTTTGTGAGGAGATACGCACCGGCACATTGTCCGGATCACTTCACAGGCCAGACGCGAAAACGCCGGCCCATCTGGATGGGCCGGCGCGATCAAAATTCAGACTGTCGGCAGCAGTCGGTCAGGCGGCTTCTTTCTTCTTGGCCAGCGAGCGCGCCAGCATGTCCATCGCCGTTTCGCGATCAATGTTTTCAACCGCCGCAAGTTCGCGGGCCATCCGGTCGAGCGCGCTCTCATAAAGCTGGCGCTCGGAATAGGACTGGTCGGGCTGATCGTCACCACGATGCAGGTCACGCACAACTTCGGCAATCGAGATCAGGTCGCCGGAATTGATCTTGGCTTCATATTCCTGCGCGCGGCGCGACCACATGGTGCGCTTGATGCGCGCCTTGCCGCCAAGCGTCTTGAGTGCATCATCAACCAGCTTGGAGCCGGCCAGCGCGCGCATCCCGGAGGCTTCAGCGCGATTGGTCGGAACGCGCAGGATCATCTTGTCCTGATCAAAGGACACGACGTAAACTTCGAGTTCCATACCGGCCACGGTCTGTGTTTCGATGGCGGTTACGCGACCGACGCCATGCGCCGGATAGACGATCGACTGTCCGACCTCAAAGGTAAGCAACGACTTGTCCTGCGTTTTTTTAGCCATATTTTTCTACGCCTTCCTGAAAATTATACGAAAAGACATCGTTCCGGCTTGCCACTCGGAAAAACCAGATATTCCGCCTTGTTTCGATGTCTCGTTTGCTCAGATGGTGAGTGTAACAGAAATGCAACGGCTTTTCAATAAGTCTGAACCGTTCGTGAAAATGTAGCCGGCGACGCTTCGGGTTCAGTATGCCGCTCAGGCGGCAGCGCGCCTGTCGTGTCGCAAGGGCAGTCTGCCAGTGCAGAAGCAGGACGGCTCCTCTGCAACTGTGTTGGAAAATTTTGTTTCTCGAGCCTTGCGTTGGGGATGGTAAGGAGCTTTCCGGCGATGGCCGGAGGGGCCCGGCGCTGAGCGCAGCAGATCGGCACACACAATTTCGAAGGCAAGATGACAAAGCGCCGGCCCGCGTTATGCTGGCTAGCAAAGGCGGACATTTCGGGAGGCAACAAATTGAGCGAAACAATGAAACAGGTGGTGCTTGCGCGCTACTGTGAAGGCGCTCCTGTGCCCGAAGACTTTCGGGTCGAGGAAAAGCCGTTGCCGGAGCCGCGCGAGGGCCAGTTCCGCGTCGCCCATGCGTTCAATTCTGTTGATCCGGGCACCCGTTCGCGCCTGTCAGGCGGCGACAGCTATGCGGCCGCCCTGCCGCTCGGCAAGCCGATAGACGGGTTTTCCGTCGGCACAGCGGACGCCAGCGAGAATGAGGCGTTTCCGGTTGGCACGAAAGTCTTCTGCGCGGGCGGCTGGCGTACCCATTCCATCCAGACCGGAAAGGGTTTCATCGGCAAGGTGCCGGACGTGCCGGGAATACCCCTCTCGCTGTGGATCGGCGTTCTCGGCGTGCCGGGGCTAACGGCGTGGTTCGGCCTCAAGACAATCGGCCGGTTCCGCGAGGACGACACGGTTCTGGTGACGAGCGCGGCCGGGCCTGTGGGTGCCACGGCCGGCCAGCTGGCGAAAGCCTGGGGCGCAAAGTGCGTGGTTGGTGTTGC
>CAYUEM010000132.1:0-7835 GCA_964442925.1 uncultured Hyphomonadaceae bacterium
CTGAAGGATTTCTACAAGACCGAGGTCTTCGCCCTGTCACGCTGGCGCAATTCCTGTGTCCCGCGCGGCGCGCTCGGCCCGGGCGGCGAGGTGATCCCGCAGAACATCATCGACAAACCGCCCAGCGCAGAACTGCGCGAGGACCAGAAGGACGAAGACAGCCTGCCGCCTTATGAGGTGCTTGACGATATCCTGCGCGCTCTGGTTGAGGGCGAGCAGGACACCGATGCAATCGTTGCGCGCGGCCATGACCGGGCCACGGTGTGCCGAATTGAGCATCTGCTATATGTCGCCGAATACAAGCGCCGCCAGGCTGCACCGGGGATCAAGATCGGCCTGCGCAATTTTGGTCGCGATCGCCGCTATCCGATCACCAACCGGTTTCGCGACGACTGAACAGTGAAAACAAGAACCACCCGTCCGGTGCGACCGGATGAGCGGTGTCGTGATCTGATTGGTAATGCCAGCCCGATGCCAGCGCGGCTCAGGCGTTACCGGCAGGCCCCGTCGGAGCTCCAGGTGCGGCTGGCTTGCTGACGGGCGCAGCGGGAGAGGCCGAGAGTGCGGCAGGAGGCGATGCGACCGGAGCGGATGCGCCCTGCGGGCCGGCATCCTTCAGCGGATCCTCGGCATGCTTGACCTGACCTTCAAAAACCGCATTCGGCTGGATTGAAAGTGAAGTGTGAATAATGTCGCCTTCGACCTTGGCACCGGTCTCCAGTTCGACCTTGCGTGCACGGATCGAGCCCTTGATCGTGCCCTTCACTGTCACGACTTCAGCCTTGACCTCACCCGTGATGATGCCGGTCGCGCCGATCACGATATCCTGCGCGCTGACATCACCATCGATCTTGCCATCAATCTGCAGTGCGCCCTCAGACAGGACCGAGCCGGTAATCTTCATATCGTTGCAGATGATCGAAGCAACCGAACGCGCGGCCGGCTTGCTGGAGGCTGAACGAATGGCTTCCTGGGTAGGATTGACGGTGGATGGGCCCGATTCGCCGCCTTTAGTCTTGGTGAACATGTCTTCCCGCTTTCATGAAATCAATAGGATCATAGGGTTTGTCGTGGAACCAGACCTCATAATGAAGGTGTGGGCCGGTGCTGCGACCGCTTGAACCCATCAGCCCGACTGTGTCGCCAATTGCGACTGTATCACCTTTTTTGACGGAAATGGACCTCAAATGCCCATAACGTGACCGGAAGCCATCGCCGTGATCGACTTCAACCAGCCGGCCATAGCCCGAGCGCGTGCCTGCAAAACTCACCGTTCCCGGCCCCGCTGCGGTCACAGGCGCCTTGTAATAGGCGGCCATGTCAACGCCATTGTGCCATGCCGGTCGCTTCGTGAACGGATCGACTCGCAAGCCATAATTGGATGTCAGCCGGGCCGGAACACCCACGGGCTCACCGAGCGGCAGATTGGCAACGATTTTTTCATAAAAGCGCGCTTCTTCAAGTCGTGCCGCGACCTGCGCGACACGGCGCGCAAACTCGGCATCTTCTATACTGTCGAACTCTTCGTTCGGCAGTGCGGCGAGTGAAACGATCGGGCCGCCCATTTCGCGCTGTGACTCGATGCGACCGGTTCCAACAGCGGTGAGTTTGAGAATACCGCGCGCACGCTCCGCCCGCTGAACGGCCAGATCTTCCGCATCTTCGAGAAATGCCTGCTGCTCATCGTTCAGCTTGTCGATCCGCGCGCGCACACCGACCCGTTCAAGCGAAGCGGTCGGCTGTGCACGCCGCAGTCCGAGCCGGCTGTCGGCTTCGTCAATCGACGCTTTCAGCAGCAGATTGGCGGCGTCGCCGCGCAGTGCCGAAACTTCAAGATCCTCAGCCCCTTCAAGCGCGTCGAGCAGGACTTTCAGTGTCTGGTGGCGGGTTTCAAACTCATTTGTGGCACGCTGGAACGCGTCAGTGCGCTCCTCAAGCAGGTTACGAGACAGTTCCGTCTTCGCGCGAAGGTCCTGAACCCAACGTTTGTAGCGGGCCACTTCGCGCGCATCCGCCGTTTCAAACGCACCGTTCCCAGAGTCAACGACGTAGTTGACCGAAGCAAATACCGTCCAGCCAGCCAGTGCCGTAATGCCAGCCGCAAGCATTGCCTGCTGCCATGGCGAGACCGAGATATAATGAACTTTTCCACCGCTGCGATGATAAATTTGACGCTCGGGGAAGGCCCGGTCGAAAATTGCCTGTGCCCTGGTACTCAACTTCTGCATCTACGCCGCCCGCCATTCTGTGATCACTACGTACAATATCCGGCTCTCCCCCAAGCTCCGGCACTGTCCCTGACCCCAACCCTTCATAACCAGATTTCACGGAGAGGTGAAACCCCTTTGCAACAGGTTTGAATTATTTTTTGTCAGATCAGGGTTAATTTTGCATTTCGTCTCGCCAGGATCTGAAGGCGCTGTGGCTGCGTTCAGTCCGACCCGTTGACCAATCGGCTCAGCACCATGTCAGCATGACCACTGACCTTGACCTTTGGCCATATATCAAGAATTGCGCTGTCCGGACCGATCAGGAATGTGGTGCGAGCGATCCCCATCGACTTGCGTCCATACATGTTCTTTTCGACCCATACCCCATAGTCCTCGCAGGTCGTCGCCTCCGCGTCGCTGGCCAGGTCGATGCTCAGGCCATGCTTTTCCCGGAATTTCTCATGTTTGGCGAGGCTGTCTCGCGAGACGCCGAGAATGCCGGCACCGGCGGATTCAAAACTGGCTTTGAGCTCGGAAAATGCCTTCGCCTGCGTCGTGCAGCCCGGTGTGTCGTCGCGCGGATAGAAATAAAGCACCAGATGGCGACCGCGATAGTCCGAAAGGCGGATCGTTCGCCCGCCAGTTGCGGGCAGGGTGAACTCCGGCGCGGGAAATCCTTTTTCAATCATTCTTCTTATCTGTTCCTTTCGGTGGCATGCCGCTTCCATGCGTTCTAAGACTGTAGGGCGGATGAGTGGCCGGGGGCAAGCTGGAGTGTTGCGTGGTTCGTCAAACCGCTACCATCATTGCGTTCGAGGTGCTCGGCGGCATTTTGTTCCTCGCCGTGGCCGCCTGCGCGTTCTTTGTCTGGCGGCTTTCGCAGGGACCGCTGGAACTGACGGCATTCAAGGATGATATCGAGGCGGCACTGACGCAGGCGCGAGATGGCCGGCAGGTCGAGCTGGACCGGGTACAGCTGCAATGGTCACCGCAACGCCGCCGGATTGATATCCGGGCGCAGGGGCTTGTCTTCCGCGACGCTGGCGGAGTTGTGCGCGCGCGTGCCGAGCGCGCCGATATTGAGCTGAATGCCACATCCATGTTGCTCGGTGATGTCGATATTGCCGCTATGGAATTGCAGAACGGCGAGGTTGAACTGCGTCAGATCGACAATGAAAACTGGACCGTGGCGGGCGAGCCGTTGCCGCCGATCCCAGCCGGTCAGCTGCCACAGACGCCGCAACAGTGGCTGGAAATGATCAACCGCGTCCTGCTCGCTGCGATCGAGGGTGCGCATGGTGCTGTCGGTGATATTGATATCGAGCAGATCGGGTTTCGTGACCTTGTCCTGAATGTTGACCTGCTCGGCGCGACGGAAAGCCTGGTTTTTTCCGATCTGAACGGGCAGTTGAAGCGGGAGCGCAATGATCTGTCGCTTGCTTTTTCCGCCAGTGGGCGCAGCGCCGGGCTGCCGAATGGGCTGGCCGTGGACCTGCGCACGGCCGGGGCGATCGACAGTCTCAGCCTTGACCTGGCGGTGTCAGGCTGGACGCTGGCGGAAGTTGCGCAAAAGCTTGGTGCCAGGCCGGAGCGTTTGTGGCGGTTGCCTGCCGAACTGGCCTTTGCGGCGCAGGCGAGCCGCGCGACCGGGCTTGAAAGCGTGTCGATCCGCGTCGAAACGGGGCCTGGCGCAGCGGCATTTGGTGATCGGGCCGTTCCCATCTCGCGCCTGTCGGCAGAGGCCGCCTACAAGACGGCAGGCGATGAACTGCAAATTCGTTTCGACACGCTGGACGCTGGCCCGGTTCGTGGCGCGCTGCGTGCGGTCGTTTCGCAGGCTGTCTTCGGACAAGGTGCGCGCCGGCTGCAACTGACAGGTGATGATCTGCGGATTGATCTGCGTCCGACGTTTGAGGCGCCGCTGAGACTTCGCGGGCTTGAGCTTGACCTGCAGATTGATGAGGCGCTGCAAGGCGCCGACATCAATGCTGTGCAGGCCAGGCTCGGGCAGGCAATGCTGCGCGCAACCGGGCGGATTGATCATGTCGCAGGCGTGCCGGCGGGGCAGTTGCCGCTGCGCCTCGATCTTGTCGCAGAGGTGGATGGACCGGCGACCAAGCAGGATGTGCTTGCATTCTGGCCGGTCCGGCTCGGAGATGGTGCGCGGCGTTTCGTGGTGGAAAAGGTCGAGGCGGCGCGTCTGACGGGGGCAACCGCACGGATAGAACTGCGTCCTGACAGCCTGGCGTCGGGGGGCATTGCCGATGAGGCGATTGATGTCAGCTTTTCCGTTGAAGATGCGCGCGTGCGTTTCCTGCCGGACATGCCGCCGATAGAAGCCGGTGCCGGCACCGGGCGGCTGACCGGCGACACATTCCGGGTCGATGTCGATCGTGCGCGCTATGTCGGCTGGACGATCGAGACCGGCGAGGTCGACTTTCCGAAATTGCGGCCCAAGGGCGAGGACTTCCGGATTTTTGCACGCGGGAGCGGCCCGGTGCTGCCGGTCGTGCGCTCGATTTTTGACTCCCGTTTGCAGCTACAACGTGAAACGGGGTTTGACCCTGACCGGTTGAGTGGCACGGCCACGGGTGAAATCGAGCTGTTTCGCCCGGCGCTGGAATTCCCGCCGCCCGGCGCTCTGCGGTTTCAGGTCAATGGCGAGATCCGCGATGGCGGCCTGCGCGATGCGGCGGGCGGTTTCAATCTGTCAGGCGCGCGCACCCGGGTGAGTATCAACCAGGATGAGATCGAGATTGAGGGCACAGGTGAACTGGGCCCGGCCAGTGTCAATTTCCGATGGCGTGATGGCCTGGGTGATGACGGCGCACCGTCGGAACTCTCGGCAAGCAGCGCGGTGACACCGGATATCCTCAACCGTTTCGGCCTGCTCGGGCGGCCCTATGTTATCGGAGACGTGCCGGTCGAACTGGTTGCAGAGCTCGATGGCGAGACCGTGCGCAGGGCAGAAGTCGATCTCGATTTCACCGGCTCCCGGCTTGACCTGGCGGAAATCGGCTGGCTCAAACCGCCGGGTGATGCGGCGAGGGCCAGAGTTGTTTATCAACAGGAACCGGGCCGGCTGCGCGAGGCAACCGCACAACTCGTCAGCGAAACTGCCGGCTTTGATGGCGTGATCCGCCTCGGCGAGGATGGCCGGCTGGTCGAGGCGGATCTGGCCCGCGCCTTTCTCCAGCAACGTGCCGATGTTGGCGGAACCGTGCGCCGTGGCCGCGATGGCGCGCTTGAGTTGAGTCTTTCCGGTGCCTTTCTTGACCTGTCCAACGCCATTCCGGACCTTGGCGCGTTTGATGGCGCGGGTGATTTTCGCAGCGCCATGACGCTTGATGCCGAGGTCGACCAGTTGTTTCTTGGTGAAGGGCTGAACATGTCGAATGCCAGGCTGGCGGTGATCTCGACCGTTGACGGATTGCAGAGCCTTGTCGCAAGCGGCGCGGCAGATGATGGTGCACCACTGGAGGCCAGCTATCGCGCCAACGCCGCTGGCGGGGCGGATATCGGTCTGCGCAGCGGCAATGCCGGCTCGATAATTCAGGCCCTGTTCGACAGCGATTTCCTGATTGGCGGCGAGCTGGATGTGTCCGGTGAGCTCGCCTCCGGCGGCGTGTCGCGTTTCGATCTGGTGGTCCGCAATGCCCGCCTTCGCAATGCACCTTTCCTGACGCAGATCCTGTCGCTGGCTTCCCTGCGCGGCCTTGCCGATACGCTGGGCGGGGAGGGGGTGATGTTCTCCGAAATCTCGATCCCGCTGAAGATTGGCGGTGGTCATTATATCATTGACGGCGGGCGCGCATCGGGGCCAGCTCTTGGTCTGACGGTGAATGGCTGGCTGCGTTCCGATGGCGGGCGGCTTGCGCTCGACGGTGTGCTCGTGCCCAGCTTTGGCGTCAATTCAGCGCTTGGCGGCATTCCGATCATTGGCGATCTGATCGTCGGGCGTGACGGGGAGGGGATCTTCTCACTGACCTATTCGGTGCGCGGATCACTGGAAAAGGCGCAGGTGTCGATCAATCCGCTGTCTGCAGTCGCGCCCGGAATGCTGCGCCGGATTTTCGAGAACCCGTCTGATACGCCGCTGCCCCTGCCGGAGCGCGCGCCGGATGAACTGCCACAAGCTGACGCGCCGGCACCGCAATAATCGACCCGGTCAGTCGCGGCTCTCACGCCATTTTTCCATGGCCAGCGAGATGGCGAAGGTTTCGCGATATTTCGGGCTGTCAGAAGGGCGCGGGGGGTGGTTCGCTGTCATCGCCATGATCTCGGCGAGCTTGTTGTGCGCTGCGCCGGCCTGACCTGCACCAATATAGGCGTGCAGCTCAAGGATCGCACTGGATAGCGGGTCATGCGCGCGAATGACGAAATAGGGCTCGTCATCGGCAAGATCGCCGTAGCAGTCGAATTGCGAGGGATTGGCTTTCGAGCCGATAGGTGAAGACATGGGCGGGCCTTTCTGTGTGCGGACGTGATTCCATTGATGGAGTATAGGCGCTGCAACGTGTTTCGTCAGCTGTCTGCACTCATCCGGGCTTGCGATAGAGAGAGACATGCATGTCGCTCCGGGCGGTGAAAGGGTCGCGGGTCCAGCTGCCCCAGCGATGTTCGAGACCGAGCCCGGCCAGACGCGCCATCAGGTCGATTTCCGATGGCCAGGCATAGCGCATCGGCAGGGGGATGAGTTTCACGCCGTCCTGCGTGATGCGGATGCGCTGGTGTTCAAGGATCTGTTCGACCGGGTCGTGCTTCACCGCCTCGAACCAGACCGACCTGAAGCCGACATGCATGGCCCGCATGCGCTGACCGTTCTGGAACTGTGTCATGTCCGGAACAAAGGTCTCGACGAGGAACGCGCCGCCCGGGCGGAGCCGGTCGGCCACATTCCGGAAGCAGCGCACCTGTTCGGCCTGACTTCTGAGGTTGAAGAGCGTATTGAAGACGAGGAAGACAAGGTCATACTGGCCTTCGATGGCGACATCGGCAAAGTCTCCGATGACGACGGGAATGGCCTCGCCGCCCGGTTTCGCGCGCAGCTTTTCGACCATTTCCGGCGACGCCTCGATGCCGGACACGTCATGGCCGAGCGCGGCCAGAGGCAGGGCCATGCGCCCGGTTCCGATCGCGAGTTCCAGCACTTTGCCGGAGCCGGCGAGCCCGGCGATCAGCGCGACGGAGACGTCGGTCGTGCCCGGATCGTGCAGGGCGTCGTAGTCTTCCGCATTGAGTGCGCCGAATGTGGCCGGACCGAACTCCTTCATAACCGTTGTTCCGTTTGTCAGCCTGGCCCGATCATCTTGGCCGGGTCCACGATCGTGTCGAAATCCTCGGCCGGGATGCCGTCAAGGATGGCTTCCTCGCGCAGGGTGGTGCCATTCTTGTGGGCGGTCTTGGCGATCCTGGCCGCGCGGTCATAGCCGTATTTTTCCTTCAGCGGCGTGACCAGCATCAGCGAGTTCTCAAGTCCGCGCTGGATATTGTCGAGACGCGGCTCGATGCCGACGACGCAATTTTCGGTGAAGGAGACCGCAGCATCGGCAAGCAGGCGTGCCGACTGGAGGAAATTGTAGGCCATCATCGGGTTGAAGACGTTCAGCTCGAAATGGCCCTGGC
>CAYUEM010000133.1:0-7751 GCA_964442925.1 uncultured Hyphomonadaceae bacterium
ACTACACGCCCTTTTTCCGCGCTTTCCTTGAGGGCGTGCAGGGTGGCGAATGGGCAATGAAGCCGCTGGCACTGCGCAATCTTGGCATCATGCCGGAGGCGTGGCTGCGCGAGGCGGCTCCGGGCCGGGTGCGCTATGTCTGGCCGAATGACGGCTCGCGCGATATCCAGCCGGGCCGCGCCTTTGGCGGCTGGGTCGGCGCGCTGTCGGATCATGTGGTCTCGATCTGCATGTTCTCGGCGCTGACCGGCGATGAGGGCTTCACGACTCAGGACCTGCAGATCAAGCTGTTCCGCCCGGTGCCGAATGGCGACATCTCGATCACGGCAGAGGTGGTGAACCGCTCGCGCACGACAGGCTATGTCGAGGCTGAATGGCGCGGGCCGGACGGCAAATTGCTGGCCAAGGTTCTTGCCTGGAAGGCCATCCGCGACCAGAGCGCGCTGAATACACGAGGCTGAGTCCTGCGGGCCGATTCCGGGTGACATTGAACGACTTGTGTTGCAATCGGACCAAACACGCACCTGCCCGCAGCCATCGCCGCGAAAATCCGTTCAAGCTTTTCATCTGTTGATAGCATTTCCGACATCGGTGGAAACGCTATCGGCGAGCGAGGCGAACCCGGCCCGAACGGGCCGCCCCCTCACCACGCCGCCTTCAGACAGGCCGCTGGCCCGGGCGCAACCGCCCAGGGCCAGCAAGCCAGAAGGCGAGGTTCCCACCGGAAACCGACGCAAAAACCCGAAATCGCTGAAAACTGAGACTTCCTCAGCAGGCTGCTAGCGCCATGTGCTTCCAGATGCGGTATCGTCTTTGGCAATCCTTATCGTCACGCGATCTTTAAACAAGGGCATCGGTATGAACATTCTCGTCTTTCTCGGTTCTGTGCGCACCACCACACCGCCGCGGCCGGCACGGCTTGGCGCGCGCGTGGCGACGGCCTGTGAGCGCCTGTTGCAGACCAGAGATCATCAGGTGAGCCTGATCGATCCGCTCGACTTCGAACTTGGCGGAGACTTCAAGCCGCATTTTTCCTACGCCAGCGGCCAGGCACCCGATGGTCTGGACGAGACAGCAAGAGCGATCGAAGCGGCGGACGGCTATGTGATGGTCAGCCCGGAATACAATCACTCCATGTCGCCAGCACTGGCGCATCTGCTCAACCATTTCGGCGCATCGCTCTATGCATTCAAACCCAGTGCCATCGTCACCTATTCTGCCGGGCAATGGGGCGGTGCGCGCGCAGCAGTGAACATGAGAACTTTCCTGTCCGAGCTTGGTTGCCTGCCCGTTTCGGCGATGGTGCACATCCCGAAAGCGCAGGACGCGTTGAACGAAGACGGCACATGGGCCTCGCACGCCGAACGCTGGGACAGCTATGTCGGGCGCACACTCTCGCAGCTCGAATGGTGGGGTGAGGCGGCGCGGCGGCAACGCGCCGAAGGCGACGCAGAACTGACGGAAGCGTTCAGCAAGGACCCGTCCCAACGCAATGCGCCATGACCGTCATGTGATCGCCCGGACCTGACCCTGCGTTGCTGAAACACTGCTTGCCACATTTTCATGCTTGCGGCATGCGTATCGTTGGGTGACATATGATAGGGGACAGCCCAGATGACATCGAAATGCACCAGCCTGCTTGCCGCCGCACTTGTTCTTGCTATGCCTGTCCTTGCGCAGGAGCCGGGCCAGCCCGCGGCCCCACCTCAGACACTGCCGGATCCAACTGACCCACCCACCGGCGTTGATCCGACCCTCCCCCTGCTCGCGCCGGAGCCCGAAGTGGCCCTTGTCACCGGTGTTGATGCAGCCTGGCTCAGCCAGTTTGCCGAAGACCTCGGCCATAAGGTTCTGCAGGCTTCCGACCAAACCGGCGAAGCGGTTGTGCTGGTCGAGACCGAAAGCTTTCTCAAATTCGGCCTGATCGGCAAGGCTTGTCTCGGCGAGCAGGCAACCAAGTGCAAAGGCCTGCAGATCATGACGATCTTCACGCCGATTGCCGTGCCAAGCGACGCTGAAATCAATGAGATGAACTATGTCCGCGCCGCCGTCAGTATCTGGAAGGTGCCACAGGAAGATGGAGCCAGCGGGACAACAGATGTCGGCGTCAATCGCTACCTGATCCTCGACCATGGCCAGAGCGAGGAAAATATCGCGCTGAACGTAAACGTGTTCATCGATACCGCAGAGGCGATCCGCGATTCGCTGGAACAATCAGGGCCGTCTCAGCCCGCCTCGACAATTGACCCCGCACAATAGCCCTGAAAATACAGCGCTGTGCGTAGGTCGGTCAAAGCTATCGACGCGTCGGCCTGCGCCGCGACAACCGGTTTGGCGCGATAGGCCAGGCCCAGCCCGGCGGCTGCAATCATCGCCAGATCATTGGCACCGTCGCCGATCGCCAGTACCGCTTGCGGGCCGCCAAGCCCGTTGCTTTCCGTCAGCAGCGCCTCCAGTTTCGCCTCGCGTCCTAGAATGGGATGGCCGACCGCGCCGGTGAGGTGTGCGCCGTCATCGATCAGCGTGTTGCCGCGATCCGCATCGAAACCGGCGGCAGCGGCAACACGGCGGGTGAAAAAGCTGAAGCCGCCAGACACCAGAACACAGCGCGCGCCATTGGCTTTCATCGTCGCCACCAGAGTGCGCGCGCCCGGATTGAGCGATATCCGCTCGTCAAAGCAACGCGTCAATGCGCTGAGATCGAGCCCGGCAAGCATCGCCACGCGGGTTGTCAGCGCGCCTTCGAAATCCAGTTCGCCGCGCATCGCCCGCTCCGTGATCTCAGCAACCTGCGTTTTCAGCCCGGCAAAGTCAGCCAGTTCATCCAGGCATTCCTGCCCGATCACGGTTGAGTCCATATCGCAGATCAAAAGCCGCTTGCGCCGGCCCTGCGCAGGCAGAACAGCGATGTCCGCGCGTGCGCCCAGTGCCGCTGCGATCTGACCGTGCAAATCCTGCGCAGCCACGCCCGCAGATGGAGTGAATACGGCCTCAATGGCAAGATTTTCCCCGTCCGGCGAGAGTTTTCGAATCTTTGCCCCTTCGCCTGCGACACTTTCCAGCACCCCGGCAAGATCGGTCTCCACAATCCCCGCATCATTTACAGTGACAGCAACAGCCGCCAGCATCCCGCTTTCGCTTGTGTCTGTCATCACTTTGATATCCTTGCTTTTCACATTGGCGAGAAGAGCGTAACCGCTTACAGGATGCGCCCTGCCCTTCTCATCCACGGCCCGACCGCCAGCGGCAAGACCGAACTTGCCATCGAACTGGCAAAAACCCTTGATGGCGAGATCATCAATGCCGATTCCATGCAGGTTTATCGCGACCTGCGTGTGCTGACCGCGCGGCCCGATCCGGACGAGGAAGCCGCTGTTTCGCACCATCTTTTCGGTCATGTCGATGCTGCGACGCGCTATTCTACCGGCCAGTGGCTTGCCGATGCGCGGGCCATTCTGGCAGATATCCAGCGGCGCGGACGCGTGCCAATCTTCGTCGGCGGCACAGGGCTTTATTTCCTGTCCCTGATCGAGGGGCTCAGTGAGATTCCGCCTGTGCCTGAAGATGTGCGCAGCGATGTGCGCGCTATTGGTCTGGCTGAGGGGCCGGAAGGGCTGCGCCTCCGCTTGCAGGCTGTCGATCCGGTCGCTGCAGAGCGCCTTTCCGCCAATGACCGTCAGCGACTTGCACGGGCCTATGAGGTCTGGCTTGCGACCGGCAAGCGGTTCTCGGATTTTCAGACGGCACCGAAATCGGCGCTTCTGACCGAAGGGGAGTGGCTGGGGATTGCGCTGACCCCGCCGCGCCCGCGCCTGTATGCGCGGATCGACCGGCGCTTTGAGGGCATGATGATGATGGGCGCAATGGACGAGGCCCGCGGGCTGATCGAACGCAGGCTCGATCCGGAGCTGCCGGCGATGAAAGCGCACGGCCTGCCATGGCTTGCGCGCTTTGTGCGCGACGAAATCAGCGCCGAACAGGCTGCCGAGCATGCAAAACGCGACACCCGGCGCTATGCCAAGCGGCAGTTCACCTGGATCGGCCGACAGTTCCCGTTCTGGCCACGCATTCCAGCGCCGGAAACGCATCTGCGAAAAAAGGTGATTTTTGCCCTCTACAGGGAGATTGACGGAGCCTGAGGGGCAGGTTATTTCTTTTACCAGAAGGTGAGGAAATGCCAATGACTCGTAACTGTGTACTTATTTGCCCGTGCCCGTAGCCGGCTGGACGATAAGTGCCAGCTGAAAGCGGGCGCGGATGAAAAGGGGTCTCCGGCGAGGCCCCTTTTTCTTTTCCACATTTGCCCGCCCCACTCTTGAAGATGACGAAGCCAATATGAAACCCCAGCCCGACGCGATCCGAGCCGAAACCGAAGCCACCATCATGACCGGCGCTCAAATGGTCATCGAAGCGCTGAAGGCTCAGGGCGTCGATACAATCTTTGGCTATCCTGGCGGTGCGGTGCTGCCGATCTATGACGCGCTGTTTGATGAGAGTTCGATCCGCCATGTGCTGGTGCGACACGAACAGGGCGCCGGCCATGCTGCCGAAGGCTATGCCCGCTCGACTGGTCGGCCCGGAGTGGTGCTGGTGACATCGGGTCCGGGTGCAACCAATATGGTCACGCCGATCACCGATGCGATGATGGACTCCATTCCGATGGTGGTTCTGACCGGACAGGTGCCCACGCACCTGATCGGCACCGATGCCTTCCAGGAGTGCGACACGGTCGGCATCACGCGCTGCTGCGCCAAGCACAATTATCTCGTCACCGATATCACCCAGCTGGCGCGCACGATTCACGAAGCCTTCCATATCGCGACCAGTGGCCGCCCCGGCCCGGTGGTGATCGACATTCCAAAGGATATCCAGTTTGCCAGTGGCCCCTATCAGGGAGCGGAAAGCGTCAGCCGGCCGACCTACAGCCCGAAGTCGCGCCCGCGCACTGAACGGATCGACCAGACGCTCGACCTGATGGCTGCGGCGCGTCGGCCGGTTTTCTACACCGGTGGCGGGGTGATCAATTCCGGCCCGCGCGCCAGCCAGCTGCTGCGTGAATTGCAGGCGGCAACCGGCTTTCCGGTGACATCCACATTGATGGGCCTGGGCGCGTTTCCCGCCAGCCATCCCGACTGGCTGGGTATGCTCGGAATGCATGGTTCCTATCAGGCCAACAATGTCATGCATGACTGCGACCTGATGATCTGTGTCGGGGCGCGTTTCGATGACCGGGTGACCGGGCGGATCGATGCCTTCTCGCCGGGTTCGAAAAAGGTGCATATCGACATCGACCCGTCATCGATCAACAAGATCGTCCGGATCGATGTGCCGATTGTCGCCGATTGCGCGCTTGCGCTGGAAGCACTGCTGAAGGGCTGGCAGGCCCGCAAGCTGAAAGCGCCCGACCTGAGCAGCTGGAAAGCCGAAATCGATGGCTGGCGCGCGCGCGACTGTTTTGGCTATGCCCGCACCCCCAATGCCATCAAGCCGCAATATGCAGTTGAGCGGTTGTATCAGCTGACCCGCAAGCGCGATGTCTACATCACCACAGAAGTGGGCCAGCACCAAATGTGGGCCGCCCAGCATTTCCATTTCGAGCAGCCGCATCGCTGGATGACTTCGGGCGGGCTCGGCACCATGGGCTATGGCCTTCCGGCAGCCGTCGGCGTGCAGGCCGCCCATCCCGGCGCTCTGGTGATCGACATTGCCGGCGAAGCCAGCGTGCAGATGGTGATGCAGGAATTGTCGACGGCCGTGCAGCATGAGCTGCCGATAAAGGTCTTCATCCTCAACAACGAATGGATGGGCATGGTGCGCCAGTGGCAGGAATTGCTGCATGGCGAGCGCTACGCCCATTCCTATTCCGAAGCGCTGCCCGATTTTGTCAAACTCGCCGAAGCCTATGGCGCAAAAGGTCTGATCTGCGCTGACCCGGGCGAGCTTGACGAAAAAATAATCGAAATGATCGATCATGATGGCCCGGTGGTGTTCGATTGCCGGGTGACGCGCGAGGAAAACTGCCTGCCGATGATCCCGTCGGGCGCAGCGCACAACGAGATGATCCTTGGCACCATAACCGGCGATGAGATCGGCGAAGACGGAAAGAGGCTGGTCTGATGAGACAGATGGAAACCGAAACAGCCGCGACAGCCGGGACAGCAGGCACTGCACGCGCCGCACTGACGCTGGGCGGAGCGCCGCGTTCGTGCGACGCCGCCCCGGGGCTGACCTATACGCAAGAGTTTCTGCGCCGCGAATCACTGCGCTGGGGGCCGGTTCTGGTCGCCGTCAATGGTCACCGCCTCGACCGCGCGGACTGATCCCCACCCGGCTTTCGCCGGAAAAATGCAAGACCCCGCCCGCCATGACATCATGCCATCAACAAAGTGTGCAATTGCTCCCGCAGGCCCTGACAGGCAATAAAGTCAGAGGGTCATCAGAGGGCAGGACCATGAACTGGCAAAATCTACTCGATCTGGCAGACGGACAGGTTGAAATCATCATCGCTGTCAGCTCCGCACTTGTGGCAGTGATGAGCGCTCTTGTTGCGCGCGGGGAAACACGAAAACAGCGCCGGCTCCAGACTGTGGAGCTGCGCCGGCGGATCGATCATGACAGTCTGGAATGGGGCAATGAGGCCGTCGATGCGATGGGCGAGGCAGCCGAACTGGCGCTCAGCCCGTATCTGACGGTTCAGGAGCGGCGCGCGCGCCGGCTGAACATTGCAAGACGCCTGTCGGTTCTGGTTGATCGCGGGCGGTTCTTCTTTCCCAATATCGATCCCGACGATCATGGCGCCGACAAGGAAGATGCCTACAAGGGCTATCGCCCGCCCATTCTCGATGCGCTGATCTATGCCTATCACGAAACCCGGCTGATCGATGAAGACGGTGTACGCGGCGAGGACTCCGCAGCCTTCATCACCGAATGTCGCCGGCTTCTGGTCTCGGAACTGCAGGCGCATCTTGATCCACGCTGCATGGACGAGATTGTCGAGCGCTACAATTCACAGCGCCTTGATGCGCGCCACAAGGCACTCGACCGTGTCGGCCGGCTGGGTGTGATCCTGGATGTGCGCCGGCCGGGCATTCTCACACACGCAGGCGATACCAACTGGACAGACCGCATCGGTGCCGACGAGCGCAAGGCAATCCTGCGCGCATACAATCCAAACGGAGAACATGGATGAGCGAAACGAGCGCCCCGGCCTCCGCCTATGACATGACGCATGAAGACGCAGCGCCCGAGCGGCGCACGCTGGCGATCATGGTCGACAATGAGCCGGGCGTGCTGGCCCGCGTGGTCGGGCTGTTTTCCGCGCGCGGTTACAATATCGAGAGCCTGACCGTCGCCGAGGTCGATGCCTCGCGCCATCGCTCGCGCATCACAGTCGTGACCGAAGGCACCCCGGCCATGCTGGAGCAGCTTGAGGCGCAGTTGCTGCGTCTTGTGCCGGTCGGGCGGGTCATCGACATCACCAAATCAAAACGTGGGCTGGAGCGTGAGCTGGCTCTGGTCAAGGTCGCAGGTTCCGGCGGGGCGCGCGTGGAAGCGCTGCGCATGGCCGAGATTTTCCGCGCCAGTGTCATCGACACGACATCTGAAAGTTTCGTGTTCGAAATCACCGGCTCCAGTGACAAGATCAACCAGTTCTTAGCGCTGATGCAGCCGCTGGGGCTGGTCGAGGTCTCGCGCACCGGCGTCCTGTCCATCAAGCGCGCCTAGGAGAACGGATGAGCGTGCCGGACGCG
>CAYUEM010000134.1:0-7716 GCA_964442925.1 uncultured Hyphomonadaceae bacterium
CGTAACCGAAAATACGTCATTTTGGATGTCATCCTGAAGTGGTAGCCCAGTTCAGCGGCATCAAGCGCATCATTGCGCAGCAGCGGCGTCTCGATGGTCAGGGGCCGCACCTGCAGGTCTGCCGCCAGCACATCGGCGCGTATTGGCAGGCGCGGCACCCTGGCCATTCAGCGCGCGTCGCAAGCGGTTGCGCCGGCGACTGGAACCACCATGCTCCAGCCATTGCTACGCGCCAGCCGGATTGCCCCGCCATCGATCTGCGTGCCGCCATTTGTCGGATCGCCAGGACGAAGCGTCAGGTTCAGCGACACATCATAGGCCGGGGCGACAAATGCCTGTTCGGAATATTGCTGGTCGAACACTTCACCGCCCACATCGGTGCGCGCGAGCGTGACCATCTCACCATTCAGCCGCATGATCGCCGTGGAATCGGTCGAGTTGGTAAAGAAGACAAAACGCGGCGTCGGCCGGGCTGCAAACAGGAACAGGCCACATTCGCCCGGCTTGAGCGCCTGCGCCGGCAGTGTGCCAAGATCGAAGCCTTCCGGGAAAGTCTCATTGACCTCAGGTTCGCTGACCTGCGTCGCGGGCTCTGATGTGCGTTTCGGTGTTGATGCCGGATCACTGGCGCAGGCCGCAATCAGAGCCAGCGCACTGCCAGCCGCGAGAAGACGCAAAAGGGAAGGCTTCATCAGTTCTGCAACTCCAGCTTGGCCTCTTGCGGGGCATGATTGGACATCCGATAGACAAACACATCGCCATCGCCCTGGAATTCAAGGGCGCGCAGGGCCGGAATGATCTTTTCGTCGCCTGTCACAACGCGCGCTTCGATATCATACCGGTTGCGCGGAACCGCGACACTTGCGCTGGCCGCGATCCTGTCGGGGCCGCCCTGATCGGAAAGCGTCACGACAAGGCTTTCGCCATCACACGCCACCGGCCCGGCCATGACCGGGCCGGTCCAGTTCCAGGCCTTGCCGACCCGCTCCAGCAGGTCGGTCCGCAGCTGCCCGACCGCCTCGACACAGCCGCCGCGACGGCTCATCTCCAGCGCGTTGATCGTGAAATCCAGCCGCGAGGCGGACTGGCGCAGACGCGAATCCAGTCGGCGCATTTCATGCAGATCGACCTGTCCCACCAGATCTGCAAGCCGGACCTGCCCGCCCGGCCCGACCGTCACCTGCCCGCGCGCAAACAGGCTTTCGCCAGTCAGCTCGACCCGGTAGCCGAGCTTGCCTGACACAAGCGCCGCCGGCTGCAACTTGAATCGCGCATTGCCAAGCGGCTGGTTGGCCAGAGAAAGCCCACTGGCCTGCACTGACCAGATCGTGCCGGTGATGCGTTCATAGATGAGCGGCGAGCGGTCCAGCCCGGCGAAACGCGCCACCAGCTGCGCCGGCATCTGAAAAATCAGTGACCCGAGAAAACTCAACACAAAGACCGCAATCAGAACCCAGGGCTTCATCTGCTACTCCACACGCGTAAAAAAGAAATTGGCATTGACCTGCGTGCCTTCCGGGTTGCGACGCATCACGGCGCGTTGCACGCGCACACCATGCTGTCTTTCAAGCTCACCAATCCAGGCATAGAGCAAGGCCGGTTCTGCGCTGTCAAACCAGACATTCAACCCGTTTTCATCGGCGGGCAGGATGCGTGACATTGTCAGCCCATAAAGATCCGACGTCGTCGAAAGCACCGACTGTAGCGGCTGGTCGCGGGTTGCAGGCTCATTTGCGTTTCCGGTTGCACGGCTGGCTGCGACAACAAAGGCGTGTTCCGACAAGGCCTGTCCAAAGGCGCGCCGCTGGGTATCGCGAAACGCCGATGACGGCACCAGAACAAATTGCCAGACTGCAAGTGTCAGCGTCAGCAAGCCGGCCACCGCGATCAGCAGTTTCTCGCGCGCCTCGCGGGCGTTCCACCAAACAAGCAGGGGCTCGATCATGGCCGCCTCACAATGATTTCGCCGGCGCGCCGCTCACCCTGCTGCTGCGATCCGCCCTCTTCGACAACGCCACCAGCCGCTTCAATATGCGCACGCAACCGTTCGATCTGTTCATAGGCGGAGAAGATGACATTTGCGCTCAGCTGGTCGCGCTGGCCGTCAAAACGCACCGAATCGATCTCCACGTCCGGAACGGCTTCGACCGCACCGGCGAGCCATGCGGAATAGACAAGAAAGCCCGGCGCGTCACCCGGCTGGCTGACCCCCATGGCGCGGATCTGGGCGCGTGGATTGACCATCCGCTCAGCCTCCGGGAACGCTGCCCTGAAAACTGTTTCCGTCTGCTCGCGCAGCTCGGTGGTTGCTGATTTCAGCCGCACAGCTTCGGTCAGGTTGAGCGCGGTGACACTGATCGCGGCGAGCGCAACCAGCACGCCTGCCAGTCCCCAGCGCCGGCGGTCGAATCCGGGGCTGGCAGCGCTGCCGCGGACCGCAAAAGCCCCCTGCAACAGCCCCCCGGACTGACGCGCCGCATTAACCGCGAGCATGTCCAAAAGGTCTTCACCCGCGCCATCGAGCAGCCGTGTCTCACGGCCCGCAGCGCGTGCAGAAATCACCGCCTCTCCGATCGGGTGGCCAAGCGCAACATCAATGCCTGCCCCCCAGTCGCCATCCCTGACGATCATCCGGCCCGGCAATTGCGCTGCCACAATCGTTCCGCCATCTGCTGGCAGGGCAAGAAAATCCGGCAACACAGCTTCTGGCCGCAGGCCCTGCCCTTTCAGGGTCTCGATCCATTCACCCAGCTGCGTCCTGTCGGTCACATAAGCCACCCTTGCCGACACGGGGCTGCGTCTGTCGGCTGAATTCAGCGCGACATGCACGTCTTCAAGGTCGCTTGCCAACTGGTCTTCGATGGAAAAAGGCGCAGCGGCCAGAAGCTGGCGCTCCGAACGCGCGGCAATCTGCACGTCCAGACTGGTGACCTGCTCGCCCGGCAGGACGAGTATAATGCGCGCATTGCCCTGCTCGCTAAGCGCAGCGAGTTCGCCGGCGCCGCCTTCACGCACGCGGCCATCATCGCAGACCCGTCGCCAATCGACCAGGTCAGCGACACTGGCGCCGGCAAAGACAACAAGGCAATCACTCATGAGGCGGATCCGAAGCTGCGCGACTGCGTGATAACGTCTCCGTCGTCCAGGATCACCATCACAGATGTCATTTCCACACGAGCCTCGCGATAATCTACGCTTACCAACAGCTCATAGCTGCTTGAGACCAGCCCATAAAGCCCGCGCGCCTCGTCGGCCACTGGCTGACTTTCAAATTGCGGCAGGCTGAAAAACGCTTCCGGTGTGTCAAAGCCGCCAACCGGTCGCTCCTCGATCAGCTGCGCGGCCAGAAGGCTGCCCTGTTCGCTGCCCAGATAGGCGGCCAGCAGAGGCGCATGATGGCGCTCAAGCGTGTTCAGGTTGAGCGGCGAAAGCTCTGTGGTGCGGCGCACACAGACCAGCGGGGCGAGCGCGCTGACCAGTTGCGGGGTAAACCCGCGCACCAGCCGAAGCTCCGACACATCGGCCATCAGTTCGCCCGGCGTGCGATACGCCACTTCGAGGCTGGTGTAGAAATCATCTTCCGCCCCGCCAAAACCGCTGAAATCGTCGCTGTCGATCCAGTCTGCCAGCGCTGCGGCGAGCGCTTCGGCTTCGCCACGCGGAACACCCAGCTCTGTCATCAGCGCCGCAAATCGTCGTTGATTGACCGGGTCTGAGACAAGGCCGCCGTCCTCGGCCAGCGTCACCACGCCGTTGAGATTGAAACAATTGGCACCGTCGCGGACCGAAGCGCGGATCAATCCGCTCTCGATCGGGAAGGTAAAGGGCTGGCGGGTCCAGTCATCGAGCAGCGGAAATGTACCGGTCCCGGTCTGACGCATCTGCTGTATCGAAACGCCAGCAAGCTCTTCAGCGCCAATGGCATAGAGGCGCGCCTGCTCGCGATCGGACAGGTTGATCGAAACCCGCACGGAAAACCGCACCGTCTCCAGCATGGCCAGTGCCGCAATCGCCATCAGCGAGACGATCAGCAGCGCAGAGACCAGCGCCGCACCCTGTTCACCCTTCTGCCTTCGCCAGCGCGCCATCAATACCCCACCACGGTCAGAAAAACCGTTTCAATCCGACCAAAGCGGGAATGTTCCAGATCAAAGCGCACGGCTGTGGGCGCTCTCGGTGCAGCGCTGACAGCCGGCCCTGTGGTTTCCCAGAAATCTCTCCAGCCATCACCGAAACGAAACTGCACCCGCAGATCGCTCAGTCCGTTCAACAGGACCTGCTCATGCACGAACGGGTCGGGCCCGGCATCGACAAAGGCGCGGGTCTGGCGGATCAGTTTTCCGTCACGATAGAGATAGCGGACATATTGCAGCTGCGAGCCGGCAATATCGGTGCCCGGCAGGACATGGCCGGTGCGCACGAAGCTGATCAGTATATCATCGCGCAGGTCCAGCCCACCCTCGAAGGGGCCACGCGCGCGCGACCCGAATTCGTCTTTCGCACGCCGGTCAACCAGCTGCGCAAGATCGCGGCGGATAATGGCGCGCGCCAGTTGCAGGTCTTCGACATCGCTGACCAGCGCTTCGACATCGCCGCGCGCGCGCAATGTGTCGCCAAGCATCGCCGAGCCCATCATCGCCAGAATTGCGGTGATGAATGTCGCCACCATCAGCTCGACAAGTGTGAACCCCTGCTCGCCTTTCATCCGCCGAGCTCCCGGAAGGCTGTCATCCGCACTTTTGCTGCGGCCGGCCCGTTCTGTTCGTTCAGCGGCGCGGCAACAATCTCCAATTGCGCCATCGCCGGATTGGATGTTCGCGAAACCCGCGTTTCAACCTGCCATTCGCGCCCGGCAAAACGCAGCGTCGCACTGTCAGCCCCGATTTCTGGCGATCCCGGCTTCAGAAGGCGTTCGGCGAGCTGGTTCTCCGCGAGGATGGACGCCATCGCGCGCGCCTCGATGATCCGCGCGGTCTTCGCCCCTTCGCTTCCCGCGCGCACAAGACCGATTGCGGCAATCGAGAACACGGCAAGCGCGGCGAGCACCTCAACCAGTGTGAAGCCGTTCTCAGTTCCGCGCTGGGACGGTTGGCCCGCCATGTCAGCCGCGCTCCGTCAGCGATACCGGCTGGCTGACAGTGCCCGATGCATCGATGCTCACCCGGTATTCGCCGCGCGGCCCGCGTATGGTGATGATCGCCGGCGTTGCCTCTCCAGTCGGGGCGAAAATCAGCTGGCGAGCATATTCCGGAGCCGCGCGCGCAGGCGCGGATTTCCTCTCCCCGCGAGCCCTGGCCGTCTTGCGCGCCCCCTCGGCATGCAGGACGCTGACATGGATCGCCGCGTTCTCATCCAACTGGCCCGACCCGGCACCCATAACCTGCCAGCCCCCGCCAGAATAGCGCTCGAAGCGGTGCAGCGAAGACCCGCGAAGCGCAAAGGCGACCGGCTCGCCCGACACAATCGCCTCGCGGCCCGCACGATGCAGCGCCAGTGACAGCGCGCTGGCATAGCGCTCTGCATCCGAGGCGCGCGCCGGCAGGCTGACCAGCACCGTGCCCGCCATCAGTGCGATGATGAACAGCGTCACGAGCAATTCGGTCAGTGTGAACCCGCTCTCGCCGGCATGATGGCGCAATTGGGCCAAGCGCTACTCCCAATTGCCGATATCGGCGTTGAGTTCTTCCCCGCCCGGCTGGCCATCCGCGCCCAGCGAATAGATATCAATCGTGCCACGCTCGCCCGGATTGGCATATTGATAGGGGTTTCCCCAGGGATCAGCCGGCAGCCGGCGGATAAACCCCTCAGCCGGATAGCTGGCACCGGCAGGAAGGTTTCCCGGCGCGCTGACCAGAGCCTCCAGCCCCTGGTCTGTGGTCGGATACGTGAAAAGCTGCAGGCGATAGCGATCAAGACTGCTTTCCAGCAATGCGATATCGGCTTTCGCCTTCTGCACCCGGCTCTGATCGACATTGCCGAGCACATTGACCAGCACCACGGTTGCCAGAAGGCCCATGATGAACACCGTCACCATCAGCTCGGTCAGCGTGAAGCCGTCCTCGCCGTCTGTGCCATGATCTGCGGCTGTCTGCGTGCGCATCTGCGACATGATAAATCCTCTCAGCGATATCTATTGGAAGGCCGCGCCGGTGTTGAGTTGAAGGATCGGCAACATGATGGCGAGAATGATCAGCATCACAAGCCCGCCCATCACCACTGTGATCAGGGGCTCCAGCACACCCAGCGCCATACTTGTTGTGGCGTCGAATTCACTTTCGAGATAGTCCGCGCCCTTGTTGAACATCGCGCCAAGCTCGCCGCTGGCCTCGCCGCTGGCGGCCATATGCACCATCAACCCGGGAAATGCCTTCGTGCGCGCCATTGCAGCGCTCAGCGTCCCGCCCTCGCGAACCGACACGATGACCTGATCAACCGCATCACGCAGCACCAGATTGGGCGTGGTCTCCCGCGCTGCACGCAGGCTGTCCATGACCGTCGCGCCCGCTGATGACAGGGTTGCAAAGGTTCGCGCAAACCGCGCCGCATTGACACTGCGCAGGACCTTCCCGACCACCGGGAGGCGCAGCGCAAACGCGTCAGCCTTGCGGCGAAAACCTTCCTGCCGGCGCAGCTGCTGAAACACAACCACAGCGCCAACAATCGCAGCCGCAAGAACAATTCCCCAGCGGCTGAGAAAAGCCGAAATCGCGATCATGATATCGGTCAGAAGGGGCAAGTCCCTGCCCAGCGTGTCGAACTGTTCAACGACCTGTGGAACCACCACGATCAGCAGGGCCACCACGACCGAAAGCGCAACAATCGCCAGAACCGCCGGATAGATCAGCGCGGCAATGACCTTGCGGCGCATCGCCTGGGATGTCTCCATATGCCCGGCCAGCCGATCCAGCACCGGGCCGAGCGCGCCAGCTTCCTCGCCAGCCGCGACCACAGCGCGAAACAGAGGCGGAAATGAACGCGCCTGCGGACGCATCGCTTCCGACAGGGACCGGCCTTCAACAATTCCGGCGCGCACGCTGGCCAGAACGCTCTGTGCGTCCGCTCTTTCGGCTGAGGCCCCGACCGAAGCAACCGCCTGCTCAACCGGCATTCCCGACGAGATCAGCATCGCCAGCTGCCTTGTGGTCAGAACAAGTTCGCCCGGCGACATCCGGCGCCGCGTGCTGCTGGCGCTTTCCTGCGTGGCACTTTCGCGTGTCGGCGACAGTTTCAGCGGCACCAGTGACTGGCGGCGCAATTCCCGCCGCGCGGCTTTCTGGCTGTCGGCCGAGATCACGCCGCGCCGGGTTTTGCCCTCGCCATCAATTGCCTGATACTCAAAGGCCGCCATCGGCCTCGCCTCCCTGACGCACCACCCGGAGCACCTCTTCCGACGTGGTCAGCCCCTGCGCCACCTTTTCCGCGCCCGCCTGCGCCATGGTCTGCGTCCCGGCGAAAGCATGCTGTTCGATCTCCTGCTCGCGCGCATCCTCATGCACCATCCGGCGCAGGTCCCTGTCCATGACGATCAGCTCATAAAGTCCGATACGCCCGTCATAGCCAAGCCCGGCGCAGGCGTCACAGCCACGGGCATGATAGAATTGTAGCCCCGGTTCCGCCCTCAGTCCGAGCAAGGCAAGCTCGCGCGGCTCCGGGCTGTAGGGCTCACGGCAATGCAGGCACAACCGGCGCACCAGCCGCTGGGCGACGATCGCGGTC
>CAYUEM010000135.1:0-7663 GCA_964442925.1 uncultured Hyphomonadaceae bacterium
ATGCGCGCGAAGGTCTCGCGCACCTGAGCGGCCGTTTTCAGTGGATCAGACTGGCCGTTGACGCCTTCGGGATTGACATAGATCAGGCCCATCTGAACCGCAGCCAGCGGGTTTTCCATCGTTGCCGGGTTGTCGACGCTCTCATAGCGCGTATCGGAAGGTGCCAGCCATTCTTTCTCCGCGCCCCAGTAGATGTCCTTTTCCGGGTGCCATATGTCTTCGCGCCCGAAGCTGAAACCGAATGTCTCCAGCCCCATGGATTCGTAGGCGATGTTGCCCGCGAGGATATAGAGATCGGCCCAGCTGACCGTGTTGCCGTATTTCTTCTTGACCGGCCAGAGCAGGCGGCGGGCCTTGTCGAGGCTGGTATTGTCGGGCCAGGAATTGAGCGGTGCAAAGCGCTGGTTGCCCGTGCCGGCTCCACCGCGCCCATCGGCAAGGCGGTAGGTTCCCGCGACATGCCAGGCCATGCGGATCATCAGGCCGCCATAATGGCCCCAGTCAGCCGGCCACCAGTCCTGACTGTCGGTCATCAGCGCATGCAAGTCCTGCTTCAGCGCATCGATGTCGAGCTTGCGCAATTCCTCGCGATAGCTGAAATCAGGGCCAAGCGGGCTCGGCTTGGTGTCGTGCTGGTGCAGGATGTCGAGGTTCAGCGCATTCGGCCACCAGTCCATCACCGAGATTGCCTGGGCTGTGTTGCCGCCATGCATGACCGGGCATTTGCCGCCCGCTGAAGTGTCGTTGCCGTCCATGAGCTTTCCTTCCTCGCTATCGATGTTTCCTCTAATTGCGACAAAATAACCGGTCTGTCGGCATTGGGCCAATCAATTCAGGCAAACACAGGCATTGAAAAAACCTATATGACCAGCGCGATGTCACCGCTTCAACCGCAGATGTCGGTCGACAGGTTTCAGTCGTCGCTGCTGCGCTTTTCGGGCAGGGGGCGGTCGTCATCGGTGAGAATGCGCTCGCCTGCGCCTGTCGGATCATCGAACTGGCCAGAGCGCACGGCCCAGAAAAAACCGGCCAGCCCAAGGAGGCCAAGTGAGATGGCAACCGGAATGAGGATCAGGAGATTGTTCATGCCGCGTCAGTCCCTGCCTGCCGATGCCGGCCAATGCAGGCTCGGGCGCAGGGCATTCAGCGTGACGATGATCGAGGAGGCCGACATTGCAACCGCAGCAATCAGCGGCGTGACGAGACCGGCGACTGCGACCGGCACCGCAATCATGTTGTAAATCGCGGCAAGGCCGAAATTCTGCAGCATCCGCGCGCGCGCCGTGCGGGCCAGCACGAGCACTTTCAGGATTGCTGCGAGACCTTCCCCGGAATAGACGGCATCGCTGGCCGAGCGCGAAACATCCATGGCCCCGCCGGGCGCAAGCGACGCGTGCGCCAATGCCAGTGCGCCGGCATCGTTGAGCCCGTCGCCGACCATCAGCACCTTGCGGCCAGTTGCGGCCAGTGCCTCCAGCCGCTGGGTCTTGTCCCGTGGTGAAGCGCCGGCGCGAAACGCGGTAATGCCAAGCGCCCCTGCAATCTGCGCGACAGCCGGTTCACGGTCGCCTGACAGGATTTCCACATCCAGCCCGCGCGCCCGCAGCCGGTCGATCGTCTCGCGCGCATCCTCGCGCAGGCTGTCCTCGAAATCGAGGGCGACCGGCTCGCCTGCCGCTTCGACATACCAGAGCGAGGCGCTGTTGCCGGTCTTGCCGGCCTGCCCGACCCATTCGGCCGAGCCGAGACGGGCAGGGCGGCCATCGATCTGCCCTTCCAGACCAAGCCCGGGCATTTCGCGAACATCACTGGCAAGCTTTCCGGGGCCAGCCGCAGCGACCAGGGCGCGCGAGAGCGGATGCCGGCTTGCGCGCGCGAGGCTGGCGGCGCGTTCGAGCACCGCTTCGCTTTCCGGCGTGCGCACCAGGACCGGGCGGCCCAGCGTCAGCGTTCCGGTCTTGTCGAACACGACATGATCAGCGGTCGCAAACCGCTCCAGCGCGTCGCCGGATTTGAGGTAGACGCCGGCCCTGAACAGCAGTGAAGCGGCGACAACCTGAACCACCGGAGCGGCCAGTGCCAGCGCGCACGGACAGGTGATGATCAGGGTCGAGACTGCAACGAAGATCGCTTCGCGCGCCGGTGCGCCCGCAATGAAGAACCAGCCGAGAAAGGTCAGCAGGGCAATCGAATGAACCGCCGGAACATAGATCGACACCGCCTTGTCAGCGAGCCGGCGATAGGCGGAGCGTTTCTGCTCGCCGGCGTCCAGCATTCGCCCAATCTCGGCCATCAGGCTGTCTTCGGCCGCGGCAAGTGCCCGCCCGGTGATCGCCTGCGAGATGTTGATCGTGCCGGAAAAGACGCGGGAGCCGGTGATAGCCGGGCGCGGCGCACTTTCTCCGGTCACAAGGCTTTCATCGACATCGCTCTGTCCGCTGACAATCTCCATATCCACGGCGGCGCGTTCGCCGGGTGCCAGATGGATCAGGTCGCCAGGCGCGATCTCTCCCACCCGGATCGTCTGCGTCTCACCGCTCGCGGTCAGGCGGGTCGCCGTGGTCGTCTGCAGGGCGGCCAGTTCATGTGCAGCCGCGTGCGCGCGCCGCCGCAGCCGCGCATCCAGAAACCGGCCGATCAGCAGGAAAAAGCACAACATCACCGCCGCATCGAAATAGGCATGCGCGCCGCCCATCGCGGTTTCGAACAGGCTGACCAGCGTCGCCAGCACCAGAGCCAGCGAGATCGGCACATCCATATTGGCATGGCCCGATGACAGCGCCGCCCATGCGGACCGGAAGAACACCCGCCCGGAAAAGATCATCGCCGGCAGGGCAATCGCTGCGGAAATCCAGTGCATCATGTCGCGCGTGGCCGCATCCATTTCACCATGCCCGGCCCAGACCGAAACCGACAGCAGCATCACATTGGCCGAGGCAAACCCGGCCACGCCAAGCGCAAGCAACAGCTCTCTTTCTTCCGATTTCGCTTTCTTGTCAGCATCGCTGATCTCGAACGGGGCGACGCCATAGCCAAGGCCGGAAATCGCCTGCGCCGCCGCGCCGCCGCTCAGCGCTCCCGTCCATTTCAGTGACAGTTTTCCGGTCGTCAGGTTCATGCGGGCGTCGCGCATGCCGGGCAGGGCGCTGGCCGCTTTCTCGATCTTCGCAAGGCATCCGCCGCATTTGGCACCGCTGACCAGCAGGGTGAGGGATCTCTGCCCGCCGGAGTCCTTCACGAATGCGGAAAAGTCGATGCCATTCGCGGCAGGCTCAGGCGGTGCAAGTCCACTCGGACAGCCCGGATCGACATATTCGCTCGTGTTCATCGCACCAGAATGTCCTTGCGTGCGGTAAAGACGGGGACCTGTTCACCAGGGCGGAACGCGGTCAGTTCAACCTCCCATGCGCCCGGTTCGAGCCCGGTCAGGTCATGGCTGTATTCGCCCGCTCCGGTCAGGGCCAGACCGAGCATGACCGCGCCGCGATTGCTCGCCGGACGGCGCAGCCGGGCCGTTACGTCAAGCTGCGAAAGCGCAGCCCCATCATCGGTTTGCAGCACGGCCACCAGCTGGTTTTCCGCGCCGGTTTCGACCACGCCGATGCCCGCGCGCCAGCCCAGTGCAGCCTGTTGCTCGCGCTGCGCCAATGTCTGATTGTATTCCAGCCCCTGGACATAGGATTTTTCGACTGCCTCTCCGGGAAAGCTGCGGATCGCGGAATACAGGAAAAACCCGTTGACCGCGAACATCACCCCGAAAAAGACCAGCAGGATGGCGAGCACATGCCAGCCGGTCAGCCGGAAGCCGTCAGCGGTCGTGTCATCTTCAATCAAATCGCTCATCATCGTCCTTCCGGCCCGACAAAGGGCACCTTGCTGGCATGGCTTTCGCCGCTGGCGATGTCGGTCACCGTGAGGCTGAACGTATCGCTGCGGCTGACACCGCCCGGTGGCACCGTGACCAGAAGGCGGTAACTGTCCACTCTGCTTGCGCCCATTGGCAGATCGATCTGCGGCACGGCGGTCTCATCCTGACCGATCACCTCGATGCGCAGGCCGTCCAGACCCGACAGGCTGACCCTGACCTCCCGCTCATCGCTGGCCTTGTTGACCAGTTTCAGCGAATAGCCATTCCTGACACTGCCATCGGCCAGTTGCACGAAGGGCGGAGAGCGGTCCTTGAGCACATTGACCTCGAATGTCGAGCGGGTCGCAAGGCCCCAGACCATCAATGCCGCAACGGCTATAAACAGGAAACTGTAAAGCATTGTGCGCGGACGAATCAGCCGGTAGTGCGGGGTCTCGCCGCGCGCGCGTTCCTCGATCGCCTTGTCGGTTTCATAGGCAATCAGGCCACGCGGTCGCCCGATCTTGTCCATGATCTCGTCGCAGGCATCGATGCACAGTGCGCAATGGATGCATTCGAGCTGCGCGCCGTCGCGAATGTCGATCCCCATCGGGCAGACCTGAACGCATTGCTTGCAGTCGATGCAGTCACCGCGCGCGCTCCAGTCCTCATTCTTGTGCATCGGCGCGCGCGGTTCGCCGCGCTGTTCGCGATAGGTAACGTTTAGCGCCTCCTCATCGGTCAGCGCCGCCTGAATGCGCGGCCACGGACACATATAGGTGCAGACCTGTTCGCGCATCAGGCCGGCCAGCGAATAGGTCATGAAGGTCAGTATTCCGACAAGGATATAAGACGAGGCCGGCGCCTGACCGACCCAGAACTCGGCGACCAGCGTCGGTGCGTCGTAAATATACATGATCAGCGCGCCGCCGGTGAAGAAGGCGACGATCAGCCAGACCGTATGCTTGGCGGTCTTGCGCCAGGCCTTGTTGAAACTCATCGGCAGGCTGTCGAGCCGCTTGCGGGCGGCGCGGTCACCCTCGAAGAACCGCTCGACCATGATGTAAAGATCGGTCCAAACCGTCTGCGGACAGGCATAACCACACCAGACCCGCCCGAACAGCGAGGTGACGAGAAACAGGCCGAGCGAGGCGAGGATCAGCAAGCCAGTTATATAATAAACTTCCTGCGGCCAGATCTCGATGAAGAAGAAGTAGAACCGCTCACCGCCAAAATCGGCCAGCACCGCCTGATTGGGCAGGCCCTCACCGCGCGGCCAGCGCACCCATGGCAGGATGTAATAAACCGCCAGCGCAATCACCATCAAAGCCCATTTGACCATCCGGAAGCGGCCATGGGCAAGCTTTGGATAGATCTTCTCGCGGGCCTTGTAGAGTGGTCCGCCATCACCGGAGCCGCCCCCACTGCCAGACCCTTTCGGTCCGGCAATCAACGTGACCTTGCGCGTTTCCGGCACCGCCTGACCGCCCGTGTCAGCCATGACAGATCATTCGCCTCCGCCAAGGCCGTGAACATAGACGGCAAGGGCCTTGATCGTGGAATCGTCAAGCCGGTCACTCCAGGCTGGCATGTGCGAATTGCGGGCATTGTAGATGCTTGCGCGAATGTCGCTCTCCTCGCCGCCATACAGCCAGACCGCATCGGTCAGGTTCGGCGCGCCCTGCGTGCGGTCACCTGTTCCCGTTGCGCCATGACAGACCGCGCATTGCATGTCCCAGATCTGCTGACCCTGCTGAAGCGCCTGCGCACCGATCTCCTGCCCGGAAAGATGCAGGACATAATCGGTCATGATGTCCACTTCCTGACTGCTGAGAATGCCGTCACGACCAAAAGCCGGCATGGCCGAAAAGCGCGTATCGGGATCGTCTTCATGGCGGATGCCGTGCCGCAGCGTGTATTGGATACCGTCAAGCGTACCGTCCCAAAGCCAGACATCATCGGCAAGGACCGGATAGCCCTTCGCACCGCGCCCACCCGCGCCATGGCAGGTTGCGCAATTGTCGCCAAACGCACTTTCCCCGGCCGCCTGGGCAAATTGCAGCAATTGACCGTCGGCTTCGATCTCCTCCAGCGATGTACTGATCAGACGCGCACCATTCACCGCGCGCGCATCGCGCATCTCGGCAAGCTGGCTGGCCACGGCCGCGCGGTCGGAATGGCCACGAAGCCCGGGCGTGTTGGTGCCGCCCATGCCGGGCAGCGCTGGCCAGGCCGGCATCAGCACCCAATAAACCACCGAGATCGCAATCGAGGCATAGAAGATCCACAGCCACCAGCGCGGCAGCGGATTGTTCAGCTCCTTGATGCCATCCCATTCATGGCCAGTCGTCTCGACACCGGAATGGGCATCGATGTCCTTTTCGTGGTCACTCATCGCCAGGCTCCTTGTCCATCAGCGGAAGCTGTGCGGCTTCATCGAATTTCTGCTGGTTGCGCGGCCACAGGGCATAGGTCAGGGCACCTGCGAACAGGAGGATGAAATAGATCAGGCCTCCGGTCTGCGCAAAACTTGATAGGGCTTGATACATCTGTGCTGCCTCCACCTAGCGCCGGTTGCCGAGACTGTCGGCCTCATAGACCGAGAAATCGACCAGCGTTCCGGTCATTTGCAGATAGGCGATGATGGCGTCCATTTCGGTGATCTCATCAAGATTGCCGTCATAGTCGCGGACCTGCACGGTTCCCGTTCGTCCCGATGCCGCGTCATAACGGGCAAGAAGCGCGTCCTGAGCATCGAAATCAGCGTTCGGGTCAACCTGCGCTTCCAGGTCGCTGACCGCAAATTCGATCATTTCATCGCTGTAGGGCACACCGGCAAGCCGGAGTGTTTTCAGGTCAGATGCAATCCGCTCATAATCAAGCGTGTTGTCCATCAGGAAGGCATAAGGCGGCATGATCGATTCTGGCACCATCGCGCGCGGATCGGTCATGTGATCGACATGCCAGCTGTCGGAATATTTGCCGCCGACACGGGCAAGGTCTGGCCCCGTGCGCTTGGAGCCCCACTGGAACGGATGATCATACATGGACTCTGCGGCCAGCGAGTAGTGCCCGTAGCGTTCCACCTCATCGCGCAAGGGGCGGATCATCTGCGAATGGCAGACATAACAACCCTCACGTATGTAGATGTTGCGCCCTGCCAGTTCCAGCGGTGTGTAGGGACGCATTCCCTCCACCTTCTCGATCGTGTTCTTGAGATAGAACAGCGGGGCGATTTCAATGATGCCACCGATCGCCACGACGATCAGGATTCCGACCGTCAGAAGGATGGAATGGCGTTCAAGCAGGCCGTGTTTGCTGAGCATCGCTGTTGCCCTCCTTATTCCGCGGCCTGAAGGCGTTCGGCTGCCTTGCGCGCGCGTTTTTCCTTCGGGGTGAGAACGAGGTCGCCGCGGGCGGTCCGGATCAGATTGTAGAACATGATCAGCGCCCCTGTGAGGTAGAGCACACCGCCGAGCGAACGGATGATGTAGCTGATATGCTTGGCCTCAACGGTCTCGACGAAGGAATATTCCAGGAAGCCGAACTCGTTATAGGCGCGCCACATCAGGCCTTCCATGATGCCCGACACCCACATTGATGTGATGTAGAGAATGATGCCAAGCGTCGCGATCCAGAAATGCCACTCGACCAGCCGCAGTGAATACAGCCGCTCACGCTTCCACAGCCACTCGGTCAGGCAATAGAGTGCGCCGAAACTGATAAAGCCGACCCATCCAAGTGCGCCGGAATGGACATGTCCGATGCCCCAGTCGGTATAGTGCGACAGGGAATTGACGGCGCGAACGCTCATCA
>CAYUEM010000136.1:0-7661 GCA_964442925.1 uncultured Hyphomonadaceae bacterium
TTCACTGGCGCCGCGCACGCGGATAAAAGAGCTTTCCATGGCCGGAGCGATCCTGTCGAGAAACATAAAGCGTTAACGCATTGACATAGACTTGCGCGACCGGGAACCCAAGCGGTGCATTTCAGACCATGGCCCGCCCGGCGAACCGCAAGTGGGGGATTGACCCCGCCAACTGCCAGAACAATACTGGAACTTCAATCCAGATCAAGACAGGCCGGCTTCTCCGGGTTAAACAAACCGGGGAATCAGTCAGACAAAAGCGGAGCGCAAAATGGCAGGATCGGTAAACAAGGTCATTCTGGTGGGAAATCTCGGCCGCGACCCTGAAGTGCGCCAGTTCCAGAATGGTGGGCAGGTGTGCAGTTTTCCAGTCGCGACATCGGAGAGCTGGAAGGACCGCAACACCAGCGAGAAACGCGAAAAGACCGAATGGCATCGCGTCTCGATCTTTTCCGAAGGGCTTGTGCGTATTGCCCAGCAATATCTGCGCAAGGGCTCGAAGGTGTATATTGAGGGACAGCTGGAAACCCGCAAATGGCAGGACCAGTCCGGCCAGGATCGCTACACCACCGAGGTTGTCCTGCGCAATTACAATTCGACCCTGACCATGCTCGATGGCGCACCGGGCGGAGGCGGCTCTGGCGGGGGTGGCGGCACAATGGGCTATGACCAGGGCTCAGGCGGAGGCCCGCGGCAGATGGATGGCCCGCCGGAGGACTATTCCCGCCAGGACCTCGACGACGAGATACCTTTCTAGAGCATATTCTGCTCAATTTGAGCCACCTGAGCACTGGCCTTTTGCGCCAGGGGTGCGTCGCAATCCTCGTTCGATGCCCGCATCGACCTGCGGTATGCTCCTTGCCAGCACGAACGTGGCAGGCCACCAGCCGACTCAAATTGAACAGAATATGCTCTAACAGGCCGCTGAAAACCGGGTCGTCAGGTTTTCCTCATCGTCTTCAGGCTCACTTCACGCGCCTCAAGAAGAGAAAAACCTTTGAGCCGCCTCATCGGTGAGGAACGGGGCGCATGATCTGCGTTTTTCCTGGGGCGTTTTCCGACCAAATTGCACCACTTGGCGGGGTGAATTTTGGCCCGAAACCGTCCTAGCCGATGGCGCGCAACCTGGCACGGCGGACGGGTTGGGTCGTCTCGCCCGGTTCCCTTGAAAATCTTGCAATGAATTCGTTGACGCGCGGCACGATCTCACTGCGGAACCGCGATCCGTTGAACACACCATAATGGCCAACACCGGGCTGGACATAATCCAGCTGCATATCGACCGGCAGGCTGGCGCACAGGTCATGCGCCGCCTGCGTCTGGCCGATCCCGGAAATATCATCCATCTCGCCTTCAACCGTCATCAGCGCGACATCGGTTATCGCATCGGGCCGCACAAGGCGGTCACGGTAATGGAACACACCGCGAGCCAGGTGATGTTCCTGGAACACACGCTTGATGGTCTGCAGGTAGAATTCCTCGGTCAGGTCGAGCACCGAGAGATATTCGTCATAAAAGCCGCGATGCTTGTCGATGCCGTCGCCATCGCCTTCGACGAGGTGATTGAAAAAGCGCCACTGCGCATCGACATGACGCTCCCAGTTCATGTTCATGAAGGAGGAAAGCTGAACGAAACCGGGATAGACGCGACGCATCATGCCCGGCCATGGTGCCGGAACCGTGTAGATCATGTTCTCTCCAAACCATGGGAAACTGCGCTCTTCGGCCAGCAGGTTGGGCACGGTTGGCGACCGGCGCGCATCAATCGGCGAGCCCATGAAAGTCATTGTCGCCGGACGGCAGGGATCATTGTCCTCGGCCATCATCGCAATCGCTGCGAGCACGGGCGGGCCAGGCTGGCACACCGCCAGGACATTTGCGCCGGGGCCGAGATGACGCAGCATCCGGCGAATATGGTCAATATAATCATCAAGGTCGAACCGGCCGAGCCAGACCGGTGCCATGCGCGCATCGACCCAGTCGGTGATATACACTTCATGCGTGGGCAGGAAGGCTTCGACCGTGCCGCGCAACAAGGTTGCATAGTGACCCGATAGCGGCGCGACAATCATCAGGGTCGGTTGCGGGTCGGCATTGAGGCCCCGCGCGCTGGCCATTTCCTCGCGGCCGCGCCGGAAATGCACCAACTGGCCCCATGGGCTGGCCCAGTCGACCTCCGCCTGAACCGGCACGTCAACGCCATTGATCCGCGTGCCCTCGATCATCCATTCCGGCTTGCCATAATAGCGGGTCGAGCTTTCGAACACATCGGCCATCGCTGCCAGCGCCCGGCCTCGGTCGGTGCCGTTGAGCGGATTGAAAGGGTGCCCGAGCGCCAGCTGGCTCGCCCGCGCGGCAAGCCTGACGGGCGCCATCACAGCACGATTGAGTTCAACCAGCGTATAAAGCATTTACCACCCCTGCGGCTCTGAGCACTTATGACCGGACGGCCCGGTAGCACGTTATTGCAATGCAACATAGAGACCATGTGACAGGCTGGCAACGCAGTTCAACCCAGACGATAGAACCATTTCCGCTGGGGCAGGCCCGCGCAGTGCTTGACCTCTGCGCGCGGCTGGCGCCCATTCAGGGACAAAGACCGCTGCAAGGAAGACCCTCATGAGCCGCGCCAGACCGTTCACGATCCATGTTCCAGGCGAAACTCTGACACGCATTCGCGAGCGTGTGGCCGCTTATCGCTGGTTTCCGGCGCCGGCAAATGAGACCGGCTGGGAATACGGCATGTCGACACCAGCGCTTAAACAGCTGCAAGCGCACTGGCTGAATGGATTCGACTGGCGCAGCGCTGAGACCCGGCTGAATGGGCATGACCAGTTTCTGGCCGAAGTTGACGGGCTCGACATCCATTTCCTGCATATTGTTGGCGAGGCCAGAGGCAAGCGGCCGCTTTTGCTCACGCATGGCTGGCCGGGCTCGTTTTTCGAGTTTGAAGCCGCGATTGGCCCGCTGGCCTGGCCGTCACGCCATGGCGGGCGCAGCGAAGATGCGTTTGATCTTGTGATCCCGTCCCTGCCCGGCTTTGGATTTTCAGGCAAGCCCGCCTCTCCGATCGGCCAGAAAGCGACTGCCGCACTGTGGGACACGCTGATGCGCGATGTGCTCGGTTATGACACCTATCTCGCGCAGGGGGGCGACTGGGGCGCGCTGGTCACGTCATGGCTTGGGGTCAGCCACGCCGCCCATGACGGAAAAGGCGGCTGCCGGGCGATCCATCTCAACATGATTGGCCTGCGCCCGACACCGGCCACGCCGCTATCGCAGGCCGAGACCGAATGGCTGACCGCGATGCAGGCACGCATGGCTGCAGAAGGCAGTTATTTCCAGCAGCAGGCAACCAAACCGCAAACGCTCGCCCTGGCCCTGATGGACAGTCCGATGGGGCAGGCGGCCTGGATTGCCGAGAAATTTCATGGCTGGTCGGATCTTGGCGAGAGCGGTGATCTGTTTGCGACCTATACAGCCGACCAGTTGCTGACCAATATCATGATCTATCTGGCCAATGATGCCTTCGCCACTTCGGTCTGGTATTATAACGGCCTTATGCAGGAAGGTGGCAACGCCCTTGGCGAAGGTCAGCGCTGTGAAACGCCGACCGGTTTTGCAAGCTTCCCGCGAGAGGCACTCTACACACCGCCGCCACGAAGCTGGTGCGAGCGCGCTTACAATATTACCCATTGGAGCGAGATGCCGCGCGGCGGCCATTTCGCTGCGATGGAGCAGCCGGAACTGTTTGTTGAGGATTTGCGCGCCTTTGCCCGCACGCTCTGACCGCACCGCGCATTGGCGGTGAAAATGCCGATATGAAGGAGCCCGAATGACCCGACACCTGACCCTGATCACCGGCGCATCTGCCGGCATTGGCGCTGAATTTGCCCGTCAGTATGCCGCACGCGGCTGGGATGTCGCGCTGGTCGCACGCCGCGCGGAACGGCTCGAACAGCTCGCCAGCGAGATCGAGGCACGCCATTCGGTGCGCGCCTTTGTGCTGGCACGTGATCTCGCTCAGCCGGGCGCTGTCGATTCCATCCTTGACGAGTTGAAAGAGGCAGGACGCACGCCTGACGGGCTGGTCAACAATGCCGGCTATGGCCTGACCGGCACATTCTTCAACACCAGCTGGCGCGATCAGGCCGATTTCCTGCAAGTCCTGCTGACCGCGCCGCTGGAACTGGCGCACAAGCTGCTGGCCAGCATGAAAGCGCAGAATTTTGGCCGGATCATCAATGTCGCCTCGCTTGCAGGCTACACACCCGGCTCGAACGGTCACACGCTTTATGCGCCGGTCAAATCGGCCCTGATCAAATTCTCTGAAAGCCTTCAGGCAGAGGCCGAAGCCGAAGGGCTGAACATCCACACCACCGCGCTTTGCCCCGGCTTTACCTTCACCGAATTTCACGATGTCAACGGCACGCGGGAACGCACGAAGGACATGCCGAAATGGCTGTGGATGCAGGCCGCACCGGTCGTGGAGGCCGGTATCGAGGCCAATGAGCGCGGCCAGCCGGTTGTCGTGCCGGGCGGGGTCAACAAGGGTCTTGCGACATTCGCAAGGCTGGTGCCGGAACCTGTCGGCCGCGCGATCATGGCAAAACAGGCGCGCCGTTTCCGCAATAGTGACACGGACTGACATCCGCGCGTCCCGGGCTTCAGGACCTGCCAGTTTCCGGCTCACGAGGCGAGGGCCCCCGGATCAGGTCCGGGGGGGCGGGAAGGAGAGGGTGGTCTGTCCTGCGGCGCGGAACGGAAAGAGAGGGCCGTCGCGCGTCTTTCCTTTTTTGGACGCGCTCAGTCCAGTAGCGGCGACCAGGCCGGGTCGGAGGCATCGGTCGGGGTTGGAAGCTGACGCAAATTCTTGCCGGTCAGGTCAATCGACCAAAGTGTCGGGCCACGGCCCGGTGCGTCCTCGCGGAAAAAGGCAATGACGCGCCCGTTTGGCGACCAGGTCGGACCTTCGTCCAGATAGGCCTCGGTCAGCAGCCTTTCGCCTTTTCCGTCCGTTCCGATCACGCCGATATAGAATTTGCCTTTCAATTGCTTGGTGAAGGCGATCAGGTCGCCGCGCGGGCTCCACACCGGGGTCGAATAGCGTCCTTCGCCAAAACTGATCCGGCAGGCATCGTCACGACCGCCTGACGGACAGGTCAGCGGCGAGCCATCACTGTTCATGACATAAAGCTGCGGGCTGCCGCCGCGATCGGAATTGAAAACGATCTGCTCGCCCTGCGGCGACATCGAGGGCGAGGTGTCAATCGCGGGATGATCGGTCAGCCGGCGGGAATTTCGCGAGCGAAGATCCATGACATAAAGATCTGAATTGCTGCCCGTGGCGCGGCTGAACAACACTTGCCGGCCATCTGGTGAGAAGCGTGGCGCGAAGGTCATGCCGTCGAAATTGCCGAGCACTTCCTGACGGCCGGTTTCGATATTGAACAGGTAGACCCGCGGCACCCCACCCTCGTAGGACATATAGGTAATCTCCTGATCGGAGGTGGAAAAGCGCGGCGTCAGCACTGTATGAACACCGGAGGTGAGATCCTGCTGGTTGGCACCGTCGGCATCCATGATCGCCAGCTTCTTGACCCTTGCCGTCTTCGCGCCAGTTTCCGCGATATAGACGATGCGGGTGTCGAGATAGCCATCTTCACCGGTCAGGCGCGTATAGATGCTGTCCGCGATCTTGTGCGCGATCCGGCGCCAGTTGTCCGGTGTCGTGACATATTGCCGGCCTGGCTGGCCATTCAGGCGCATCACTTCTCCACCATAAATGTCCCACAGGCGGAAAGCCACGCGCAACCGACCATCGGGCAGCATTTCTGTTTCGCCAACGACCAGCGCGTCGGTCTGGATGATTTTCCAGTCGGCGAAACGCGGCTCGGCACCGATATCGAGATCGCGCTGGATGAAGGCGTTTTCGTTTTTCAGTTCGAACAGGCCGGTCAGTCGCAGGTCATTGCGCAGCACTTCTGTGATCTGTGTCGCAAATTGCGCCGCCTCACCGGGCTCTGAACTGAACGCCGGCACAGCGATCGGAAGCGGCTTGGCGGTGCCATCGCCGACATTGACGACAATCTGCGCGCTGGCCAGTTGCATCGGGGCAACAAGACCGGCTGCGGCGACGGCGAGGGCCGACAGAAGAGTGCGGATCATGAGGCAGGCTCCTTTTTTATGGTCATCGTCACTTGTAGGCCGGGCCGATATTCAGTGTCACCTCGTCCCAGTCATCATAATAGTCCTGCGCGTCTTCCGGCAGGCGGTAGGGGGCGCATTTGCGCGCCGCGCGCAAGGCGCGTTCGATCGCCACCTGCATCGGGCGGTCACCAATCGGAATCCGTGCCGGGCGCACCAGTCGCGCATCACGCTTGAGCGTGCCGTCGCGATTGAGCTGCATCGAAAGCGTCACATTGAGCCGTTCCGGATTGGGCAGGTCATCAACGCTGTCCCAGCAGACATTCATCTGTGACTGGATCATTGCAACAACCGATGTCGCATTGCCGCGCCGGTCTCCAGCACCCTTGCGCGCCTTGCTCGGGGCCGGCTCCTCATCCTTGATCTCAGGCTCGGGCTTTTGCGCCTTTGGCGGGGCGCGTTGTGGCTCGCGCGGCGTCTTGTCGAACAGATTGGAGGCTTCACCGAGGAAATCTTCCAGCTCGTTGGTTTCCGGTTCCGGCTGGACGATTTCGGGCTTTTCCGGCTCAGGCGGTGTGTCCGGCTCATCCGGCTCGGGTGTTTCCGTGTCTTCGTCAGGCAGCAGGACAGGTTCCGGCTCGGGGGGCGGGGGGGCAACCTCGTCCGGCGCGAGCGGCTCATCTTCCGGCAGGGTCTCGTCCGGCACGGTTTCGAGATCCTCGAGAAATTCCTCCAGCGGCGGCGGCTCGATTTCCGGTTCGGCCTTTTCCGGCTCGCGCTCAAGCCGTGGTGCGATATCGGGCACCTCCGATACACTGACCACATCAATCGGGATCACCGTGTAGACGGTTTCCAGATTGCGGTGCAGGCCCGGCAGGACGATATACCCTGACGCCAGAACGGCGGCGTGCAGCACGACAGAGGCAGGAAGGCCGCGCAGCATGGTGGCTCAGCGTCCTCCTTTTTCTGCCAGATCGGTGACGAAGGCAATCCGGGTGAAACCGGCCAGCCGCACCCGCGATGTCACATCCATGACCAGGCCGTGCGATGCGGTCTCATCGGCGCGCAGATAGATCAGCTGGTCATAGCCGGCACCGGCAATCTCGGCGAGACGCGGGCCAAGCTGCTCGATCGTGATCTCGTTTTCAGCTTCATTATTGAGAAAGATGCGCCCGTCTGCGGTCAGCGTCAGTGACAGGGGCTGGGTCGAGGTTTCCGGCAATTGCTGTGACTGGGTTTTTGGCAGCGAGATTTCCTCACCGCGCACCAGAAACGGCGCCGTGATCATGAACACGATCAGCAACACCAGCATCACATCGACAAAAGGCGTGACATTGATTTCGGCATTGAGGGCGCGCCGCCCTCTCGCCACTCGCCCGGTTCCCAGTTGAACGCCCATTGTTCAGCTCCCCGCCGATATATCGGAAAGCCGCCGCGACAGGCGCACCAGCACATCCTGCGAAAAACTGTCGAGCTGGTCGGCAAGACGGTTGAGGTCGGTTGAGAACTTGTTG
>CAYUEM010000137.1:0-7645 GCA_964442925.1 uncultured Hyphomonadaceae bacterium
GGTCCCAGTCGCGTTTGGCTTCGACGTCACGTTTGTCGTGGGACTTGCGGCCCGTCGCCACGCCGATAAGCAGCTTCACGATGCCGCGATCATTGAAGTACATTTTCAGCGGCGCAATCGTGCGCCCCTCGCGCTCGACGGCCTGTGACAGGCGGGCAAGCTCGCGCCGCGAAACCAGCAGCTTGCGCTTGCGTTTCGGCTCGTGATTGAAGCGGTTTGCGGCCGGATAGATGGGAATGTCGGCATTGATCAGCCACAGCTCCCCGCCCTCGACGGAGGCGTAGGATTCGGCAATGTTCGCCCGGCCCTCGCGCAGGGATTTCACCTCTGAGCCGACGAGCATCATGCCGGCCTCCAGCGTGTCTCCGATTGAATAGTCACGCCGTGCGCGCCGGTTTTCCGCGATCAGGCCGTCGCCGCGCCCTTTGGTCCGGTTCTTTGCCATAAGCTTGCCGTCAGACCCCGGCGCGCGCCATCGCCGCGTCAACCTGTTTGCAGACCGAGGCGTCCGGGCCGACCAGCGGCAGGCGCAGGTCTGGCTGGCACAGGCCGAGCTTTGCCAGCGCATATTTGGTCGGGCCGGGGCTGGGACTGAGGAACAGCGCCTTGTGCAAATCGAACAGCTCGGCATCAATCGCGCGCGCGGTGTCGAAATCGCCGGCCAGCACCGCACGATACATCGCCGCGGTCCTTTCCGGTACAACATTCGCCGTTACAGAGATGCAGCCCACCCCGCCGGCCGCACAGAAGGCCAGCGCGGTCGGATCGTCGCCTGACAGCAACACGAATTGCGCCTCGCCGATCAGGTCGAGATGCCGATAGGTGCGCTCCATATCACCGGTCGCATCCTTGATGCCGACAATGTTCGGCAACTGCGCCAGCCGTCCGACCGTATCGGGCAGGATGTCGCTGGCCGTGCGCTTGGGCACGTTATAAATGATCACGGGCAGCTGAACGGCATCATTGATCGCGGTGTAATGCGCCTCCAGACCGCGCTGGTCAGGCCGGTTGTAATACGGACACACCACGAGCGCCGCATCGGCCCCGGCGGTCTTGGCATGACGCACCAGCGAAATTGCCTCAGCCGTGGAGTTCGACCCCGCCCCGGCAATCACCGGCACGCGCCCGGCGGCAATCTCGATGCACAATGATACCGTGTCGCGATGCTCCTGATGCGTCAGCGTCGAGGTTTCCCCCGTGGTCCCGACCGGCACCATTCCGCCGCAGCCGGCCGCGATCTGGCGCTCAATCAGCGCGGCGTAGGCATCACGATCCACCTCGCCATTTCGAAAAGGCGTGATAAGCGCTGGGATGGAGCCCTGAAACATCGTATTCTCGCCGTGATTCTAAAGTTGATTACGATTGGCGATGATCACATCGCAGCCGGATTTTTGAAACAGGTTTCCACTTAAACCAGAGGCAGCAAGCTTTAAATGCCCCGTACGCTGATTTTTTCGCTCATCCTCTCGCTCGCGCTGCCCGCAATCGCTGAGGCGCGCGCGCCAACTGCGCCCAGCCTCAAGCCGCAGCGCCCCTACGCCTCGAAAGTGGTATCGACGCAGGATGCCGCGATCCTGCACGACGCGCTGGCGGCCGCCGAAAGCGGCGACTGGAGCCGCATCAGACGGCTTCAGGGCGAAGCGCGCGCGCAAATCGTTAAAGACCTGATCTTGTGGCGGCGCGCCAGTTCCGGCCCTCCCGGCATGGGCTTTGACGAGATATCGCAGGCCATGACGCGGCTCGACAACTGGCCCGACACCTTCCGGATGCGCAACCGCGCCGAAGAGATCATCGACCTGTCGGCACTGTCTGCGCGCAAGCGGATCGACTGGTTTGCAGCCTCACCGCCAAAAACGGGAGAAGGCAGGATCGCACTCGCCCGTGCCTGGTCGGAGCTCGGCGAGACCGAGAAGGCCGCGCAGATGGTCCGCGAAGCCTGGCACGGCTCGACGCTTGATCGCACGGCGACCAATTTTGTCCTTGCACGCTATGGCAGCCTGCTGACCCGTGAAGATCATGAGCGCCGCGTCGATTTCCTGCTCTGGACCGGCCAGCGCTCCGCCGCCAACAGCCTGAAACCGCGCCTTGATGCCGACTGGCGGCGGCTTGTCGAAGCGCGAATCGCGCTGCAGGCCGGATCACGCGGCGTCAACAGCGCCATCGATGCCGTGCCCCCGCACCTGCTTGATCATCCCGGCCTGTTGCATGACCGCGCGAAGTGGCGCCGCCGGCGCGGACGCCTCGACGATGCGATACCGCTGCTTGTCGGGATTGACGGCGCTGCAGTTCCTCCAGCCGGGCGTCACAAACTCTGGGATGAGCGCAATATCGCCCTGCGCAGCGCCCTGAAAGACCGTAACTTCGACACGGCCTACAAGCTGTCGGCTCCGCATGGCCTGACCGAAGGTGTTGATTTCTCCGAGGCCGAATGGACCGCCGGATGGGTCGCGCTGCGCCACCAGAGCGATTCGCTGCGGGCCTCGCGCCATTTCGCCAGCCTGGCCGAAGGCGTCAGCACACCGATCAGCAATGCCCGCGCTGATTACTGGTCCGGGCGCGCGGCTGATGCCCTCGGCGACCGCGAAGCCGCGAAAGCATCCTATGCCGCCGCAGCGCAGCACAATTACACCTATTACGGCCAGCTGGCCGCAGAACGGATCGGCGAGCGCCGGCTCAGCTTCACCGCGCCGCCAGAGCCTGATGCAACCGAAATCGCCGCGTTCGAAGCGCGTCCGCTGGTTCAGGCCCTGCGCCTGCTCGGTGAGGCTGGCGAAGCCGGACTGTTCCTGAAATTCGCCTATCATCTCGATGACCAGCTGAGCACGCCGGCCGAATTTGCACTGCTCAAACAGCTCGGCGACGAATACCAGCACAATGGCGTGGGTGTGCGCGGGGCAAAATCCGGCCTCGCGCGCGGGATCGTCGTGCCCGACGCAGCCTATCCGCTGGTTGAGTATCCACTCCTGCGTGATCCGCAGGTCGAGCGCTCGCTGATGCTCGCTTTGTCGCGTCAGGAAAGCGAGATGAACCCGCGCGCGATATCACATGCCAATGCGCGCGGGCTGATGCAGTTCCTGCCTGCAACGGCGCGGCAGGAGGCACGCTTGCGCGGCCTGCCCTATCGCACCTCCTGGCTGACCGATGATCCCGGTTACAACATGACGCTCGGCGGGGCGCATCTCGACACGCTGCTGGCGCGTTTCAATGGCAGTTATATCATGGCAGCGGCGGCCTATAATGCCGGGGCCTCGCGGCCTGAGCGCTGGATTGAGGATTATGGCGACCCACGCAAGGGCGAGGTTGACGTGATCGACTGGGTCGAGTTCATCCCGTTCTCGGAGACCCGCAATTATGTCCAGCGGGTTCTGGAAAACACCCAGGTCTACCGCCACCGCCTGTCGGGCGAAGAAGAAGTCATCCGCCTCAGCGAAGACCTCGAACGCGGGCGAATGCGCTAAGCGGGAAAGCCCCGGTCACGGGAAAAGCCCCTGCTCGCCCTCATCCTGCGGCCTGTCGAAGGACAGGGGCGGGCCACAAATCACGCCGCCGGCAGGTCGACCACGAAGCGCGCGCCGCCTTCATCGCGGTTTTCCGCGCGCACCTGCCCCTGATGCAGCGCGACGATCTGCTTGACGATCGAAAGCCCGAGACCGGAATTGTTGCCGAAGGCGGTGCCGGCGGGCCGGTCCGTATAGAACCGCTCGAAAATTGTCTCCAGCTTGTCGGGCGGAATGCCGGGCCCGTCATCTTCCACCCGGATGCTGGCCAGCGTCTGCGGCCCGTCATGGCCCTGTGCGAGACTGACGCGGACCTCACCGCCTTGCGGCGAGAAGCTGCGGGCATTGTCGATCAGATTGCGCAGCACCTGCCCCAGCGCGGTTTCGCGCCCGCGCACCAGAAGGCCCCCGCCGCCGGTTTCGTCGATGAACCGCACCGCTGTCTGTCCGCTTTCCAGCGTCGCGTCATAGGTGCGCACGACATCCTCGACGAAACGGCCGATATCGAGGCTTTCGCGCGGCACCCGCGTCATCTCCGCCTCCAGTCGCGACGCATTGGAAATGTCGGTGATCAGCCGGTCGAGCCGCTTGACATCGGACGCGATCAGCCGGCGCAGGATTTCGCGTTTTTCCGGGTCGTCCTGCACGCGTTCGGCGGTTTCGACGGCTGAGCGGATGGAGGTCAGCGGGTTTTTCAGTTCATGGGCGACATCGGCGGCAAACCGCTCATTGGCGACAATCCGGTCGAGCAGCGCATCGGTCATCGCCTGCATCGACTGGGCAAGGTCGCCGATCTCGTCGCGCCGGCGTGCGATCTGCGGCAGGTCGAGCGTCTGCGCGGAACCGAACCGCACATTGTCGGCCGCCTCCGACAGCTTGCGCAGCGGCCGCGCGATGCCCAGCGTCAGAAGGCCGGTGGTGATCAGCGCCACCAGAACGGCGACGGCGATGAACGGGATCAGCGCGGCGCGCTCGGCCCGCACGATCTGTTCGACATCGCTCGCTTCCAGCGTCAGCACGCCGACCACTGCGGAGACATGCTGCACCGGCATCGAGACCGAGATCACCCGCTGGCCACGATCGGAAAAGCGCTGGCTGGCGGCGGTTTCCCCGGCGATCACGGCGTCGAACTCCTCTTCGAAACTGCGCGCCCTGACCGCTCCGGAGCCGCGCTCGGGCAGGATCTGCGTCAGCAGGCCGCTTGCCCAGTCCGACAGGCGCGCGCTCATTCGCTGGACGGCTCCGGGCTCACGCAGCGACGGCAGCGCGCTGACATCGACCCGCTCTGACAGCATGAAACTGTCGGCGACAATCTCGCCCTCACGGGTGCGCACCTGCGCGCGCACGGTTACCGGCAGCGCCAGCGAGCGGATCGTGGCGCGCGACAGCTCGCCGTCGAGTCGCGGCACCGGCTGGCCGAAAGTCGCGCCTTCGCTGAGCAGGTTGGTGAAGATCTGCGCCTGACCGAGCAGGTCCTGCTGCTTGGAGACGACCAGCCCGGCGCGCATCTCGTTGAGCACCATCGCGCCGATGATCAGCACCACCAGCCCGGCCATGTTGGAGGCAAAGATCAGCCGCGCGATCCGCGACAACACCCGCCGCCCGCGCCGCTCTTTCCGCCTGCCAGTCTGCGCCTGCATCACCATGGCGCAATCTTACCCGGCTGACAGCGCAGCGCCAGTGCCGGCGTCATTCCCGCAGGACGGGCCAAGGCCCGCCAGAATACCGCGTTATCCACATATCGGTAGGGCGGGCCTCGGCCCGCCAACACCAAAAAAAACAACGGACCACCCCAATTTCACAAACGAAAAACGGCGGGCCGAGGCCCGCCCTACTCGGCGCGCATCGCCGGCGGTGGCTTCCATGCCTGCCCATAATCGCGCTTGAATCGGTGCCAGGATGACCAGGGCCATTCATCCATGTCACGCACATGGCCATGCCTGACCGGATTGAAATGTATGTAATTCACATGGTTTTCGAGATCGGTCTCGTCGCGAATCGCGTGCTCCCAGAAGCGCTGTTGCCAGATGCCACGTTCACGCTTGCGTCCTTCCTGCTTGGCGGTGTCGGGGAGCGCTCGCGTGAATGCGCCCTTGAATTGCCCGATCCGGCTGGAAAAATCATGATCACCATCCGGCAGCCGCCAGACCATGTGCAGGTGATCGGGCAGGATGCAAATGGCCAGCGTCTCCACCGGCGCCGCCACCACGCATTTGCGATAGGCCGCCCGCAGCGCATCGACATGGCGCACCAGCGTGTCAGCGCGCCGGTCCGCAAGACACAGCGTGAAGAAATAGGTGCCCCCCGGCACGAACAGACGGCGATACTCCGGCATAACAGGAACATGAACGGAACAGGCGAGCCACGCAACCCCGTAGGGCGGGCCTTGGCCCGCCAAAATACCGCGTTATCCACATACCGGTAGGGCGGGCCTCGGCCCACCAACATCAAAAAACAACGGAACACCCCAATTCCGCAAACGACAAACGGCGGGCCAAGGCCCGCCCTACACGGCGCGAAGCGCCGCTTGCTACTGCGGCACGAAGCGTCGCTTGCTTGAGCAATTGACTCGTGGAAGCTCAGAGTGACCGGCGCCGGACATCAGAGGCATCCGGTACGCAGAGAAATAGTTGCCGACGTTTTTACGATCTTTAGAGAAAACCCCGTCGCTCTCTGCCGTAATGAAAGAGCCACTCGGCTGTTCCTTGAACGCAAATATTTGATCTATACCATAAGGGCCATCAAACAAATCATACCCGGTGCGACCTATATATATCCCTAATGCGGGGCACGATTCGTTCGAATCCACGATCCTGTTTCCATAATAAGTGCAAAAACTATCTTCATACTTACCATAGGATGTTGTTTCTCCCAAATCATCTCCCGATAACGAAGCTAACATTTGATCAAGTTTCACACCTCTCGCACGAATATCACTCATTAAATCACCCTCAAAATTATAAACACCGACGTTTTCTACGCTCCATTCAAATTTATATTCAAAAGAACTCTCTATCGAATCCAACAAATTTGGAATAGGCAACCTACCAATAAAAAAAGAGTTTTTTAAAGAAATGCTTTTTGTTTTCACGGACGATGCCGTTCTTCGGTTGTAGTCTATCACTCCATCAAAAGAAACGGATCGGAATTTGGTGAATAACAGAGGGCTTTCGTAAATGAACGATTCCCTAAACACCACTGCCGGATCTGCCGATGCATCGTCTTTTGCTAGTATATAAATTGAAGTGTTGATTATATTCGATTGATTAAAACCACTCGATTAGCATAAATCGTCAAATCAGCTTCTAATAGCGTACTGTGATCGAATGTCACAGTGTCAGCAAAAATCGTAGTGTCACGAAGGCAGTCTAGGTCTCCGCGCTGGATTGTAACCGTATCCGACGCTATACGAATTGGTTGATCGAGTGCGTTCAACTCGGATATAATGTAAGGTAAATTTACCGCAGAAAAACTGCTATCGCTTTCGTTGAGCAGAGTGTTAAGTTGCTGGTGCAAAGAATGAATTACCGCCACCCGCTGCGCTTGCCGTTGGGTCTTTCTATCACCAGCCTCAAGAATCCAAATAATGACCCCAGAGGCTGCTAATATCAGCGCCATCACCGCCACAATCCAGTTGCGTTCTGACCAAAGGAAGGCAAATACCGAATTAATTTCATGCGGACGTAGTCTTACGGAATTGAATCTAATCGCAAATTTCTGCAGTGATTTTCTTTTGGAGAAGGACAAGTATTGCGAAGACCTCCTCAAACCCCCAACTCCCTCTCCCGCAGCGTCTTCACCTCGTCCCTCAGCCGCGCGGCTTCCTCGAATTCCAGGTTCGCAGCTGCGTCTCGCATCTTGCGTTCGAGGTCGGCGATGTGCGCTTGGAGATTGTGCCCCGGTGCGCCTTCGAGTGCAACGGGAGATTCCGCCACGCCGCGCCGCTCGCCCCGGCTGCGTGACTTGCCGCCCTTGAGTTGCTGGCGCCCGCCGGTGGAGCGCTTCTCGCCAAGCTCGCCGAGGATGTCGGAGACGGCGCGCCTGATCGTGGTCGGCGTGATGCCGTGTTCCTCATTATGGGCGAGCTGCTTGACGCGGCGGCGCTCGGTCTCGTCCATGGCGCGCTGCATCGAGCCGGTGATGCGGTC
>CAYUEM010000138.1:0-7472 GCA_964442925.1 uncultured Hyphomonadaceae bacterium
CGCAGATCGCGATTGCCCTGACAGGGATCGCACTGGTTGGCCTGCCGCATGGCGCGGCCGATGCCTGGCTGGCCTCAAGGCTCGGGCTGGTGCGCGGGCCCAAGCATGCGGCACTGTTTCTGGCTGGCTATACACTTCTTGCCGCGCTGGTGATTGCCGTCTGGCTGGCCGCGCCGGTGATCAGTCTCGCGGTCTTCCTGCTGATCTCGGCCTGGCATTTCGGGGGTGACTTCGCCGAGGCGCAGGCACCGGTCCTGCGGCTTTCGGCAGGCACGGCCCTGCTCGGCGCCCCGGCCGTTTTCTGGCCCGGCGCGGTAGGTGACATCTATGCGGCACTTTCGGGGCCTGCGGGCGTGGGCCTTGTCGAGATCCAGCGCATGGCTTGCGTTTTGGCATGGCTCGCCCTGCCGGTCGCCGGCCTGATCGGCGGATTTGACACCGCGGACTGGCGCGGATGGGCCGGTCTCGCAGCGCTCACCCTGCTGGCAGCCGCGCTGGCGCCGCTGCTTTGGTTTGCGGTCTATTTCTGCGCCCTGCATTCCCCGCGCCACCTTCGCCGCCTGCTCGCGCACGCGGGCGCCGACGCGCGGGCCCATCTGATCGGCCTTTCGGCGGTGATGACCCTTATCACCCTGATCGCGGCATTTGCCGTCTTTCTCTCGATCATGCCCTCAGCGCCTGACATCGACACTGCCCTTCTGAATGTCATCTTCATTGGCCTTGCGGCGCTGACCGTGCCGCACATGGCGCTGATTGACGGCCTGTTGACCGGACGCTCGCACGCAAGGAGTGCCACGCAATGACACTTCAGGATTTCCAGGTGTCGGATGTCCGCGAGCAGGTTATCCGTGTTGATGAAGCTGATCGTCCGATCGGGCCGGCGGGGAAGATCGATGTCCACCTGACCGGCGCGCTGCACCGCGCCTTCTCCGTGTTCCTGTTCGATGCGGCAGGCCGGACACTGTTGCAGAAACGTGCTGTTCGCAAATACCATTCCGGGGGGCTGTGGGCGAACAGTTGTTGCGGGCATCCGCGCCCCGGCGAGCCCGTCAGCAAGGCAGCGGAACGCCGCGTCGGCGAGGAACTCGGGCTTGACGTGTCGCTTCAGCACGCCTTTTTCGCCCGCTATCGCGCCGAGCTCGATAATGGCCTGATCGAAAACGAGTTCGTGCATGTGCTGTCTGGGCGTTGCTGCGACACACCGAGGCCGAATGCTGCCGAAGCAAGCGCCGTCCGCTGGACAAGCCTGCAAGAGCTGGCCTGTGAAATATCCAGACACCCGCAGCACTTCTCGAAATGGCTGGTGCACTATGTGACCAGGCATGGCGCTGATATCGAAACCGCCGGCAGTTTCAGTTCGGCGCAATCTGTTTGAAGCGATGAATGACAACACCGCCACGGGCCGGCACCTGGCAGAGCCCGTTTGCGTCTCAGGGTATGGTTTCGATCAGCTGGCCGCCGATGCGGATCGGTGCAATGGCACGCGCGAGCCCGCTGGCGTCATCGGTTTCGACATAGACGCCGCAAAGCGTGCCCTCGCCAAGCGCCGGCTGATAGCGCTCGCCCGGCATCTGGGTCTCGAAACGGTAGATCGAGATGTCCTTCTGCATGCCGATGACACTGTCATAATCGCCGCACATGCCGGCATCGGTCTGATAGGCCGTGCCGCCGGTCAGGATCATTGCGTCGGCGGTTGGCACATGGGTATGCGAGCCGACAACCAGACTGGCCAGTCCGTCGCAATAATGGCCCATCGCCATTTTTTCCGATGTCGCCTCGCAATGGATATCGACGATCACGGCATCGCAGACCGTTCCAAGGGCGAGCTCTTCCAGTGCGCGGGCAACCCGGCTGAACGGATTTTCCAGCGTCGAGCGCATGAATACATTGCCCTGCAACAGGATGACGCCGACGCGGCGACCGTCGTCTAGCGTGTAGAGACTGGCCCCGCGACCTGGCGGGCTCGCATGATCTGGATAATTGAGCGGGCGCAGGATGCGGGGCTCGCGCTCAATCTCGACCAGCATTTCACGCTGGTCCCAGGCATGGTCGCCGAGCGTCAGGCAATCGGCACCGGCATCCAGCAGGTCTTGCGCAATCGCTGCCGTCAGGCCAAAGCCGCCCGCGGCATTCTCGCCATTGACGACGACAAAATCGAGCCCAAGCCGGGCCTTCAGGCCGGGCAGGTGGCGCTCGACTGCCTGCCGACCGGGCCGGCCGACGACATCACCAAAATAAGCCAGTTTCATGCAAAGACACTAAGGCCCGCCCGCGCGACAAAGCAAGGCGCGCATTCCTCTGGGTGAGGAATGCGCGCGATGTCATGCGAGATTGTTGAAAATCCGCGCCTTATTTGGCGTGCGTGATTTCAAGGCCGAGGAATTCCTTGGTGATCGCCGAGGGGTCTTCCATCGCCATGAACGTGTCCATTGTCAGCGGCTGACTGGGCGCCAGCTTGATGCTCAGCGTGCCCGGTTCCTGCAGGAATTCCGCGACCGCCGTTGTCGCGTCGGTGACGATATTCATGTCAATACCCATTTGACTGGCCATCATCGGTCCCATCGCCGTCATCGCAACCGCCTGGCTGCGCAATTGTGCGGGGTCCTCACCCGATTGCGCCGCCGCAAGATTGAACAGGCGATCAACAAGCGAGTCGTCGGTCAGTTGCAAATCGAAGCCGTGAACCTTCAGTTGCGAAAACGCCTGCTGCATCATTTCCGGGTCCGGCTCGCCGCCATTCATCATGTCTTCAAAATCCATTTTGGCGAAGGATGCGGCATAAGCACTGTAACCTTCGATCTTGCCGCCCATACGGAACTCGAAACCATCTTTCAGTTTCATGTAGTTTTCGCCGGATCCGAAACTGAGCATGTCCTTGTCGGGATCGTAACTGGAAACGGCAGCGCCGGTCAGCTCGACGGTTTCATACCCGACCATGCCGAGTGCGCTGGCCAGTTCGCTGCCCGAATCGCCGCCAGCCGCATCCGCCGAAAGCGTCACCTTGTAGGGCGGCGTGATATACTTCACTGGCTGGCCCTCGGCATTGCGTTCAATTGATGAGCTCAGGCCCGGCAGCGCAAATTTCACGCCGTCGCCCTCAAAGGCAAGATTGTCGAGCACGAATGCATCAAAGCCCGGATCCATCGGATTGGCATAGGCTGACGACAGGATCGCAGCGACCATTTCCTCTTCGTCGCCGGCATTCTCGCGAATTGCGTCGATGAAGGAGAGATCAGCGCCCTGCAGCGAAATCGATCCGATCTGCGCGCTGAAGGGTTTTTCGTCATCGCTGCCGGAAAGCGTCAGGCCCTGCAGCGACGCAACGGCGACGCCCTCATCCTTGACGCCGCCAATTTCGATGCTGGACAGCGCCATGTCGACGACACTGTCACCGTCATCAAGTGCGAAATCGAGACCGCCCATTGCGAACCGGTCGAAGGATAAGTCTGCACCTTCCGGGAATTGCCCCGGCGCGCCATCGCCGGTCAGCGTTGCGACCCAGGCGGCCAGCTGCGGCGAGGGATTGAGCAGCTCGATGCTGGCGACTTTGAGCTGGCCTTCCTGCGCATCCTCCGGGTCATCAGGGATCAGTTCGATGTCGGAGAGACTTATTTTCGCAAAGCTCGCGCCGGTTTCGGTCATGTCGAGACCGTCCAGCTCCATTCGCCCGACCTTGATTGTCGCGCCGGAATCGTCTTCGTCCGCAACGGCAAGGACGACATTTTCATAAGTTGCGCCGTCACCGTCGACCGACTTGCTGTCGAATGTGATCCGGCCGGAACCTGAATCATTGAGCGACATCGCCGTCAGAGCCGCTGTGGCCTGCGAGGCATCGCCCTTGCGCAGGGTGATCTTGCCGAGATCCTTCAGTGCGCTCTCGGCGGACTCAACCGCTTTCTCGCCGGCTTTTTCAAGATCGCCATTCGAAGTGTTGTTTCCGCAGCCTGCAAGCAGAGCAACAGCGGCGGCGCTTATCAGCAGATGTTTCATTTTTTAATCCCCATGGAGAAGGTGAAGTCCTACACTCACCCTAAACGATTCGGGTTTATCATGTTTGCAGAGAATGGCCAGAAGATGGCGCTGCGCAGTTCGAGTGGTGCCACAGTGACGGTTCGCATGGAGGTCAATCCGCGCGCGCGCCGGCTGATCCTGCGGCTGGATGAACGCGCTGGCGAGGCGGTGGCCGTGGCACCATCGGCGCGCCAGCTGGCATCGGCTGCCGCCTTTGCTGCAGAACGGGTCGACTGGATCGCCAGCCGGCTGGCTGCCGCCCCGCCGCGCCTCGCCTTTGCGCCCGGAACAACCATACCGCTGCGCGGCGAGCCCTGCCGGCTCAGTCTTGAGGGCACGGGCCGGATGGCGCGCCTGACCTTCGAGCCGCACCTGATGCTGAGCGCGCCCGGGGCCCCGGAGAGTTTTGCGGCCCGGGTGACGCGCTACCTCAAACGGGCGGCTGCAAGCGATATCGGTGATGCGGTTGAGCGCCATGCGGCCAGGCTGGGTGTCACGGTGACCCGGATCACGGTCAAGGATACGCGCTCGCGCTGGGGCTCTTGCACGCATGATGGCCGGCTGTCCTTTTCCTGGCGGCTGATCTGCGCACCGCCAGAGGTGCTCGATTATGTCGCCGCCCATGAGGTCGCACACCGGCTGGAAATGAACCATTCGCCGGCATTCTGGGCACAGGTGGCGACCTGCCGGCCAGACTGGAAGCGCCAACGCGCCTGGCTGCGCCGTCACGGGCAGGGGCTGCACGCGCTCGGCGAATGAGCGCGCTGGCTTGCCCTTTCGTGGCGGTCCTCATAGTTTCGCGCGTTCGCCTTGCCGCGCCGAAAGTGACCCGACATGACCGACCCTCTGCCCCTTTCACTTGCCGATGTGCGTGCAGCGGCAAAGCTGCTCGACGGACAGGTGGCGCGCACGCCGCTGCGCCGGTCGCGCACGCTTTCGGAAATCACCGGCGCTGAGGTCTGGCTGAAGTTCGAGAACCTGCAGTTCACTGCAAGCTTCAAGGAACGCGGTGCGCTCAACAAGTTGTCCAGCCTGACCGAAGCTGAAAAGAAAAATGGCGTAATCGCGATGTCGGCGGGCAATCATGCGCAAGGCGTGGCCTATCATGGCCGCCGGTTGGGCATACCGGTCACGATCGTGATGCCGGTGACGACGCCGTTCAACAAGGTCAAGCACACTCGTGATCATGGCGCACGGGTCATTCTGGAAGGTGAGACGCTGATCGAGGCGACCGCGCACGCTTTCATGTTGCGTGACCGCGAGGGCTACACCTTCATCCACCCTTATGATGATCCGGTGATCGCGGCCGGGCAAGGTACGCTCGGGCTGGAGATGTTGGAAGACCAGCCAGAACTCGACACGCTGATCGTGCCGATTGGCGGGGGCGGACTGATTGCCGGCGTCGCCACGGCGGCCAAGGGGGTCAGCCACGACATATCCGTGATCGGGGTTGAGGCGGCAATGTATCCGGCGATGTATGCAGCCTTGCGCGGGCAGGAGATGAAGTCGGGCGGCTCGACAATCGCCGAGGGGATCGCGGTCAAGACGCCGGGCGCGGTTGGCCTTGCGGTGACGAAGGGTCTCGTCGATGACGTCGTTCTGGTCGAGGAAGACCATCTGGAACGCGCCATCACTCTGCTTGCCGATGTCGAAAAGACTGTTGTCGAAGGCGCAGGCGCAGCAGGGCTTGCCGCCCTGCTGGCGCATCCGGCGCGGTTTTCCGGGCGGCGCGTCGGGCTGATCCTTTGCGGCGGCAATATCGACCTGCGCCTGTTGGCATCTGTGTTCATGCGCGCACTGGTGCGTGAACAGCGGCTGGTGAATATCCGCATCATCGGCGATGACCGGCCGGGCCTGCTGGCGATTGTCTCGAAAATCATCGGCGACAATGGCGCCAATATCATCGAGGTTGCGCACAACCGCATTGCGCTGGATGTTCCGGCCAAAGGCGCGGAGTTCGACATCCTGATGGAAACGCGCGACAGCCAGCACACGCAGGAAGTGATCGACGCGCTGAGTGCTGCCGGCTATCCGCCGCGTTCGCGGGCCTGACCGTCGCTTACAGCCAGAGGCCAATCGACGGGCTCGTCAGGATCAGCACCGCGCCGAGCACCAGCCGGTAGATCACGAACGGCAGAAAGCTCATCCGCTTCAGCAGCGCCATCAGCACCCAGATCGAGGCGATGCCCGACAGGAACGACAACAACGCGACCAGCAGGCCATCGCCCAGTTTAACGCCCCCGGCGGCGATCTCCAAAACATCTGCACTGGCCAGCTGCACGAGCGCATATCCGCCAGCCGCCGCCAGCAGGGGCGCGCCGATCAGCATCGAGAAACGCGCCGCCTGTGTGCGCTCATAGCCAAGCGCCCGCGCCGCCGTCATGGTGATACCCGAACGGCTGGTTCCGGGTATCAGCGCAGCAATCGCCTGGGTCGCGCCAATCATTGCAGCATGGCCAAGCGTCATGTCCTTCTGATGGCGCGTCTGCCCGCCGGCAATATCGGCCCACCACAACAGGAGCGCGAAAACGATGGTCGCGCCGGCAACGGTCCACACGCTGCGCATCATCTCCTGCACCGACGGTGGCAACAGCGCCTCATGCGCGACACCGGCAATCACGGCGACGGGCGTTGCCACGATGATGCAGAGCGCCAGCCCCGCGCGCGGCGACAGGGCATTGAGCGGCTCGCGGCCAATGCCAACCAGCTCGAAACCGCCACGAATGGCACCGAGCACATCGCGCCAGAAATACGCCAGAACCGCAAACAGCGTCCCGAGATGGGACATCGCATTGATCAGCAATTCGTCGCGCCCGTTGAGGCCGAAAAAGTCTGCTGCCAGAAGGACATGCGCGGAAGACGAGATCGGCAGCCACTCCGTGACGCCCTGCAGGATTGCAATCAGGGCAAGCTGGAAAATCGACATTGGGTTCGGTGCCGCCATTTCATGTGGGACAGGATATGCGGCTTATCGGCAGCTTTCATGCCAGATGCAACACTACCGCTTCGAATATCATTTCAATACTTAACAACATTCTTGATACCTGAATCAGGTACGGAGCGGGGAAGATTTTTTTGACAACTAATACCATAACGATATGGAAAGTGGAAATTTCCCTTGCGATGCTGACGCATCCGGCGCTATACAGCAGCAAATGCGCAAATTGGAGGTGCTGACTTGGCGCACACGATGCTGAGATTCATTAATGTCGAACGCGCCATGCCGGACAAGCGGAGCACGCAGGCGCGCGCGAAGGATTTCGACGAGATCTATGAGACTTTCTCAACCGACGCTGTCACCGCGCAGGCGGGTCGCTGCTCGCAATGCGGCGTGCCCTTCTGCCAGCAGGGCTGCCCGCTACAGAACAATATTCCAGACTGGCTGATGCTGGCCGCTGAGGGCCGGATGGAAGAGGCCTATCGCGTCTCGGCCGCCACCAACAACATGCCGGAGATATGCG